>JACCTH010000033.1 GCA_013812505.1 Acidimicrobiia bacterium | reverse complement strand
CGATGAACTCGTTTGGCACGCGCACCGAGTTGTTCGAGTTCTGGCCGGAGACAGTTGCATATGCCTCGCCGTTGAAATCGGCTGGATAGCCACCGTGTTGAATAAGCACGCGAGCCTTGTCCTCTTCGTGCTTCTTCCAATCGATGAATTCTTCGATGTCGGGATGGTCGAGATCGAGGATGACCATCTTGGCTGCTCTTCGTGTCGTACCTCCGGACTTAATTGCGCCCGCAGCGCGATCGCCGATGCGCAGGAAGCCCATTACGCCCGAGGACTTGCCGCCGCCTGAGAGCATCTCGTTTTCGGCGCGGATCTTGGAGAAGTTGGATCCCGTACCGCTCCCCATCTTGAACAGCCGCGCCTCGCGCACCCAGAGATCCATGATCCCACCGGGGTTGACGAGATCATCGGAGACTGAGGAGATAAAACAAGCGTGAGGTGCAGGGTGGGTGTAGGCATCGGGCGAGGAAGTCATTTCGCCGGTTTCGGGATCGACGAACCAGAACCCTTGTGGCGTGCCGGTGATCCCGTAGGAATGTGCGAGACCGGTGTTGAACCACTGCGGTGAGTTAGGGGAGGCGATCTGGTTGGCGAGCATGAACTTCATCTCGTCCTCAAAGGCTTGCGCGTCAGAAGCAGAGGCGAAGTAGCCGTGCTGCTCTCCCCACCAGCGCCAGGTTGTGGCCAGCCGATCGAAAACCTGGCGGGCCGAGGTCTCAGAGCCGAGGATGTTGTTGCCGTCGGGGTCGAGTTGCGGAACCCCGGCCTTGCGGAAGTACTTGGACACAACAATGTCGGTGGCCACCTGCGACCAGGTCGACGGAACTTCAGCGTCCTTCACCTCAAAGACGATCGAGCCGTCGGGGTTGGTGATCCTCGAGTCCCGCCTCACCCAATCGATACCTTCGTAGGGGTCGTGCCCCTCCACGGTGAAGCGTCGCGGGATCCGCAATCCATGTCCGTTGCTCATCTGGCTCTCCCTTCGAGCGGTCACGGGTATCCCGACCAAAGACAAAGTTTGAACGGGAAACCCTGGCGTCTAGAACCTCAAAACCACAATATGTTGTGGTACCCCTCCACCTGACCACAACCTATTGGGGCGAATACACGACTGTAATTACATCCCTGTGATCGGTCAAGTATCAATTGAACAGATTTTCTCGAACCCCGAGCTACCCGCCACAATGGGCGTCCAGATGAGTGATCGTGAACGAATTTCCTCGGGATCGCCCTTTGAATCCAGCGTGGGTTTCTCGCGGGCTTTGCGGGTTGGCAATCGAGTCGTTGTTGCGGGGACCGCCCCCATCTGGCCAGATGGAAGCTGCCCTGACGACGCCTACCTTCAAACGAAACGCTGTCTCGAGATCATTCTCACTGCCTTGGCGGCTGGCGGTTTCAAAGCCGAAGACATAATCCGGACCCGGATGTTCCTGGTCGACCGCGCCGACTCCGAAGAGGCTGGTCGCGCCCACGGCGAAGTCTTCTCAGAGATCCGGCCCGCATCAACGATGGTTGTCATCAAAGCGCTCCTCGACCCCCGCTGGAAGGTCGAGATCGAGGCTGAGGCGGAACGATGAGCTGCGAGCACCTCGAACCCTCGAATCTTCCTGTTGAACCCACCACTCCGGACGGGTGCCAGGAGTGCCTGGCGGAAGGAGGCCGGTGGGTGACCCTGCGGCTGTGTCTTACCTGCGGACACGTCGGATGTTGCAATTCGTCGCCAGGGAAACACGCCACGGCTCACTTTCAGAACACAGGCCACCCCGTGATTCGAAGTTTTGAGCCAGGTGAGACCTGGCGTTGGTGCTACGTGGATTCCTTGACCGGCTGATCCTCGCTGGCCGGCTGAATCTCGCCCGCCATGTGGTTCTCGCCGGCGGTCGGACCCACCACCACCGGAACGACGATCTCCGTCGGCTTGGGTTTCGACTCTCGTAATCGCCAAACCACCGCGCCCGCGACGAGCAGGGCAAGCACGACGCCGCCAATGATCGCCCAAGGAAACCCGCCGCCGACCGAGGAGCGGCCAAAGAGGGTGCCCGTACCGGTCTCGAGGTTGTCGAGGTCCCAAGTCACCGTTCGGGCCTCGAGGTCGCCGTTGTGCTCCTGCACCGGGCCAGGAAAGGTGACGGCGATTTGGAAGTCGATCGTGAGCAGGTCCTCCATGCCCTCAAAACCTGCTTCGCCCGACAGCTCGCTCATCGGGTTCCCGCCGCTCGCTTCGAAAACAAAGTCGCCCTCATCCTCCGTAAAGCTGATGTCGGTGTAGCCCCACTCTTCGCTGAGCATGCTCGATGACATCAGCTCTTGTAGCTCCTCGATCGAAGAGAACCCGCGCGAGATTTGGTACCCCTCGATATCACCGTCGACAAAGGGCTCCGCTTCCCACCCTTCGGCTTCGGCAGACGATTCGAGCTCAGCCAGGATGTCTCCCTGTCCCCCTGACTCCGCCATCAGATTGCGAAACTCCTCGTCGAATCCAACGACGGCGGTGATCGTGCCGTTAGAAAGGTCGTTGGCGTCGACGCGTAGATGAGTGCGGACCTCACACGCCGAGAGCACGAGGGCCAGAGAGGTGATAAGTAGAAAGCGGCGCATAGTCACGCTGACACGCTACCTCAGGGCTCCATGACGCCAGTTTCCACCTCTGGCTCCGACCTCGACCTCTAGTGCAAACCTAAGGTGCGGCCGTGGTCGACTTCATGGATGCGGCGGTCGAAGAGGCCAAAATCGGCTTGGCCGAGGGTGGGATCCCGATCGGATCCGTCCTTGTGGTCGACGGGGAGGTTGTTGGGCGGGGGCACAACCGCCGAGTGCAGAAAGGCAGCCCAATCCTTCACGCTGAGATGGACGCCATCGACAACGCCGGCCGGCTGACCGCCTCGAGCTACCGGCGGTCGACCCTCTACTCCACCCTTTCTCCGTGCGATATGTGCTCGGGCACGGCTTTGCTCTACGCGATTCCCACGATCGTGATAGGGGAAAACCACACCTTCAAAGGCCCCGAGTCGTATCTGCGATCGCGCGGGGTCGACCTGATGGTGCTTGACCGCCTCGACTGCGTAACGATGATGGCCGATTTCATCAACGCGCAACCCGAACTCTGGTTCGAGGACATCGGCGAATAGCGATGGATGCCCTCTTATGGACGGTGGCAGTGCTCTACGGACTGGTCGTCGGTCTGCTGCTGGCTCGATTCCGCAGGGACCAGCGCACACTCCTCGTGGCGATGGCCACCATGACCGTAATTGGTGGCGTGACGTGGGCGATATCCCCGGCGTCGATTGCCGGGCCCTCGATGACGTTGGGAGGCGCAACGAGTTTCGTCGCGGCGATGCTCACTGGCTCGCGCTCGGCGCTCTAGCCTTGGACCAAGAACCCTTTCTTGCGTAAATCTGCGCTCCCCAAATTGATCAAATTGGTCCGGAGGTTTTTACGCAGGAATGGTTTAGGTGTCGATGGGGCGGCCCCAGGTGACGGCGTCGAGCACCTCGCTTGGGGCGTTGGCTCGATACTCGCTGTCCGGGAGAGCGCCCAGCGCATCATTGACCGTCGAGAAGGCAATCCGAAGCGAGATGTAGACGGTCATCGCAAAGATCTGGCGGTCGCTGAACCCTGCGGCGCGGAGCGCGTCGACGTCAGATCGATTGGTGCTGTTGGGATCGCGCGTGACCTTGCGAGCCCAACGCGCCATGACTTGCTCGCTCTCGGTGAGGTCCTGATCCTTGGCGAGAAGGACACCCGCGGCGATCTCAGGGTCCGCTTCGGCCGCGAGTTTCTTGCCCCAGGCGATTGAGCAATATGAGTCACCGAGAGTGGCCGCGGTCGCGGTCACCAGGATCCCGCGTTGGCGAATGGAGAATTGACCGGCGCGCGTCACCGTTGCGACGACGTCAAAGAGGCCGGTCTTGGCGGCAGGCTCGTGAGCCCAAAGCCGGGAGAGATTCATCACGAAGCCGTAGTCAGCAAGGTCGCCGGCGAAAAGTTCCTCGGCCTCGGGCGAGTCGGGGGCGTCTTCGAGCAGGTGGGAGCGTTGGCTGTCGACAACCATGGCGCGGCCAGTATTGCGCTGCGGGACCTAGGTTGCGAGGCCGACCGGGACCGTGGCCGGGGAGAGAATCCGATCAACCAGCCCATACTCGACGGCCTGATCGGCGGTCATCCATCGATCACGGTCGGTGTCGGTTCGGATCCGCTCGACGGGCTGACCCGTGTGCTGCGCGAGCAGTTGATTGGCGAGCTCGCGCTGACGGAGGATCTCGGCGGCATGGATCTCGATGTCACTGGCCTGGCCTCCGATCGCCCCGACGTGCGGCTGATGGATCATGACCCGGCCGTGCGGGAGTATCCCCCGGGACCCCGCCACTCCGCTGGCCAAGATCACGGCCGCGGCCGATGCGGCCATCCCGATGCAGGTCGTCTCGACTGGCGGGCCTACATGTTGGATGGCGTCGTAGATGGCGAACATGGCGTCGGCGGAGCCGCCGGGCGAGTTGATGTAGAGCGCGATCGGCTTCTCCGGATTCTCTGATTCGAGGTGAAGGAGTTGGGCCACTATGAGATTGGCGAGCTCGTCATCGACCGGGCGTCCGAGAAACACCACGCGGTGACCCAGCAGCCGTGAGTAGATGTCGAAAGCCCGCTCGCCCCGAGCCGTCTGTTCGATAACCGTTGGGATCAACACTGGATCTCCTTTGAGTGCAACTCGCTGGTTGCACACGCTAGCACTATCTGCAACTGCTAAGTTGCAGATAGTGGATCAACCGGAGATCGAACGCAGCATCGAGGTCGAGGCGGGAGCTGCCGAGGTCTGGAAGCAGATAACCGACGGCGCTCTCGCCGAGGAATGGATGGGAGTAATGGTCGAGCCGCGGCCAGGCGGACAGGTCATCGTTCCGAACGATGACGTTATCGGCACAGTCGAAGAGGTCGTGCCCGAGCGCTCCATCACCTGGTCATGGCGGAAGCCAGTGGGCGAGCCGTCGCAGGTCACGATCACAATCGAACCCACCGACACCGGATCCAGGGTCACGGTGACCGAGCGACTCCTCGAGTACCGAATCACCGGTTCGCCCCCGATCGTGGGTGCCGCATGAAAAGCCCACAAACGTTGTTCACCGCCCTCGCCGACCCGACTCGGCGGGAGGTTTTCGAACGGCTCAGCAGCGAGGGACCGGCTTCGGCGACCAAGCTCGCTGCCAGCCTGCCGATCAGCCGACAGGCGATTCAAAAGCACCTAACGGTCCTCGACGAGGCCGGCCTGGTCACCCGGAGCACAGTTGGCCGCGAGGTCAATTACTCGGCAGTCCCGGCCGCGCTGGCTGACATGACTGCATGGGCCGCTCGGGTCGACGCCCAATGGACCGACCGTTTGAAGCGACTCCGCCGCTCGCTCGGCTAGCCGGCCGTTCTCTGTCCTCAAGCAGGGCGTTTTACGCCCTGCTTGAGTGATAAAAACGAAGTTCTTATCCCCAGGTGAGGGGCCGGTCGTGAGGAATGACGTGGATCCAGGTGAGACCGGGAGGGACGATCAGCTCCCCGGCGGGGGTCGAGAAGGTGAACCAGGTTTCATTGTCTGGTCGCGACCAGGTTCCGTCGATCACCCGGCCTTCGGTGAAAAGGACCATGCGGCCCGAGCCAATCGTGTTCATCGCCGGGACGATGGAACCGCCGAAGCCGGGTGGCGCCGCAACCTCGTAGTACTGGCCGAAGATCACCACCAGGTTGTCAGCGGCGACCCTGCCCAAAGAGCCATTCTGGTCGACCCAGTAGTGAGGAGTCGTGTTGGACGAGCGCAGATACCGGGCGCCGTCCCAATGCCAGATCGTCGACACCGGATCTGACCATGACACATCGATCCAGGTGGCGGCGGCGGCGGCCGGATAGGCGAAGTCGCCCCAGAGGAAAAGATCAGGTGGCGGAGCGTTGGCGTAGCCGCCCAGGTCCGCCTCGGCCCTGAGCGCAACGGTGTTGGCGTAGAGATTGTGGGGAGCCACCCGGCTCGAGATACGAAACATCGCCGGCGGCGCCACCTGCGACTCGCGAATGATGGGAACCCCATCCGCTTCGAGTTGGTCGGCGATCCAGGGTTGGGCTCCCGAGATGGCGACGGTGGCCCCAAGCGACTCGACCAGGGCGTCAGTAGGCCGAACCGAGCGGACCGGGCCGAGATAGGTGGCATCGGATTCGAGGAACAGCGCCATCATCCGCGACAGGCCGCCCTCAACCATCAGCTCGATCATCGCATCGGCCTTCTCGATCCCGGATTGGGGACGCGCCGGGGCGGCGTTGTCGATCTTGACGGCGATGATCCGGCGGTTGACCGAGAACCCATCGGAAGCCGGCAAACCGTCGAGCGGGCTTAGACGAACCGGAACCACGGAAAGCTCGAGGTGAAATGCCCGCGTTAGGAAGAGCGCCATGTCGTGACGGGTCACCGACTGGCTGGGGCAGAAGCGGTTGTCGCCGCAGCCGATGGTGATTCCGGCGGTTCGGATCGCATCGACCGATTCGTTATAGAAGAGCGACGGATCGACATCGCTGAACGGAGCGTCGGATCCGGGAGCAAGGCTCAAGGCGCGGGTCAGGAAGACCGCCATCTCCCCGCGGCTTACCGGGCTCTCGCCTCCGAAGGTCCCGTCTTCCCGGCCTTCGACGATTCCCATCTCGTGCAGTCGGACCGCGAAACCCGCGTAGTAAAGGTCATTGCTGAGATCTGGAAATGGCCCCGCCAGGACCGAAGGCGATTCTTCCAGGGCGCGACCGAGAAACGTCACCATCTGCCCACGAGTGACAACCGCGTGTGGGCAAAAGCTGTTCGTCCCGCATCCCTGGGTGATATCCGCCGCGACCAGCGCCTCGATGGCAGGTTCGCCGGTCAGTCGATCGTCGTCGTAGAAAGTTCCGCCAGGCGGCAACACAAGCAACAGAGCCAGGATCGCGGCCCGAAGAAATTCCACCCCGTTGAAGGTAGCCGACGCTCCCTGTCTTGACCTACCCTCGACAGACCCGAGGAGGTGCGTTTGAGGCGTTGGATGCTTTTGGTTTTGGTACTGACGATGATGCTGGGCGCGTCGCTGGCGTCGGCGACAACCGAAGAGGAAGGGGTGGTGCTTCGCGTCGGGCTTGGCCAGCCATGGACGACCTTGAATGTCACAGCGGGCTTTGAAGTCTCGGTTTATGAGATCTGGAACCTCCAGTACGCGACCCTCACCGACAAGTCCGCCGACGACTTCTCGACAATCGAGGGACTCGCTGAATCATGGGATGCCTCCGACGACGGACTGACTTATACCTATACCTTGCGAGAGGGACTGCTTTGGTCGGACGACACGCCACTGACTGCCGAAGACGTGGCGTGGACGATCAACACTTCACGTGATCAGGGGTGGGGAAACCACGTTGCCACCACGGTCAACCTCGACGCCGTCGCCATCGACGACCGCACGGTCGAGATCACGAGCCTCGTTCCAGACCCCAAGCTTCCGACGATGGACGTCTACATCGTCCCCAAGCACATCTGGGAGCCGATTGCGCCCGACGGCGAGGCCGTCACGTCGTATGAAGCCCTCGATGGGGTGGGGAGCGGACCGTTCTTCATCGAACAGTACGAGCCAGAGCAGTTCGTTCGCATGCGCGCGAATCCCAACTATTGGCAGGGCGAGCCCGCGATCGACACCATCGTCTTCCAGATCTTCACCAATGCCGATGCCAGGGTCGCGGCCCTTCAAGCTGGCGAGCTTGACGCTATCCACGATGTAGCCGAGGAGTCGATGGCGACCCTGGATGACGATCCCAACATCGTCGCCATCGCCGGTTACCAGGGCGGGTTTGATGAACTCGCGATCAATGGTGGCGCTGCCGAAGGTCAGCCCCATCCCGCGCTTCTCGACCCGATCGTCCGCCGGGCGATTGGCATGGCTATCGACAAAGAGGCGGTGATCGAGGACGTGCTCGCCGGTTTCGGTGAGCCGGCGACGACAATCTCTCCGTCGGCCGACCCAAGTTGGGTGCCGGATATCCCTGAAGACGAGCAAATTGCCTACGACGTTGCCGGCGCCAACGCCTTGCTCGACGAAGCCGGATATCTCGACACCGACGGCGACGGCATCAGGGAGATGCCTGGCGGTGGCGACAACATCGTTCTCCGCCACGGCGTCAACACCGACTCCAACACGTACCCCGCCATCGGCGAGCTCTTCCCAGGATGGATGGAGGTAATCGGCTTAGGGGTAGAACTCAACAGTTACGACGGTGGGCAACTTTTCGAGGTCATCATCGCCGGTGACTACGACACCTTCGTGTGGGGATGGACACCGTTCGTCGATCCCGATCCCATGCTCTCGTATTTCACAAGTGCCGAGATCGGTAACTACAACGACGCCAACTGGACCGACCCCGAATATGACGCGCTCTACGAGGAGCAAAAACAAGAACTCGATCCCGACCGGCGCAAGGAAATCGTCCACGAGATGCTCCGGATCATGTATGACGCCGGGGTCTATTACCCGATCTACTACTCCCCTGATCTGCAGGCCTACCGCACGGATCGTTTCGAAGGCTGGGTCCGCCAACCGGCCGACATCGGGCCGGTGATGTTCTCCAACACCTCGCCTTCTTACTTTCAGTTGCAACCGGTTGGAGGGGTGGTCGGCGGCGGCATCAGCCCGCTGGTCTTGATCGTCGCCGGAGTCGTTGTATTGGGGGTCGTTGCTTTAGTCCTGGCCAACGCGCAGAGGAAGCGGGCGACTGCTGACGAGCGCGAGTGAACGCTCGCTTTGCGATCGGCAAGGTCGCTGGTGCATTGATCACGCTGGGCTTCGTCCTTGTTTTCAACTTCTTCCTCTTTCGAGTCGTGCAGACCGACCCGGTGGCAACGTTGTTTCGCGGCCGCAACATCCCGCAGGAAAGGCTTGACCAACTACGGGCCGAGTTCGGCCTCGACAAGCCGCTCGGCGGACAGTTCGTCGACTATCTCCAGCAGACGGCGCAGCTGAACCTCGGGCTCTCCTACCAAAGCCGGCAGCCGGTCTGGAATGAGATCAAATCAAAGATTCCCGCCACCGTTGCGTTGGTCGGAACCTCGGCTGTACTTTCGGCGGTGATCGGTACTGCGCTGGGAGTGGCGGCCGCGTGGCGGCGGGGAACGAAGACCGACTACAGCATCACCACCTCAACCATGTTGTTCTACTCAATGCCGGACTTTTGGCTGGGGATGCTGCTCTTGGTGGGCGGCGCGATCATTACGGGGATTTTCCCCGTCGGGGGAATTATCGACGCAGGGTCTTCGCGCGCTGGCATTGGACGGTTGCTCGACCAAGCGCACCACATTGCTTTGCCGGCCCTGACTTTGACCCTGGCCTATCTCGGCGAGTACGCCATCGTTGCTCGAAGCTCACTGCTCGAGACGATGAAAGAGGACTACCTGGTCGTTGCCAGAGCCAAAGGTCTCCGCGATATCAAGGTGCGCAACCGGCATGCGTTACCAAATGCTCTTCTCCCGGTTGTAACCCTGAGCGCCATCAACTTTGGATTCGTCCTGTCCGGAGCGATCGCGGTTGAGACCGTGTTCTCCTGGTCCGGGCTGGGCAAAGCGACCAGCGACGCGATCCGTGGCCCCGATCTGCCAATGCTGCAAGGCTTGTTCCTTCTCTTCAGCGCGGCTGTGATCCTCTTCAACTTGATTGCCGATCTTGTCTACGGCCGCCTTGACCCGCGAGTTCGAACATGACCGTCGTCGTCGGGGACCGCAAGCGCCAACGATGGGTCGAGGTCGCTAGGGAGTTTTGGCAGGCGAGGTCGGGGCGCATCGGCGTGATCATTCTCGCCTTCTTCGTCATCTTGGCCATCGCCGCCCCTCTCGTTGCCGGAACCGACTACATCAACCCGGTCAAAGCCAGAGCTGCAGGCCTGCCCCAGTGGGGCACACCCGCCGAGGTTGGGCCGCTCGGCACCGACCACTTCCGTAGGTCGGTGTGGGACCAGTTCGTCTACGGCTCGCGGATCAGCCTCCTCGTCGGGCTTGCGGCCTCGTTTCTTACGATTCTCATCGGATCGGCAGTCGGAATCGTCTCGGGATTCGTCGGTGGCAAATTGGATTCGGCCCTGATGCGGATCACAGAGTGGTTCCTCGTGATTCCGTTTCTCCCCCTCGCCATCGTTCTCGCCGCCGTGTTGGGGCGGTCGCTCTTGAACATGATCTTCGTGATCGGCATCACCTCGTGGCCCTCGACCGCACGCCTGGTCAGGTCCCAGGTCCTCACCCTGAAGCAACGAACGTTCGTCGACCGTTCGCGATCGCTCGGGGGCTCCGGTTTGCACGTCGTCCGTCAACACATCCTTCCGAACGTGAGCGGTCTGATTCTGGCCAACACCACTCTCGCCGTGCCGATCTCGATCCTCACCGAAACCACGTTGTCGTTTCTCGGGTTGGGCAATCCCCAAACCGCTTCGTGGGGCAAGACCCTGGAAGAGGCCTTTGTCAATGGGGCCATCGCGCGCAACGCCTGGTGGTATTACCTGCCCGCCGGCGTCGGCATCGTCTTGGTGGTGCTGGCCTTCACCCTTATCGGCCAGACACTCGAACAAATCGTCGATCCCCGTCTCAAGGATCGGCGATGACGGCCCTCCTGTCGGTGCGTGATCTGACGGTCACCTACAGAACCAGCCAGGGCGAGGTGCCGGCGGTGCGCGGAGTCAGCTTCGAGTTGGAACCAGGCGGGTCGTTGGGTCTGGCCGGCGAGTCCGGGTGCGGAAAATCCACGATGGCCAACGCCATCCTCCGTCTGCTCCCGGCAGGGATCACCACGACCGGCGAGGTCCTTCTCGGCGAGGAGGACGTGCTGACTATGAAGCCGGGACGTCTGCGGGCGGTCCGGTGGACCGGCGCGGCGATCGTCTTCCAAGGTGCCCTGCACGCCCTCAACCCGGTGCAACGCGTGATCGATCAGATCACCGAGCCCATCATCCTCCACAAGACCGAGCCCGACAAGAAGGCGGCCGAGAAACGGGCCGTCGACTTGCTGGGGCAGGTCGGGATCCCGGCCAACCGAGCAGAAGACTATCCGCATCAGTTGTCTGGTGGCCAGCGCCAGCGGGTGCTGATCGCCATGGCTCTGGCTTGCGACCCTGATCTGTTGATCGCCGACGAGCCCACCACCGCTTTGGACCTCATGGTGCAGGCGCAGGTGCTGGCCGTCCTCGAAAAACTGCGGGCGGAGCGGCAGCTTTCAATGATCTTCATCACCCATGACCTATCGGTGCTGACCTATGTGTGCGATCGGCTGGCAGTGATGTATGCCGGGAGGATCGTCGAGCGGGGACCGAGTGACCAGGTCTTCGAACGGCCCACCCATCCGTATACCCGGGCTCTCGCCGCGGCCTTCCCAACAATCGGCGATCGTGAATCGCGGATGAATCCGTCTGGCCTCAAGGGTGATCCGCCCGACCCGGCGGCACTCCCTGCCGGGTGTCCTTTCCATCCCCGCTGCCCCGACGCCATCGACCGCTGCCGAGACGCCGAACCGCCGCTGCTTCCGTCGGGGCCCGCGCAGGAGGCGGCCTGCATTCTGGCGCGTCCATGACTGAGGCGCTGGTGGTCGTCGAGGACCTTCACATTCATTTCGGGGCTGCCCGCGCGGTCGATGGCGTCAACCTCGCGGTGATGCCGGGCGAAGTGCTCGCACTGGTCGGCGAGTCGGGGTCGGGGAAAACGACTTTGATCCGAGCGATCCAGGGACTGACTCACCCCACAAGCGGAAAAGTTCTGTTTGAGGGAAAGGAAGCCGATGCGCGGCATCTGCCCGACGTGCAGATGGTCTTTCAAGACCCGACGGGCGCGCTGAACCCTCGGCGCACCGTTTCCGAGATCGTGGCCGAGGGGTTGCGGATCGAGAAGTTCAAAGGCAATGAAGCCGAGGCGGTCTCGACGGCGTTGAGCCGGGCTGGATTAAGACCCCCGGAACGATTCCTGCGCCGTTTCCCACACGAGATCTCCGGAGGTCAACGCCAGCGCGTCGTCATCGCCGGCGCCATGGTCACAGAACCCCGACTCCTCTTGGCCGATGAGCCCGTAGCGAGCCTCGACGCCTCGATCCGCGGCGAGATCCTGGGCCTGCTGAGAAATCTGGTCGACACGACCGGCCTGGCGGTGTTGGTTGTGACCCATGATCTCGGTCTGGCCTGGAACATCGCCGACCGGGTCGCGGTGATGTATCTCGGCCGGATCATCGAGGTCGGACCCACCGAAGAGCTGCTCGATTCTCCGAAACACCCTTACACCAAGGCGTTGCTCTCGGTCGTTCCGGAAACGCGAGGGATGGAACAGCAGATTCTCAGCGGGGAGATCCCCGACCCCAAGCGGATCCCTTCCGGGTGCCGGTTCCACCCTCGCTGCCCGGTCTTGCAATCCGGTGAGTCCGAGCGTCTGGGCATCGCCGAACGCTGTCGTGGCGAGGACCCCGCCATCATTTCGGCAGCCGCGACTCGCGAAGCGGCCTGCTGGGCGGTCAAGGCGATCGCTGTCGCTGGCTGATTGGTCTTGGGTCTTCGGGTCTTCGTGTCTTCGGTTCTTAATTAGACCATGTAGGAGCGAACCGGATTCGGCTCGGTGAGGATCGCGCGGTCGGCGCGGAAGGGTGAGAGGTCGAGGTCGCTGTGCCCTTCAATCGCGAGATCGGAGAGTGCTTTTCCGATAAGTGACGCGAACTTGAAAGCATGTCCGGCGCCAACGGCGACAAAAACGGACTCTGTGCCGGGCACGCGGTCGATGATGAAGTCACGATCCGGAGTCAGGGTGTAAAGGCAGGTCTTGGCAAGACGCACCGGACCGAGGGCATCGGGTAGATGGCGGCCGGTGAAGTCGGCAATCGCTCGGGTGGTAGCCGGGTCCGGTTCGAAGGGCCGGTGGTCAGGATCGGTAAAGACCTCGCAGCGATCCCAAGAAACCTTGACTGCCGGCTTTCCGAAAACCGGGAACCCGTAGAAGCAGGGCACGTCCATCCAAATCCAAACCGGGAATCGATCGGGCGCGAACGCGTCGAGTTTGGTTGAGTCGAAGTAGACGACCTGCTCGAGGGAGACATCGAGTGGGAACTCAAGTCCGAGATGCGAAAGGGCCTGGTTGGTCCAGGCGCCGGCCGCGATGATCAACTTCTCGGCTCGGAAGGCCCGATCGCCGGCGACGACTTCCACCTCGCCTCCGACTTCTCGAATCTCGGTCACAGCCGCCTTTTCAAGCAAGGTCGCACCGTTCGTTTGAGCGAGTCGCCGGTGGGCGGCGTTGGCGCGAGTCGCCATCGCGATGCCGGCCCGTTCCTGGTAAATGCCCTCGACCTCATCGGCGATCCGCCACTGCGGCCACCGGCGGCGGATCTCCACTGCATCTACTTCCTCGAACTCCACTCCGGTCTCGGTCATAGCCCGCCGGTAATCGTCAAGACCGATGGCGCTTTCGGGTCCGCAGAGATCGAGCCCTCCGGTTTTGAGGACCAGCGCCTCCCCCGCGTCTTCAGCGAGAGCGTCCCAAGCCTCAAACGCTCGCTTCGCCAGCTGCACGTAGTCGCTCCGGTGATAGGAGAGGGCGAATAATCCGGCTGTGATCCTCAGACCCACCGCGAGTGTGACCAAAGGCGAACTGTTCGATGCCCAACGCCTCGGCTCCGAGGCGCTTTGACGCCCAGTAAGCGGCCGCACTCCCGATTCCGCCAAGACCGAGAACTATCACCCTGTAATCGGTCGATGCACCGGCCACCGCTTGTACCTTACGGTGATGCTGACTTCCTCGGTCACCGTCCCCGGTGCCACCCTCCACGTCGTCGACCAGGGCGATCGTGCAGGCCCACCAATCGTCCTCCTCCACGCCGGCATCGCCGATTCGAGGGCGTGGGACGCGTTAACTCCGCTCCTCGTCGAGACGGGTCACCGAGTGGTGAGCTACGACCGTCGCGGGTTCGGGAAAACGGTCACCGAGCATGTCGAGTTCTCGGACACGGCAGACCTCCTCGTTCTCCTCGACACTCTCGGGATCGGTCGGGCCGCCCTCGTTGGCAACTCAATGGGCGGCAGGATTGCGCTTGACGCGGCGATCGAGTCGCCGGACCGGGTCGTGGCTGTGATCGGCGTCGGCGCCGGTCTTGGCGGATTCGAAGGCGATCCCACCCCCGAAGAGCTTGCGGCGTTCGAGAACATGGAAGCGCTCGAGAAGCGGCTCGAAAAGTCGTCTGGCGACCTTGAGGCTCTGCAGGCGCTCGTGGACCTTGACGTCACCTTCTGGGTCGACGGCCCCGGCCAGCCCACTGATCGGGTCCCGGCTGCGATCCGCGACTTGGTTCGCAGCATGGATTCCGACCACTACGACTCAAACCGAGTTCAGGCCCGGCCGGTCCGGCTCCGCCCACCGGCGAGCGAGCGTCTCGGCGAGCTCTCGCAGCCTGTACTGGCGGTGGCGGGCTCGCTCGACGCGACCGAGGTTGCCCAGACCGCCGAGTATCTCGCGGCCAATGCGCCCAATGCAACGGCAGTCATTTGGAAAGATGTCGCCCACATGATCGGACTGGAGGTGCCCGAGCGACTGTCCAAGCTCATCGTTGACTTTCTCGCGCCTTTGCCGAGTTGGTCCTAAAAACAGCTACTGCAGCGATTCGTCGATGTAACGACGAATGTCCTTCGACCAGTCCTCCATTGGTGCGTAGAAACCGTGCTCGAAACGACGCGACGTCATCCCGCGCTGGACAAGCGTGCACGCCCGCCAGTCCTGGCGATTCACCATGTCCCAGAAGTCGACGGCGTCGGAGGGATCAAAGTCGGGCTTCGCTATTTCATCCGGATGGAAAAGGAAGTCGCAAACAACAGTGGTCGCGGCGGGACCCTGCGGCCAGAGGATGAAGGCCGTGACATGGTCAGCGGACAGGCTCAACATCAAGTTCGGATAGAGGAGCTGGCCCTTGTGCCTGGTCAACTCGGTGTCGCTGAGACCGGGGAAGGGTTGGCGCGTGGTGGTCCCGCTAATGGTGAAAGTCCAGGCACCGTCGCGATGCTCGATTCCATTCTTCCAATCGAGGTTGGCTCCTCCGCCTTGACGGAAGGCCGGGACCAACTCACAAAGTTCGGGATGGATTGGTCCGCAGTGATAACACTCGTTGTAGTTCTCAACGATCGCTTTCCAGTTCGCCTCGACCTGATAAACAATTCGGTGGGCTGACTGCAGTTCACCTAACGGGTAGCGATCGAGATAGCCGCCCGGAACAGCTACCTGTTCTTCGAGGCTCGGGGCCGTGGCCGGCTCCAGGTTGACCCAGATCCAGCCGTTCCACATGCGTACTGCGACGTGATGAAGCGGCAGCGTTGCCCTGTCGAAATCCTCGTCGAGGAACCGCGCGGCGCGGAGTTCGCCTGTAAACGAGTAGGTCCAGTTGTGATACGGGCACTGAATCGATCCTCGGAACGTCCCGGTCGGGCCGATTTCGGCCTGACTGGGCTTGCCCGGCTCGGCGCTCAACACCGAGCCCCGGTGCCGGCAAACGTTGTAGTAGGCCGCGAGGTCCCCCTGCCGGGTTCTGGTGACAAGGATGCTCTCACCGGCTACATCGCAGACCAGGTGATCGCCGGCACCGGGCAGCTCCTCTTGGCGCCCGACACAGAACCATTGTCGGAAAAAGATCCGTTCTCGCTCAGCCCGGAAATGCTCAAGGTCAACGTAGGCAGATCGAGGAAGCGTCGGTTCCACGGGTTCGCAGGCTAGGGACGAATTGTGAAGTCGAAAGGCGCCAACTCGGCCGCAGCCACGTTCACCGTTTGATCGGAGAGATTCGCCATGATCAAAACCTGATCAGCGCCGAGGGTACGTGTGAAGGCGAGGACGCGGTTGTCACCCACGTCGACGAAATCGAGTTGGCCGCGAGAGAAGGTCTGTGAGCTGCGCCGCCTCGCGATCAAGGCCTTCAGTGGGAAGAACACTTGCGAGGCCAGGCTCGCGGAGTTGGCAAGGTCTGATTCGATGACATCCCAATCCATCGGGCCCCGTGCCAGGTTCCGTGAATCCGGGTAACCAGTCTCAGCAACTCTTTGGTCGTAGTAAGCGCGATCGTTTCCCTTCGCGACCTCGTCGCCGTAGTAGATGATCGGCGTTCCAATCAGCGTCAACAGGATGGCGTTGAGGAGATTGACGCGGCGAGGGTCGTTTCCTAGGAGTGGGGCGAGTCGGGAGGAGATTCCTTCGCCTCGTCGGAAATCCCACAGCGGGTCACGGACGTAGTAGTCGTAAATCAGCTTGCGCTCCTCCGGGGTCACCATCTCAAGGGTCAGCTCGTCGTGGCAACGCAGAAAAGTGAACCACTGGCAGCTCGCCGGAATCGGAGGGGTGAAGTCGGCGCTCAACGTATCGGTGATCGCTCGCCGGTCTGCCTGGGCAATGGCCTTATACATGCGGGGCATCAACGGGAAGTGGTAGGCGGCCGAGCATTCGTCCCCGTCGCCAAAATACGCGGCAACTTCTTGGGGAGGTTGGTTGGCCTCGGCCACGAGGACGGTGCCAGGCCGCAGATAGTCAGTGGCCGCCCGGAGAATCTTGACCACGATGTGCGTCTTCGGGAGGTTCTCGCAGTTCGTCCCGGCCTCTTTCCAGAGATAGGGGACGGCATCGGCTCGGAACCCGTCGACACCGCGAGCGAGCCATCCGAGCAGGATCATCGTCATCTCGACCAGCACGTTGGGGTTGTGGTAGTTGAGGTCGGGCTGGATGTCGAAGAAGCGATGGAAGTAGAACTGGTCGCCATGCCGGGTCCAGTTGCTGTCCATCATCCCTTTGAAGATGACGCGCGCCTCTCGATAGAGGTCGTCGGTGTCGCTCCAGATGTAGTAGTCGCGATAGGGCGAGCTCTTGTCATCTCTTGACGACTGGAACCAGGGATGCTCGATCGAGGAGTGGTTCAAGGCTATGTCGAAGATGATGGCGATACCGCGCCTGTGAGCTTCCTGAACGAAGTCGTCGAAAACCTGATCTGAGCTCCGATCCTTCGAGACGGCTAGGTCATCGCGTACCTTCGTGTAGTCACTGATGTCAAAGCCGGCGTCCTTCATCGGCGATTCGAGGATCGGCAGAAGCCACAAACAACTCACCCCGAGATTTTCCAAGTAGTCGAGCTTCTCGATCAGGCCCTCGAGGCTGTCGTTGAAAAGATCTACGTAGGCGGAGTAGACAACCACGTCCTTGTACCACTCGTTGGGAAGCGGAGCCAAGGCATATTCGCCCTTGAATTGCTCGACTCCGGCCACGAAGGCTTCTAGCCCCTCTTGATGCCGTCCGTCGTAGAGTTCGTTCCAGAGCTTTTCGATCGTCACGAGAGCGGCGGACATGCGACTAAGTATGCGTTATCGGAACCGGGTCGACGCGGGAATCAAGCTCGCCGAGTCGCTCTCGCCTCTTCGTGAGTCGGGCTTTTTGGTTGTCGGATTGCCCCGTGGAGGTGTTGTCGTCGCAGCCGAAGTGGCCAAAGCCCTCGATGCTCCACTTGATGTGATCCTCGTGCGAAAGCTCGGGGTCCGCTATCAGCCCGAGCTGGCAATGGGCGCCATTGGCGAAGGCGGGGTCCGCTTTTTGGACGAGGCAATGGTGCGACGGGCCGGCCTTTCTCAGAGAGACATCGACGTGGTCGAGGAGCGCGAGCTCGCCAACCTGGATCGCGCCGCTCTTCGCTTCCGGGGAGACAATCCACCTCTCGACCTTTCCGGCCAATCAGTGATCATCGTCGACGACGGGATCGCGACCGGAGCGACGGTGATGGCCGCGTGCGAGGTCGCCCGAAGGCGGGCCGTCGAGAAGCTCGTGGTGGCGGCTCCGATCGGCTCAACAGCCGCCATCGCCAACATTCGCCTTGTTGCCGACGAAACGATTTGCCCCACCTCCGACCGGTTCATGGCCATCAGCCAGTACTACGCCGATTTCTCCGAAATCTCCGATGAGGGAGTCTTCGCATGCCTGGATGCGGCACGGCGCCGAATTGATCCCGGCTAAGCCCAGTTACGCGGGATCGACTCCGACCAATCACGGGCAAATACTTCCTCGTGCTGGTCCTCGGCCGAGAGGTGGATGTCGATGTGGAAGTAGGACTCATCCGCGGTTATGCGCAGGCTCGAGTCAGTGCTTACGAGCCAGTCGCCTCGTTCCAGGGAGATAGTGGTCTGAGCCTCGACAGCCATGGTGGCGGGATCGTCGTCGGTGATCGTGACGAGAAACGTTTGCGCCGAGTCGTAGACCAACCCGTCGGGCTGGCGCTCGCGATGTCCGACTTTTTTCTCGAAGCTTGCCCTGTCGCGAGTGATATTGAAATCGAAGGTCGAGTCGATCACCTCGACCGGGGAGTCTGGAGGGGGTGGAGAAGTTGGGATCTCGAGGACCTCGCCACCCGCGGGGAGCAACGGCAGCACCAGCCGGCTGCTGGCGGGGTCGATCGACAGGGTGAACCTTTGACCGGGCGGCCAAAGCACCGGAAAATCCGCTCCGCTAATAGCGAGTCTGATCCTCCACCCGGCAGGGATGACCGCCGATGCCGCGAGCAATGGCACGTCGACCAGGCGAAACGCTCCGGGTTCGATCGTTGCCGGCTCCGAGAGGTCCTGCGGGAAGGCCAGGTTTTTGTTGCCCCGGCAGAGGAGATGTCTGTCTCCGGCGGGTGACACCACCAGCAGCCGCATGGCGACTAGTCCGACTGCGCAATCGCTGGCCGCCATTAGCTCAACGTGCGGCTGACCGAGAATCAACAGGTCCTCGGCTAGAGGTTCGCTCTCGAAGACCAACGATGCCTTGTCGTCGGGCGTGGAATCCGTCGAACCTATGGCGGCTCGATCCCAGGCCGGGGCGTGGCTACCGATCCATTGCGGACCGTGCCAGGGTTCGACTTCTTCGCCGGGCAGCCTCATCGCCCACGACTCGGTGGAGAACCCATGAGCGTCGCCTCGCCAATATCCGATCGTGGTCGTCCCGTCATAGGGCGGAGCGGTGCGGATCCACGAGACGAGATCGGGCATCTCCATCACCCCGTTGTCGTCGCCGCGGAGGTGGTGCCCGAACCACCGGGCCATCAGGTCAAGATGATCGAACGTTGGCGCCGGCACCCCGGTCGCCGGGCGGTAATGGCCCCACGGGCCGATCACCGCTTTGCGTGGGCAGCGCAGCTTCTCGAAGAGAGCGAGCATGCCATCGACGTAGCCGTCGAGCCAGCCGCCGATCAAGAGCGTGGGAACCTCGATCGACTCGTAGTCGGCGCAGGGCGAACCGTGGAGCCAATAGGCATCCCGCTGTTGGTGGCGGAACCATTCAAAAAGCCACTGGGGGGTGTGCTCGAGCCGCTCCATCCACATCTCGCGCCAACGCTCGCCGACGACCGCCGGGTCGGGGGGAAGGCCGTTGAGCGCAACCATCGACGCCGGCCAATCGCCTTGCTCGGCGGCCAGCACCGATCCACCGGCATAGTGGACGTCGGTGGCGAAGCGATCGTGAGTGGCATGGACCGGCATGATCGCCTTGAGCGACTCGGGTTTGAGCATCGCCGTCTGCAACGAGCTGAACCCGCCCCATGAGATCCCCCACATGCCGATGTTGCCATTGCTCCACGGCTGGCTCGCAGCCCAATCGAGGATCTCGACGGTGTCGGCCATTTCCGCTGCGGTGTACTCGTCGGTGATGATCCCCTCCGAGGCACCGGTGCCGCGGATGTCGATCCTGACCCCGGCAATACCGCGCTCGGCCAGGTAGAGGTAGTTCTGCCAATCCCGGGCGTAACAGTCGTCGTCCTTGCGATACGGAACCGACTCGACCACCACCGGGAACCGGCCCGCTCCCTCCGGCAAATAAGTAGTGAGCGCGATCTTTATGCCATCGCGCATCGGCACGAACACCTTGCGATCGAGCCTCATCTTTGTTGGAGCCGTTCGTTGAGATCGTCAGGCGCGATGAACTCCACCCGTCGTCCTTGCCGGGTGGCGTCGAGCAGACCGAGCTTGGCCAGCGCCAGCAAATCCGACCTAGCCGTTTGCCTGGTGACTCCGTGGCTGGTCGCATGGCTCTGAAACGTGTAGCGAAACCCGCGCTTGCGCAGGGCGTGACCAATGAGCGCCCGTTGCCGATGATTCACCGAGGGCAGCGAGCGCAACAACCGCTCGGCAGCGAGAATCTCGCGTTGTTTCTCTTCGACATATCCCCAGACTCCGGCGAACGCCTCCTCTAGGACTTCAAGCTGATGGATCAGGAAATAGGTGAGGTCGTTTCGATCCGTCTCGGAGTAAACAAATGCCCGTCCATATCGAACCGGAGCTCTAACGATGACTCGCGAGATTGACACGAACTCGGTCAACCAATAGCCGGCTCGAAGCGCCGCCCAGTAAAAGAGCGCTCGAGCCGTGCGGCCGTTGCCGTCGAAGAAAGGGTGGTCGTGCGCCAACCAGTAGTGCAATCCGATCGCCCGGACGAGGGGATGCACGAAACCGCCCTCAACCCCGTTGGCGAACCGATACATAGCCTCCATGCGCTCGGGGATCTCGGCGGCGGGCGGTGGGATGTGGACCACGGTCCCGTCTCTTACATCCGTGACCACCACTCGTTCGTCGCTCGGCAATTGGAATCGCCCGGCGAACGACTCTTCCAGAGTGCCCTCCGTCAACATCCGGTGAAGGGTGAGCACGATCTCGTCGCTGAGATCGGCGGAACGCACCTCGGCGATGTATCGAATTGCGGCAAAGTTATTGAGGATCATCTGCTCGGATTCGTCTCGTGGCTTTCGACCCTGGCGAATCATCTCTCGCGCAGCCGCCCGAGTTGCGACTGCACCTTCGATTTGTGAGGATGCAATTGCTTCCTCGATCAGTCCGTTGATGGCGTATCGATCTCGGGTCGATGGATCGAGTATCGGGGCGGGCGCACTGAGACGCCCCGCTGCCTGCTGGTCCATCAAGTGAAGCTTTTCCAGCACCGGATCGACGAGCGAGTAGGTAAAGGGTCGCCAGCGAGCAGGCTCGCTCGGGATCTGGCGAGCCACCTGATCGCGGGCTAACCGCATCCCGGTCCACCACTGCTCGACAGTAAGCCCCTCCGGGGATTGGCGGTGACGAACCTCATCCCATGCCAGGTAGCGACCTTGATCCGAGGAGCCGACCCTGAGCATTCGTAGCTGTGTGGCATCGTCGGCGCTTCGCCATACATCGGAGGGGTCAGGCGGACGCGGCGGAATCCTCATTAGGGCTGGTCCTGACGGGTAACTAAAGTGCTAATTTGACAAGGTTTAGCACCTAGTGAGGTATTTGCTCAACTACCAATGGCAACTCGAGCAGTGAATTGCAGACTGCATCAGCTAAACCAGCTTCCGGTCGCTCGGCGTGGAGATAGCCCCAGGGACCTCGGCGCATGAGCACCGTCCGCATTCCGGCTCTACGGGCGGGAAGAACGTCGTTGTCCAGACGGTCGCCTACATAGAGGATCGCCGGGGCCAATCCGCCCGCGAGATCAATCACCGCGTTGAAGAACTCCGGCGATGGTTTCTCGGCCCCGAGCTCGTGGGAGTTGAAGATGCTCGACACTGGCAAGTTCATCCTGAGCAGCGTTTCGCGCGCCGCGGGAGGCTGGTTGCCGGCGACGTGGATACTTAGCCCGTTCGCCACGAGCGCGTCGAGGCCGGGGCGGACGTCTGGATAGAGATCGTCTTCGTCGAATCGTTCACGCAGCGAATCGGGATCATCCAAGGCCCAACGTTCCAGCTCCCGGGCGAGATCAAAACCCGGCCGGATCAGCTCGAGTGCGTCTCGATGAGATCGGTCCAACGCCGCCATCCCTCCCAGCAAGCCCATCAACGTCAGCGGGGGAACCCCCAGCCGATCGGCCCAGCGCCCCCAAATCCGGCTCTCGTCGATCAGCGTCTCCCCGACATCGATGACAACGGCTTGGATCACGCCAAGGGCTGGCCACTGGCGAAGGCCGCGAGCACCTCAGACGCCGGTGGCACTGCGACAACATAGGAAACGCCCGCCTCCACAGAGATTTCGACCGGCAGGCTCGCCGAATCGGTAATGCTGGCCGATCGCATAGCCCAGCCGAACTCGGCGAGATCAAAAACGTTGGTGCCGGCATCGGTGCTGAGATGTCGAGCCGAGGCGATCATGACCAAAGGCGCCCGCAACACTCCCGCGGGCGACGAGGCCTTGTCGAGAATCTCCAACAGGACCTGGCGCTGACGTCCAGTCCGAGCGATGTCACCGGTCGCTTCTCCGACCCACTCGCCATCTCGTAGCTCCTCGTAGCTGCGGGAGCGGGCATAGGCCAGGGCGGTCGCGCCATCGACGTCCTGGGTTCCTGCCTCGTCGACTGACAGGTTCGAGTTGAGATCGCGGGCGGGGTAAGGAAAGTCAAGGACGATGCCGCCCAGGGCATCGACGATCGCGGCAAACCCGCCAAAGTCGATCTCGAGATAATGATTCGCCCTGATTCCGGTCGCCGCAAAAACGGTTTCCACCATCAGCTCATCGGCTCCGAGCGAATAGGCGGCGTTGATCTTCTGGGTCCCCTGCCCGAGAACCTCGACCTTCAAGTCGCGCGGAATCGAGAGAAGCTGTCGTCTATCGCCAACGACCTGGACGAGCATGATCACATCCGCGCGCGCGCCAGGGAAATCTCCAAAGTTCCCTTCGAGATCAGGCGGCAAATTGGCGCGACTGTCGCTCCCGATGATCAGGTAGACACCGTCGCCGGCGGCCAGCGAACTCACCGTCCCGACATCTCTCATCGTGGTCTCGGCGTAGAGCAACAGCCCGGCGAGAACAATGAGGAGGACCAAGACCAAGAGGAAGATCCGGCCTAGCCACCCGACCCGGGCCCGGCGAGGCCGGGACACCTGCGCAGATGCCGGCTGATCGACGGTCAAATACCCCACCCGGCCGGCGGTTCGGAACGGCCCTCGCCGACGTGCCAGTACTCGCGCAAAGCGCGGCAGCGCCAATCGTCATCGAAGTCGAGGAGCAGGCATCCGGGCAAGGTGATTTCACCCTCACCAGTGTTCATCGTGGCCCAGAACTCAACCGCAACTCGCTCTCCGTTTGAGAAAGGGCGGCCCATGAGGACTTCCACCTCGCTTGGTCGGAAGTCACCGAAGACCAATAGGCGCGGACGCCCTCCTGGCCGACGTGTGGATCCTCGAAGATGTTCGAGCGATACGTTGCGTCCGGGGCAAAGAGCGCAGCGGCCGCATCAGGGTCTCGGTTCACCCAGGCCAGCCGGTAGTCCTCGATCCACTGCTGCAGGTTGGCTGTCATGAGGCTCCTTTTCGACGCTCGCGACGATATTCCGATCGCAGCGGCCCGGCGATTCCGTCCACAACATTGACTACCTTGACAACGTGACCGAACCCCTCGTGGTGGCTAACAACTTGAGCAAGAAGTTCGGCGACTTTCAGGCCGTCGACGACATCGACTTTGAGATCGCGCCTGGCGAAGCGTTTGGATTTCTCGGCCCCAACGGCGCCGGCAAGACCTCGACCATGAAAATGATCGCTTCGATCTCGCCGGTGACCTCGGGACACTTGCGAGTCTTCGGCCTCGACCCGAAGACACACGGTGCGGCGATCCGCGCTCGGCTGGGCGTAGTCCCCCAGGAGGACAATCTCGACACCGAGCTGACCGTCGAGGAGAACTTGTTCATCTACGGTCGCTATTTCGATCTCCCCCGCCAGGAGATCCGCGACCGCATCGACCAGTTGCTCGATTTTGCGCAACTGTCGGACCGGAAGAAGAGCAAGGTCGATCCCTTGTCGGGGGGAATGAAGCGACGTCTCACGATCGCCCGGGGACTTATTAATCGACCCGACTTGGTGATTCTCGACGAGCCCACTACTGGTCTCGATCCCCAGGCGCGCCACCTGCTTTGGGACCGGCTCTACCGGCTCAAGCGTGAAGGGGCGACGCTGGTGATCACCACCCACTACATGGACGAGGCCGAGCAGCTTTGCGATCGGCTGGTGATCATGGACAAGGGCAAGATCGTCGGTGCAGGTTCCCCGCAACGATTGATCCAGGAGCACTCCACTCGGGAAGTTGTCGAGCTGCGATTTCCAGCCGGTGAGCAGGACGCGGTCGTTGATCGGCTGGAGGGAATCGGCAAGCGAGTCGAACCGTTGCCCGATCGGGTGCTGCTCTATGCCGACGAGGCTGATGACGCCCTTGAAGAGGTTCACCGGCGAGGACTGGCACCAGAGATGACCTTGGCTCGGCGATCAACCCTCGAGGACGTGTTCTTGCATCTCACCGGCCGAACTCTGGTGGAGTGATGTCTTCGGCCACCATGCGCGTGATCGAGGCGAATGCCCGCATGTACCGCCAAACCTGGCGGGGTTCCATCGTCTCCTCGTTCGCCGTCCCGATCTTCACCTTGCTGGCGATGGGCGGAGGCCTGGGACGTCTCGTCGATGCCGGGGGTCAGACCGGGCTGGGCAGCTATCTGGGTTTTGTCGCTCCCGCCCTATTGGCGGCAACCGCGATGATGACCGCGGTCGGGGAATCGACCTATCCGGTGCTGGCCGGGATCAAATGGACCAAGAGCTACCACGCCGCCTTGGCAACCCCGGTCGCTCCCGCCGACCTCGCCAACGGTCTGGTGGGCTTTCTCGGAATCCGCGTTCTTTTCAACCTGCTGGTCTACGCCGGCCTCATGGTCCTCATGAACGCCATGGATCTCATCCCGGCATTGACGGCCGTCCTTCCGGCCGCGCTAACCGGTCTGGCGTTTGCCACGCCGGTGATGGCCTGGGCTGCCTCCCTCGACGATGACCGCGCCCTTGCGTCGTTCTTTCGGTTTGTGGTCATGCCGCTATTTCTCTTCTCGGGCACCTTCTATCCGGTGACCCAGCTCCCCGAGTGGGTGCAGCCGCTCGTCTGGCTGTCCCCCCTCTTTCACGGGATCGAGCTCAGTCGTGGTGCGGCCGGAGTTGCCGGCTCGCCGGCTTTGCCCTGGTGGTTGCACCTGGCCGTCCTGCTGGCATTGTTCGGGGTCGGGTTGGTGCTGGCCCTGCGCAGCTTCACGAAACGGCTGTGGACATGAGCAGCATCCTCGCCCCGCGAGTGTTCCCTCCGATGCATCGACCCGGCGCCCTGGCGGTGCGCTTGCTCGAACGCAACTTCATCCTCTACAAGCGGATCTGGATCATTCTGTTCTCGGGATTTTTCGAGCCCGTCTTCTACCTCCTCTCGATCGGCTTTGGGGTGGGCGCCCTGATCGATGAGATCACCCTGGCCGACGGGCGGGCCGTGAGCTACGCCGCGTTTGTCGCTCCGGCGATGCTGGCCTCTTCGGCGATGAATGGGGCTGTCTACGAATCCACCCTCAATGTCTTCTTCCGCCTCAAGTGGGGAAAGATCTATGACGGGATGCTGGCTACGCCACTCGGCGCCATGGATGTGGCGTTGGGCGAGATCACCTGGTCGCAAATTCGCGGGACGATGTATTCGATCGCCTTTGTGATCGTGATGCTGGCGTTCGGTTTGATCGAGACCTGGTGGGCGATCCTGGCGGTGCCAGTGGCGGTGTTGATCGGGTTCGCCTTTGCCGGCGTAGGGATGGCTTGTACGACCTTCATGAAGGGCTGGCAGGACTTTGACCTGGTTCAGCTCGTGACCCAGCCGCTCTTTCTCTTCTCGGGCACCTTCTTTCCAATCACCGCTTATCCAATCGGACTGCAGCGGCTCGCCTGGCTCTCACCGCTATATCACGGGGTCGAGCTGATGCGGGCGACGACCTTGGGTATCTTCGACCTCTCGATCATCGGCCACCTCGCCTTCCTGATCGCTATGGCCGCGCTGGGGATGGCCGTAACCCGCCGCCGCTTCGAAAAGCTCCTCAAACCGTAAAAACTGCGAACCCAGGGTTCGTAGCGTTGTACAACAACGACTCCAGCCCAGAGAACGAGCGGATTTGGCTCAGATGCCCCACTTCGAGACCATGGCGAGGATGGCCACAACGATCAGCAACGAGTCGAGGATCCCCCACATGCCGAGCGACCGATAGATCGCCGGGACCTGCGCGTCCTGGCCGCTCTCGTAGAGACCAATCATCTGGCGAGTCTTCCTACCGAACACCAACCCGGCCAGGGCCCCACCGATGATCACCACGGCGAAGCCAATTGTGACAAAGACCGAGCTGAACTCGTAGGCGCCGTCCGAATTCAGGACCAGGACGATGCCGGTGACGAGGATCAGTCCGGACGCGATCCCATAAAGAGGCCCGCTGGCTGCCTGCACGGCCCGTAACCATCCCGGCGCCGTCTCGCGGTTCGCCATCAGCTTCGGGCCAACGAAAGCCTGAGTGATGTTGGCTCCCAACCAAATGCCGGTGCCAACTATGTGGAGCCAGAGCAATGTGTCGCGCACGAATTGCCTCCAGTTTTGGGCAAAGGCTAACGCGACGATCGATAGGCGGCCACGATCTCCCCATACTTCTCAATCGTTTCGGCCGCAATTGGATCGAGGATGCCCTGCACCTCATCGATCCCGGCGGCCTCGATTTGGTGAAGACGAGCCAGGTGATCTTCGATCGATCCCCACCTGGGAGTGCCCTCGGTTCGGCGCTGCGGCTTTCCATCGAAGCCGAAGTAGAGCGCGACTGATTTCTTGAGGGTCGCCGGATCGCGACCGCTTTCAACGCAGGCCTGAACGATTGACCCGACGAGCTCTCCGACTCGTGCCGGGTCATTGCCAAAGGCCGAGTACCAAGAGTTCCACCAGGTGACGTACGGCAGTGTCAGCGACAGCATCCGGGGCCGGTTCGAGCCGACCATGAAAGGCATCTCGCCGGGACGAGGCGGTCGGGGCAAAAGCTCGCATCCCTTGAGGCGATAGAACTTTCCGTCGAAATCGAGCCGTTCCCCGGCAAGCAATCGACGAATGATCTCGAACGCCTCTGCAAAGCGGTTCACTCGCTGCTCAAAGGGAAGGCCAAACGCAGTGAACTCCACCTCGTTCCAGCCCGCGCCAATTCCGAAGATTAAGCGGCCACCACTGATCTCGTCGATCGTCGCCGCGGCCTTGGCCAACACCGCCGGGGCATGAAAAGGTAGCGCCGCGACCAGCGGACCGATTTCGATGCGCTCGGTCACCGCGGCCAGACCGGCAAGAACCGACCACGCCTCCCATGGTCCCGACCGCTCCCCGCCCTCGTCATAGAGGAGATGGTCACCAACCCAGAGCGAGTCGAGTCCGACCTCTTCGGACACCCGCGCCATGTCCTCCATCTCGCGCCAGGTGGCTTCGTACTCCGTCTCCGGAAGCTGGACACCAAACCTCATGCCGACGAGAGTACGACGCCATGGTGGAAGCCGCAGATCTCGCTCAACATCGGACCATCGACCTTTCGACCTTTGGCCGTCGCAGCGGCACGTGGCGGCGCGTCGAAATCTGGTGGTTCTATTTCGAGGACCGGCTCATCGTCACCGGCACTCCTGGACCTCGCGATTGGCTGGCGAATCTTCGTGCCGATCCCAAGCTCATCATTCATGCGCCCGAGGGAGATTTCCCAGGAGAGGCGGTAGTGGTTGATGACCTCGACCATCGGCGCCGCTTCTTTGAAAGCCGCCAAACCCGTTGGTACGTCAATCAGGCCGGACTCGAGGCCTTGGTCGCTCACGCTCCGATGGTTGAGGTCAATTTGGCCTAGGGTCTCTGTTCGATCGGTACCCACGCGAGGTCAGTCGGACCGACGTAACGAGAGTCGGGGCGGATCAACCGGGCCGTGCGCTGCTGCTCCAAACAATGACCAATCCATCCCGCCACCCGACCCGCCGCAAAGGTCGGGGTGAAGAGGGGGATCTCGAGACCGATCCCATGCAGCAACAGGGCAGTGAAGAACTCAACGTTGGTCTTCAGATTCCGTCCCGGTTTGGACTCCTCCAAAAGGGCCAGCACGGTCGATTCAACCTCCTTGGCCAATTCGTACAGATGCATGTCGCCCTCGGTGGAAAACATCGCTTCCGCCGCCGCCGCGAGGACATCCGCACGAGGATCGCGCACCTTGTAAACCCGATGGCCGAAGCCCATCAACCGCTCGCCCCGATCGAGCTTTGACCTAATGTATTGCTCAGCCCGTTCAGCTTCGCCGATCTCGAAAACCATGTCGAGTGCCGGTCCTGGCGCGCCTCCGTGGAGCGGGCCTTTGAGAGCGCCGATCGCCCCAGTCACCGCCGACACCATGTCCGACTCGGTGGCGATGATCACGCGGGCGGCGAAGGTAGAAGCATTGAGCCCGTGATCAGCAACAGTGTTGAGGTAGGTCTCTAACGCCCGCACTGTCGCCGGGCCGGGCTCAAGTCCGGTGAGCATGTAGAGGTAGTTGGCACTGCGACCCAGGTCCTGGCGAGGCCCGATCGCCTCGAGTCCCTGCAGATAGCGCCAATAGGTGGCGACGGCGGGCGGGATTCGGGCAGTGATCGCTTTCGCCCGCGTGAGTTCGTCGATCTCCTGCCCCTCGCCCAGATCGAGGTCAAAGGTCGCCGCGGCCATGCGGAGGGCGTCCATCGGGCTCACCTTGTGATGGGCCGCCTGCTCAAGGAGAGAATGCGTCGCCGAGGGCAGGACTCGAAACTCGGCCATTGAGGTTCGGAACTCCTCCAGCTCCGATTGACCGGGAAGCGTGCCGTGCCAAAGCAGGAAGCAGACTTCCTCGAACGATGCCTGCGCCGCCAGGTCCTCGAGTTGATAGCCGGCAATAACCAGCCGGCCGTTCTGGCCATCGACTTGGCTCAGAGCCGTCTCGGCGGCAACCACGCCTTCCAATCCGGGCCGATAGTTAGTGTCGGTCACTCACCGATCGTACGGAGCATCAACCCAAGATGTCGAAATCATGCCTAAGCACTCCATGACATCTCACCGACTCAGGTACGCCCCTCCAGTCTGGCTCGCCAAGGTTTGGTACTGGGGAGGGATCGTTGGGGTTTTCCTTGGAGTCATGGCGGTGATCGCCAGTTGGCTGCTCTTGTCGAGCTTCGGGCGCTCAACCTCTGAGACGCTCGACCTTCTCACCACCACTCTCGCCACGACCGTCGACGGCGCCACCACGGCCCTGGAAACGCTGGCTCTGGCCGAGGAGGGGATGATCCAAGCGGAGACGGCGCTTGCCGCCGCCGGCAGCGGCTTGACGCAGATGAGCGACGTCCTCGACAACACCGCGTCGTTGCTCTCGGCCGACGTGCCCGACACGCTCGATTCGATCACCGCCTCTTTTCCAGGGATGATCGACACCGCTCGCGTGATCGACCGCACCATGAACGCCTTGTCGTTCTTGGGGATCGAGTACTCCCCCGCCATCCCTCTCGATCAATCACTCGGTGCCGTGGCCGACGACCTCGCGCCTTTGAGCGAGGAATTGCGGGCCCAGTCCGCGCCCCTGGCCGCGGCGGCGAATCAACTCTCGGTCGTTGGTGGAGCGGTCGACGAAGTGGGTGAGAGCGTTCGCTTGATAACCGACGAGCTGAGCGGCAGCCGCGACGTGCTCACGTCGTATCAGGACGCAGCCAACGACGCCAATCGCATCGTGGCTGAGGTGACGGCGAGCTTTGACCGGCAGATCCTCATCGCCCGCATCCTCCTCGTCGCAATCGGAATGATGGCCATCGTCATGATGTCGGTGCCAATAGTCCTCGGCAAGCGGGAGTTGGAAGAGGTTCTGATCGAACAGGAAATAGAGATGAGCGAGGCATCGGCGGTCCAGATCAGCGACCAGAGATCAGGTCCGAGACTTGACATGTAACTAAATGGTTACATATAATCCGCCAGGTGGAACTGGTGTTCAAGGCGCTGGCCGACCCAACCCGACGAGCTCTGCTCGATGCGCTCTACCGCGAGGACGGACAGAGCCTTAGCGCGCTCGAGGCGCGATTTGCGATGAGCCGGATCGGCGTCGCCAAGCATCTGGCTTTGCTCGAAGCAGCGGGGATGGTGGTGGCGAAGCGGCGCGGCCGCGAGAAGCTGCACTATCTCAACGCAGTGCCCATTCGCCAGGTCCATGACCGTTGGGTCAGCAAGTACACCGAGGGATGGGCCGCAGGGCTCGTCGACCTCAAGAGCGAGATGGAGGAAACAATGGAGAAGGTCTTCGAGATCTACATCAAGACGACGCCGGAGCGGCTCTGGGAAGCAGTCACCGATCCGGAAATTCGCGGAAAGTACAACTTCGGGTCGCGACACGTGTCCGATTGGACCCCCGGTTCGCGCTTCGAAATGATCCACCCTTCGGCCGAGGGCCTGCTCGGCGAGGGAGTCAACCTGGAAGTCGACCCACCCCACCGCCTGGTCCAGACAATGGTCGCCCTATGGGGAGAGGACGTGAAGGCGGAAGGGACGAGTCGCGTGACGTGGGAGATCGAACCGGTAGGCGATTCGTGCCGGCTCACGGTCACCCATGACCAACTGCGCGAGGGCGCCAACGACCAACTCTACGGCGGCTGGCCGATGATCCTCTCTGGGCTCAAGACCTGGCTCGAGACCGGGGAGCTGCTTACCACCCCAGGCTCGCTTATGTACGCAGGAGGCAACTGATGGCAACGCTCGACAAGGCCTTTGAGGCGAAGCTCGAGAAGAGCTCCGCCAAAGGAGGCTGGACCTATGTAGTGACCGATTGGTCGGCGGACTTTTTTGGAACCCGCGGCCTGGTCAAGGTCGCCGGCACCGTCGACGGCCATCCGTTCCGGAGCTCGTTCATGGCCCTCGGCGACGGCACTCACAAACTTCCGGTCAAGGCCGACCTCCAGAAACTCACCAACAAGAAGGCCGGCGATACGGTGACGATTCGCCTCCTCGAACGGTTCTAAGACATCAGGTTCTCGGCCCTAACGAGTGCCCGGTGAGTTCGCTTTGACCAATCGTTCGGTTCGCAGGGCCTTCGCGTGGCCGTTGACACACTGACCAGTTTCGAGATCAAACTCGTAAATGGTGCCCCAAGCAGCGAAGAATCCCGCCTGGGAGCACCTCAGCTGTCTCGCGTAGGTCTTGGCCAGCGTGTGGGCAGAAACGTTGGATGCGGTAGGTGAAGTCGCCGACATGTACCTCGATCGTCTCATCTCGGTCCGGGGCGGTTTCGTATTCCTCCACGGCTTGAAGTGGTTCTTGGTGGGCGAGCTTGAGAAGGCCGAGCAGATGATCGTTGTACGCATCCGGGTGCCGCCATGCCCAGAAGCGAAGTGATAGGAAGAAGTCCTCCCAGGGCACCTTGCCTTCCAGAATCGGCGGCAACCACCGAGTTTCGAGCCGATAGATGTATTGGCAATCTCCGGCAATTGGGAAGACGCCTTCCCTCCCCGGTCGGAGATCGACCGCCCAAAAACCGCCTCCGGGGCCTTGCAAGTCAAACCCGACCCGCATATTGATCTGTTGATTGAAGTAGCGGCTCAGCCCTAGGACCGTTCCGAAGTAGTCCTCGAAGGCTGGCCACAAATCCGCAACCGGTTGAGGATGGCGTCGCCTCACGTCTTCAACATTGGTCCGGCGTCGTTCGGCGTATTCGTCGAGGTAGTCCGGATCTTCAAGAAATGTATCGTCCGAACCCGGGAGCCGGCACTCTGCCACGGCGTCCCAAGTGTCCCCGGGGAAGAAGAGTGCGGCTCCGAGTCCTTGTTCGTTCAGCCAGGCAACTACTTGGCGTTGATCTGGAAAGACGCCCTCGGCGCCCAATTGGCCGTTGTGACGGAAGAGCTCGTCGTCGAGGAAGCAAGGCGGACCGGCAAAGGGCAAGCACGCGACCGGTCTGGCGGCTTGCACCATTCGAGCGACGTATCTCAGCTTGGCGAGGCGTTTCGAAAGTGCGAGCTCAGCCATCCGAGAGGACGGGTAGTGGTAACACATCGGGAACCATGAGGCGCCGGCTCCTTGTAAGGCGAGGACATCGATCCTTCCCCCGACCTCAATCTTGATTCCGCGTACCTGAGCAGCCGACAGCCGAGCGTCGTTCATGTTGAGCAGAGACTTGCCCTCAGACACCACCACCATGGCGGAGTCCTGGTTCATCGGCGATTCCTCGGACACGAACATCACCCTGACCCCCGGTGTCACTTCGAAAAGTTCCCATTGGCTAAGCTCGATCACTGGTCGCCTCCGTGGCCGGAGGATCTTCCTTCGCAGCACATCGGAGGCGTAGCGAGGGATGTACACCGGAACGTGATCGGGCACTTGCTCCAGAAGCCAGGGGTCGATGTGATCCATGTGCTCGTGAGAGATAAGGATCGCGTCCGGACGGATCAACTCGTGATCGAGCAAATGGGAATTGTCAGGGAATTGGAACCACGACCCTTGGAACGCGCCTTCGGGCGAGAACCAAGGGTCGCAAAGAATTCGGGCACCAGCGACCTCCAGCTCGAGGCCTGCATGGCCAAGCGACCTCACCAACACCTCTCGGCACTCCCTGCTCGCTCGGGAACCTAACAGGCAGGCCGGGGGTCAGGGGTCAAAGATCAGGGTCAAATATCAGACGTCGAGAGCCGCCGCCAGATCCTCGATGAGATCGAACACGTCCTCGAGGCCGACTGACAGTCGAACAAGCCCGTCAGTGATGCCGGCCTTCGCTCGCTCCGCAGGTGTCATGTCGCTGTGAGTCATGGTCACCGGGTGAGTGATGAGTGATTCCACCTGTCCAAGGTTTTCGGCCAGCGACCACAGCTTGACCGCGCGCATCAAGTCCTTCCCGGCTTCGAGGCCGCCCTCCACCTCAAACCAGACCATGGCCCCAAACCCGGACGCCTGCGACTTGGCCAAGTCGTATTGCGAAAAGCTCTCGAGCCCTGGATAGCCGACAGCGCTCACCCGCGGATGGGCAGCCAGAAATTGAGCGACCTCCAACGCGTTGGCCGACTGTTGCTCCATCCGCTGGGCCAGAGTCTTGGTCCCCTGCAGGGTGAGCCACGCCACGAAGGGCGACATGATCGAGCCCGCCGCCTTCTGCATGAACTTGAGCTGAGCTGCCTGCTCGGCCGTTCCCGCGACCACCGCCCCTCCCAAGGTGGCGTTGTGTCCGTCAAGGTATTTGGTCGTTGAGTGGATGACTAGGTCGGCACCCAACTCGAGCGGCCGTTGGAAGTAGGGAGTGAGAAAGGTGTTGTCGACGGCGTGCAAGGCGCCGTGCGCCTGAGCCAGGTCGGACATCGCTCGGAGATCGGTCAGCTTGAGGGTCGGGTTAGCTGGAGTCTCGGTGAAAAGCAGCTTGGTATGGGGGCGGAGAGCTTTTTCGACCAGTTCGGGCCGGGAGGTGTCGACGAAGACCGACTCGACCCCGAAGCGGGTCATGACCTTCGTCGCGAACCGATGCGTTCCCCCGTAGACGACGTCCGAAAAGACCACATGGTCGCCATGGTTGAGAAACCCCATGAGCACCGCCACTGTTGCCGCCATCCCCGATGCGTATGCGGCGGCGCCGTTGCCTCCCTCGAGATCGTTGATCTTTTCCTCGAAGGCGGTGACAGTGGGGTTGCCGGCCCGGGAATACGAGTAGCCCTTGGCCATGTAATCCTCAACCGAGTCCTGCACGAAGGTGGTGGACTGATGGATCGGGGTGAGGATCGCCCCAGTGGTTGGATCGGGCACCACTCCGGCGTGGATCTGGCGGGTACGAAACTTCATTGCACTTCTTCCTTGATCAACTCATCGATGGGCGCCCGCAAGCCTTCATCAACTGTGTGCCGGAGTTGGCCGCGATGGCGGAAGAGCACCCAGGCGGCGGCTAGGAGAAAGACCACCGCGACTCCGATCCGACCGGCCGGGTTGTAGTCGTCTCTGAGCACGATCGACACGTAAAACGACTCGAGCAGTTGGGCGACAAAAAGCCCGAGCAGCACCCAGGCTTCCTTCCGATCCATCGAACGACTGGCCAAGATCGCCACCGCGAAGATCGACTGCGCGGCCGTGACCAAGAGCTCGTCGCGTTGCTCAACTCCAAGGGGCAGACCACTGAACGACTGCGAGGAGATCGCAAAGACCAGGGGGAGGGTGCCCACGAGCAGCGTCCACTGGTTGACTTTCGATGAAAGCAACGCTCCGAAGCCGGTTCGAGCCGACAACTTCCACGCGAAGAGCGCGGCGACGAGCAGCTCAGGGGACTCCGAAGCCAGTGGCGCCAGCCACTTCACCAGCAGAAACTCGGGAATGTCGTAGGCCTGGCCGAGCTCGACCAGGCTTTCGGCAAATGGCTCGGCCACGAGGAGGATGACACCGGCGGAAAGGACGAACATGGCGAGGTTCACCCAGCGTCGAGTGGTTTGGTTGAGCTCTGCGATCCGCGCAGCCGGGCCAACTAAATGCGGAGCCTCGGCCGGCGCTTTCGAGAGTCGCCATAGATACGTGGCGTACAGAGCCACGAGGATCACCGCATCGAGCAAGGTGAGGCTGTCGCGAAGGAAGAAATGAAGCCCGTAGATCGAGGCCAAGGTCAAGAAGGCGACATCGATCGACTGGATGCGATCGAGGTGGACCGCCTGGTCATCCGCTCCCCCGACCCGAACGCCTTTGCCGTGAAGACGCTTAACCCGCCACGTGGCGAGCAGCACCACGAGCGGCCATCCGAAACCAATCAGCAACTGATTGCCTCCGGTCATGTTCGCCAGCGCATTCGGAGCCTGGCTGGGATCGGTGCCGGCTTTCCAGGTGAATACGAAGTCGACGGCGTACTCGGGCAGCACGGCGATTAACGCCAGGATGGCCAGGGCCAACCCACCGGCGATGTCGAGTTGGACGACCTCGGCCGCCCAGGAAAGGATGAAGGCCGCTCCGACAATCGAGAGCCCAAAGAGGAATGCCGCCAAGGCCGGCGCCGGATGGGCGCCAGTCAGGCGAACCGCGACCCCAGGAACCGCGGCGGCAACGGCGAGGAGGACGTAGAGCAATTCGCGCCCCGAAGGGGTGTCGCGATGCGTCGGATCGAAAGACGTTTGCGATCTGGTCATCGGGGGCGGGAGTCTATGACCCTGGCTGTTGCTGCCGGAAAGCGCGCCTATCTCATCCGAGTTTCCATCAGGAGCACCGGCAACCCGTCGGGATCAGCAATCGAGACCAGCCAGAGCTCCGACGAGTCGTCGCGGTGGGCCACCTGCGGCTTTCCGGCAAACGAGCCGCCCCGGGCCTCGATCGTCGCTACCGCCTGGTCGATGTCACCGACACTGAAATAGAGAATGGGCCGGGAACGAAATGCTTCCTGTTCGGGGACCCCGAGATAGAGCCTGGTCTCACCGCACTGGAAAAAGGCCATTGGCTGTCCCGGCACCTGAAACAGGAAGTCAAGACCGAGCACATCTCGATACCAGGCCACCGATCGGTCGACATCGCTCACACTGACATGAATCTGTCCGATTGCCTTGATTTCCACGCGTTTCTCCGATTCTGTGGGCTGGTACCGCTGTTGTACAACGCTACGAACCCAGGGTTCGCAGAAAGGTAGTTTGGGGTGAGTGCTGAAGGACACGTTTCGCTCGCTCCAGGTTCGCAATTTTCGTCTGTTTTTTGTCAGCCAGACGATCTCCCAGACGGGTACCTGGATGACGATGGTTGCCCAGACGCTCCTGATCCTCGACCTCACCGGCTCCGGGGTGCTTCTCGGCTTCCTCGCCGCCGCCCAGTTTGGGCCGGTGTTGCTGTTCGGGGCGTGGGGCGGGACGCTCGCTGATCGCTTCGACAAGCGGCAGGTCCTGTTCTTCACTCAGGTCGGGGCGATGGCGCAGTCGCTGGTCTTGGGGCTCGTCGTGCTCACCGGCAACGCCTCGGTGGGCAACGTCCTCCTGCTGGCAACCGTGCAGGGAATCCTCACCGCGTTCGACAACCCGGCGAGGCGCGCCTTCGTAGTCGAAATGGTGCCTCCCGAGAATGTCGCCAACGCGGTCAGCCTGAATAGCGCTCTAATGACGACGGCGCGGGTGCTTGGACCGGCATTAGCTGGCTTACTGATCGGGCTGTTCGGCTATGCCTGGTGCTTTCTCGGCGACGCTTTGAGCTACCTGGCCGTGATAGCCGGTCTCGCGCTGATACGACCGAGCGAGCTGTTCTCGGCAGAGAAGGTGGAGCGCGGGCGAGGTCAGGTCAGGCAAGGTTTGCGCTACGCCTTCTCATCGCGCGACCAGCTCGTCCCTTTGGTGATGATGGCAGTCATTGGCACACTCGCGTTCAACCTATCGGTCACCACCCCCCTTCTCATCACGGGCCCGTTGGCAGGCACGAAACAGTCATACACGCTCGTCCTTTCGACGATGAGCGTCGGTTCGGTGATTGGGGCGATTGCCACCGCTCGGCGCCGACAAGTTCCCTTCGGCCATCTGATCTGGTCGGCAATGGCGTTTGGCGTCGGTTTGCTGATGCTGGCCGGCACCCCCACGCTTTGGGCTGCCTATCCGATCGCGGTCTTGGTCGGACTGGGAAGCATCGCCTTCATGACCACCGCCACCGCCATGATGCAGCTCGCAGCCGATCCCCAGTTTCGCGGGAGGGTCCTGTCTCTTCAGGCAATCGTCTTCTTCGGAACTACTCCTCTCGGGGCACCCTTCATAGGTTGGGTAGCCGATCGCTTTGGACCCCGCCAGGCAATCCTGATCGGCGCAGTTTCCTGCCTGGTTGCCGCCCTCTGGGGTTGGAGAAGCTGGCGGGGTAGGGAAGTCGTTCCGGTTTCGTCCGCCCCCTCTGTTCTCGTCGACTAGCGGGTTCATCCCAGGGCCACAGGGCTAGCGTCGCTCCAAATGTTGAGAGGCATCACCGACGAGGACCGATGGCTCATGGGCGAGGGGCGTCATACCGCGCTCCATCATGTCCTTGGTTGCTTTCTCGACGAAAGCGGAGCGAGTTTCCGAGTCTGGGCCCCCAACGCCGCCTGGGCCTCGGTAGTCGGCGACTTCAACAACTGGAACCCCAATGCCCACCCGCTCATATCTGAGGGACACGGCTTTTGGCGCACGCACATCGACGGGGTCAAGGGGGGCGATTCCTACAAGTTCCAGATCACCAGCAGCCAATACCGCTCAGTCGACAAGGCCGACCCATACGCGGTGTGGGCCGAGGTTCCTCCGCGGACTGCTTCTCGCGCCCAGCACCTCGACTATCAATGGCACGACGAGAGCTGGATGTCCGCTCGCAATGGGACCATGGCCCCGAATCGTCCCATCAGCATTTATGAGATCCACCTCGGCTCCTGGCGCAACCACGGTCAGGTCAACTATCGCAAGATCGCGCTTGAGCTCGCCGAATACATAGCCGAGCAGGGGTTCACCCATGTCGAGCTGATGCCACTCATGGAGCATCCGTTCTACGGTTCTTGGGGCTATCAGGCGACCGGATTCTTCGCCCCCACGGCTCGTTACGGCACCCCCCAGGACCTCATGTTCCTCGTCGATCACCTCCACCAAAACGGGATCGGGGTGTTGCTCGATTGGGTGGCGTCCAACTTCGCCACCGACCTGCACGGCCTCGCCTACTTCGATGGAACCCATCTCTATGAGCATGCTGATCCCCGACGCGGCTATCACCCGGACTGGACCTCCTTGATCTTCGACTACGACCGAGGGGACGTCCGGAGCTTTCTCCTGTCATCGGTCCACTCATGGCTCGATCGATATCACATCGATGGGCTCAGGGTCGACGGCGTGGCCTCGATGCTCTACCTCGACTACTCCCGCCAGCCGGGCCAATGGATCCCCAACGAGCGCGGCGGACGCGAACATCTGGGAGCGGTCGAGCTGTTTCGGGAGATGAACCAAAGCGTCCACCGCACCTTCCCTGGCGTAGCGATGATGGCCGAGGAGTCGACGTCGTGGCCTCACGTCACCGGCACGTTTGGCGACCTCGCCCTTGGCTTTGACTACAAGTGGGACATGGGGTGGATGAACGACACTCTTCGCTACACCAGCCTCGATCCGCTGTTCCGTTCTCATCCCGACAGCCACCGGCTGGTGACCTTTCGGGGGATGTATGCGTACAGCGAGAGATACGCCCTGGCCATCTCCCACGATGAAGTGGTGCATGGCAAACGGTCGCTACTCGAGAAGCAGTGGGGGTCACCTTCCGCAAAGCTGGCCGGTCTTCGCACATTGCTCGGATACATGTGGACAACCCCGGGCAAGAAGCTCCTCTTCATGGGCAACGAGTTCGGCCAAATCAGAGAGTGGAACCATGACGCTTCGCTCCAGTGGGAGTTGCTCGACCAACCCGGCCACAGTCAGCTCCTCGCCTGGGTGCGAGCGCTCAACCATCTGCTCCGCGCTGAGCCGGCGCTTTACCGAGAAGACGACCGCCCGAATGGCTTTCTCTGGCTCGAGCCTGAGGATTATGCCCGAGCTGTCTTCGGCTACCTGCGGCGGGCCGACGGGGAACGAGACGTGATGGTGGTGCTGAACTTCACCCCGGTTCGTTGGGACCGATACCTGGTAGGTGTCCCCGCCAGCGGCGATTGGTCAGTGTTGTTGTCGAGCGATGATCCGCATTTCGGTGGCGACGGCCTGATGAAGCCCGGGCCGATCGGGTCACGCGGTGTCGCCCACCAGGGCCAGCCCGACTCTTTGCTCCTCGACCTCCCACCGCTCGCCGCGATCCTCCTTGTTCGAAACGAGCCTGGTAGAAACTGAACCGGCAATGGCTAATCGACGCGATGTTCTCTCGATCGTGCTGGCCGGTGGCGAAGGCAAGCGGCTTATGCCTCTCACTCGCGATCGCGCCAAACCGGCCGTTCCATTCGGCGGTCAGTACCGGCTCATCGACTTCGCTCTCTCCAACCTGGTCAACGGCGGCCAGCGGCGCATCGTCGTCCTCACTCAGTACAAGAGCCATTCCCTCAACGTCCACCTCTCCCGGACGTGGCGCATGTCGACTCTTCTCGGCAACTACGTCACCTCGGTTCCTGCTCAGATGCGGCTTGGACAGAGGTGGTTCCTCGGGTCGGCCGATGCCCTCTATCAAAACTTGAACTTGGTCGACGACGCCTCCCCCGACTACATGTTCGTTTTCGGAGCCGACCACATCTATCGCATGGACCCCGAGCAGATGCTCGACCAGCACATCGAGTCTGGCGCCGGGGTCACGGTGGCCGGGATCAGGGTGCCCCTCGACCAGGCTCACCAGTTCGGCGTGATCGAGACCGGGACCGACACGATCGTCGACCGGTTCCGAGAAAAACCCCAGGATCCACAGCCGATCGCGGGTGATCCCGAGCACGCTTTCGTGTCGATGGGCAACTACGCGTTCACCACTTCGGTTCTGCTCGAGCAACTCGCCATCGATGCGGAGAACGATTCCTCTCGGCATGACATCGGGGGGAACCTGATCCCGCAGATGGTGAAGCAAGGCCTGGCCCACGTCTACGACTTCAACGCCAACGAGATCGCCGGAGTGAGCGATCGCGAACGCGGCTATTGGCGCGACGTCGGTCATCTCGATTCCTATTTCGACGCCTCGATGGACTTGGTCGCCACCGAGCCGATCTTCAACCTCTACAACGACGCCTGGCCAATTTTCACCGCCTGGAAGACGGCTCCCCCGGCCAAGGTGGTGGCGGTTGCCCAGCATGGTCCCGGCCAGATTGCCGACTCGCTGCTCTCCAACGGGGTGATCATCTCCGGCGGTTATGTCCGCAGTTGCGTGCTCTCGCCCAACGTGCGGGTCGAACCGGGGGCGGTGTTGGAGAACTGCATCTTGTTCGACAACGTCAAAGTTGGAGCCGGAGCCGTGCTCAGGAAAACAATCATCGACAAGAACGTCTCGATCCCGCCGGGATACCGGATCGGAGTCGACTCCGAGCAAGACCGGGCCCGCTTCGAGGTGTCCCCGAGCGGGGTGGTGGCGATCGCCAAAGGGGACGTGGTCGGCTAGCGCGTCCGGTAGAGCGCCATCGAAAAGGGCAAGAGGACCGGATTTGGGTCTCCCTTTTGCGACGGGCCGGTAGAAACGACTTCCTCCCAATGCCATTCCTCGAGCATGTCGGGGAGATGGAAACGGGTGTAATCGGAGCTGGCATTCATGATCAAGTAGAACGAGTCGCCGCCGATCCCGGAGCCGTTCCAAAAAACCCCCAAGGCTCGTACCCAGACCGTTTGCCAATCGGAAGCGGTCATGATGTGGCCGGCAGGTGCAAACCAACCCGCTTCCGGGATGCCCTTGGGACTGAGTTCGCCACGGGGATGTTCCGATCTCCTGAACACCGGATGCTCGCGGCGCAGCGCGGCGAGCTGGCGAACGAGGTCGACTCGCTCCCAGTCGGCTTGGTCCCAGTCGAACCATGACAGCTCGTTGTCCTGGCAATAGGCGTTGTTGTTACCCCTTTGTGTGCGTCCGAGCTCATCGCCACCGAGCAGCATCGGCACCCCTTGGGAAACGAATAGGGTCAAGAGGAGGTTGGCGACGCGCCGTTGCCGGAACTCGATGGTCTCCGCGTTTTCGGTGTCCCCTTCGGTGCCGCTGTTCCACGAGCGATTGTTCACCTCGCCGTCGCGGTTGTCCTCGCCGTTGGCATCGTTGTGCTTGACGTCGTAGGACACCAGATCCTGGACGGTGAAGCCATCGTGACAGGTGATGAAGTTGATCGAAGTGGTCGGGCCTCGATCTCCGAAGATTTTGGAACTGCCCATGAGCAGATCTGCGAACTCATCGATCGTGCCCAGGGATCCCCTCCACACCTCGCGCATCATGTCGCGGTAGCGGCCATTCCACTCGCGCCATTTGTCGGGGAAGTTGCCGAGTTGGTAGCCGTGCTGACCGATGTCCCAAGGCTCGGCGATGAGCTTCACGTCCGCCAGCTCGGGCATCGTGCGGAGTTGGGCGAAGAAGTCGGCCTCTCGGTTGTAATCATCGGGAGTGCGTGCGAGAGACGGGGCGAGGTCGAAGCGGAACCCGTCCACGCCCATCTCGGTCACCCAGTAGTGGATGCTGTCGAGAACCAGTTGCAACGCCCAGGGCTGCGTTAGGTCGAGCCGGTTGCCGGTGCCTGTGGTGTCGAGATACAAACGGGGGTTCTCCGGGTCAAGGCGATAAAAGCCGGGGTTGTCGAAACCGCGAAAACTGAGACTGGGCCCTTTGTGGTTGCCTTCGGCGGTGTGGTTGTACACCACGTCGATGATCACCTCGATCCCGGCCTGATGGAGCCGCCTGACCATCGTCTTCCATTCCTCGACGGGATCGGCGGTGGCGGCGAAACGGGGATCGGGGGCGAAAAACCCGAGCGTGGAATAGCCCCAGTAGTTGGTGAGCCCGCGGCTCGAGACCACTTGCTCGCTGGCGGTGGTGTGGACCGGGAGCAACTCCACAGCCGTCACCCCTAGACCGGTGAGATACTCGATGATGGGCTCGGAAGCGAGACCGAGATAGGTGCCCCTCAATTCCGGCAGAACGTCGGGGTGGGTCCGCGTCATCCCTTTCACGTGGGTCTCGTATATGAGGGTGTCGGCCCACGCACGATTGGGTTTAGCGCTTTCAGCCCAGTCGAAGCTCCCGTTGCAGACCACCGACCTCATCGTGTGCCGGGCGCTGTCGTTGCGATTGGGTTCGTCGTCTCCGGCTCGCAGGACTTCATCGCCGGTGACGAAGCCGCGCAGGTGGCGGGCGTAGGGATCGGCCAAGAGCTTGTAGGGGTTCGACCAGATGCCGTGTCCGGGGTCCCAGCGGCCGGTGACGCGATAGCCGTATTGCCGGCCCTGTCCGACGCCGCTCACAGTCTTGGTAAAGATCGCCCCGTCGCCTCCGGAGAGGTCGACACGTTCCTCTTCGTCAGAATCGAACAAACAGAGCTCAACCCGATCCGCGAAGGGAGCATGAACTGAGAATTGGGTGCCGGCGGGCGTAAGGACCGCGCCAAACGATGATTGTCTCTCAACCAAGGATGCTGTGCTCTCTAAGGGGTGCAGTACCAAGGGGTCCAGGGGTCACGGCCCAGGCTTTCGTAGTAGGCCGTGAGCCATGCCGCGGCACCGGTGTTGGCTTCAGGGTCGAAGACGCTAACCCCACTGAAACCCGCCTTGGGGGCAATCACTGCCCAGGTGCCGGGGAGGAGCTGAAAGAGACCGGAAGCGCCGGAGTAGGGGTTGTAGGCGTCAGGGTCGCCCAGGCTCTCGCATTGGATTATCCGCAGCGCCGGCTCCACCATGTCGGCAGGGAAATAGGCCGCGATCAGGGAACGCCATTGCTCCACAGCCGGCTTGAGCGGCGTGGTTCCGATCGAAGGCGGAGGCGTCGAGGTGGTCGAGCTGTTGGTGACGGTGGTGGTGGTCGAGGAGCGCTCTTGTTGGCGAGCCTGCTCCGCCGCCTCGGCTTGGGCGGCCTCGATTCGATCAAGCTCGGCTCGATAGGCGATATCGGCGGCCAGAGCCACCTGAATGGCACGACCGACTTCGGCGTCGGCGGCGCCGAAGAGGGCGGCGAGATTGTCGGCTGCGGACTCGGCCGAGTTCTTGAGCTCTTCGACCGCGGCCATCTCCAATGCCAGGCGAGCCTGCAAGTCGACGAGGTTGCGTTCGGTTATCGCGAGGTCAATGGTTTGGCTGACGGTGTTGCCGGTCAAGAACTCGAGCGTCGGCCGGAGGACCATCGCCTGTTCGAGCGAGCCGCTGCGAAGAACGATCCCGGTCGGGTTGACCAACGCCTCCATGTAGGCGGCGACAGCTTGCTCTGCAGCAAGCTGATCGGAGAGGCTGAGGGCAGCTTTGGTGGAATCAACCCGGCCAGCCAACCGATCGGCCGCGGCCGCTTTGATGGCAAGCTCGTTGGCGACCCGGAGGTAGTCCTCCATGGCGACGGTCAGCTGCTCCTCGACCTGATCCCGGTTGGCGACCGCCTCGGACAGAAGCGTGTAGGCACGATCCCGCTCCTCCTCGGCCGTTTGGGCGCGGCTTACTACCGGCAGCAGCGCTGCGACCAGGATCAGCACGAACAGGGCGACTCCAGCCCGACGCGGGCCCATGACTCCCACCCAGGCTACCGACCGAGCCATGCCAGCGCGCCCCTCGGCGATTCTTAAGGCAATCGTGGTGGCTATGCAACCACCGGAACCTAAGGTTCAGGTAGCGGGTCTAGATGGCGCCGGAGAAGGTGTCGCAGGCGTTGGGGTCGCCCGAGTCGTAGCCGGTCTGGAACCATTGTTGGCGCTGCTCGGCGGTGCCGTGGGTGAAGGACTCGGGGTCGACACGGCCTTGGACGGCGATTTGGATCCGATCGTCGCCCACCGCCGCGGCTGCTTCCAACGCCTCGTTGATCTCGCCGGCGTCGAGAGCTAGTGCCTCGCCCGTCTCCAATTGGCCGACGAAAACCGTGGATGCCCAGACCCCGGCAAAACAGTCGGCCTGCAACTCGGTGCGCACCGAAAGGTCGTTGGCCTCTGAAGGGTTCTGCTCCTGCTGGCTCCGAACCTGTTCGCTGATCCCCAGCGAGTTCTGGACATGGTGGGCGATTTCGTGGGAGAGAACGTAGGCCGGCGCCAGGTCTCCCGTCGCCCCGAATCTGGACGACAGCTCGGCGAAGAAATCCATGTCGAGATAGATCTGCTGGTCAACCGGGCAATAGTGCGGACCCATCCGGGCATCCGCACCGCCACAAGCCGAATCGGTGAAGCCGGTGAAGAGAACCAACTTGGGGTTGACATATTGGCGCCCGGACTGCTGGAAGATCTCCGCCCACATCGCGTTATTGTCGTCATGAACCACCGACATGAAGTCGGCCATATCGGCCTGGGGATCGGTCGCTTCGTCCAACGGGCTCTCGGCGGTCGAGGTCTGCGTGGCAGGCTGCAACTGGTTCAGGATGTCCTCTAACCCCGACCCGCCACCGCCACCGCTGAGCAATGCCACGACGATGGCGACGATGATCGCCAACCCACCGCCACCAGCCCCGATGGCGAGGCCGGGACGCCGGCCGCCGCCGCTCCCTCGCACATCGATAATGTCGCCGGATCGTTCCGTTGGCTTCCTGTATCGCACCATGTCGGCCGGATGGTACCCACGACCGATATTTTCAACCCTGTGACCATGGGAACATCGACGAAGCTGACGAGGTTTAGGGGATAACAAGGAGCACAAATGTTTGGACGATCAAAGACCGAGATGCCGGTCAAGACGCTGCCCGGACGAGAGCAATCGATGCCGGTGCCGGCGCGTCATTTCGTCAACGGCAACCCGCTTGTCGGCCCTTTCCCAGGGACTCTCGAAACTGCGATCTTCGGAATGGGTTGTTTTTGGGGAGCGGAGCGTCGCTTCTGGCAAACGCCCGGCGTTTACACCACGGCGGCCGGCTATGCCGGAGGAAGCACCCCGAACCCGACATACGAAGAGACCTGCAGCGGTCGGACTGGGCACGCCGAAGTCGTTTTGGTCGTCTTCGACCCGGCCGAAGTCACTTATCACGAGCTGCTGCAGCGATTCTGGGAGGGCCACGAGCCGACCCAAGGGATGCGGCAAGGAAACGACGTCGGCACCCAATATCGATCGGCGATCTACACGACCACCCCTGAACAACAGGAGCAGGCCGAGAAGAGCCGCGACGCCTATCAGGAGGATCTGGAGAAGGCCGGCCACCGCGGTCACATCACGACCGAGATCGAACCCGCCGGCACGTTCTATTACGCCGAGGACTATCACCAGCAGTATCTGGGCAAGAACCCCAACGGCTATTGCGGCCTCGGTGGCACCGGGGTCAGCTGCTCGGCCTAGGCACCAACCGAACCTTAGGTTTACGTGATGGCTATGCCACCACGTAAACCTAAGGTTTGGCTTGCAGTCGGGGTTACCACCCCGAAAGGCGGCTCACCTCGGCAACAAGGTCGTCAATGCTGAGCTCGGGTCCAAGATCAGCCTCGATGTCGGGTTGAACTCCTAACGCTCCGAAGTCGGAACCGGCCTCCGTTACCCAGCGAGCGACGGTGAGCTTCAACGCCCCTCCATCAGACAGCGGATAACGCTGTTGCACGGTGTTCTTGCCAAAGGTCGCCGTTCCGATCACCAGGGCTCGTTCCTGCTCCTGCAAAGCCGCCGCCAACACCTCCGACGCGCTCGCGCTCCCCTCGTTGACGAGGATCACCACCGGCGTGCCGTCAGCCAGAAGGCCACCGTCCTCCACGGGGTAGGAAAGAGTCTCCTCCGGGCCCTCAGTCCGAACGACGACTCCATCCGACATGAACTCAGACGCAATCTCGACCGTCGCGTTGAGAGCGCCGCCAGGATTATCTCGTAGGTCAAACACCAAGGCCTCCGCTCCCGAAGCGAGCAACTCTTCGATCGCCACATGAACCTGACGATCAGCAGTCTCGGTGAAAAGGTTGAGACGGAGATAACCGACGTTCCCGACCTGGGAGGTTTCCACCACGGGGATGGTCAGGGCGGCGCGCACGATTGGCACCTCGATCGTTTCTCCGGCGCGATTCACCCGCAGCTCGACTCGGGTCCCAGCCGGGCCGCGAACTGCCGCTGTCACCTCGTCAACTGTCGAGCCAACGATTGATTCGCCGTCGACCGCGACCAGCACGTCGCCAACCTCAAGCCCGGCGAGCCGCGCCGGACCGTCGGCGAAGGTTGAAACGACGACCAAGCGACAGGTCGCGGACACGATCGAACAGCCTGTCGTCGCGGGGTCATCGGCGGTGAGATCTTCCGAGTTGACGATCGCCCCGATCCCTTCCACGGAGCCGGACTGATCTTCCTCCAACAGCGCGAGTGCGGCGGCCGACAAATACACGCTGTTGGGATCGAGAGCGCTGATCAGGCCTTGCACCGCGGCCACATCAGCGATCGCGGTCGAGACGCCTTCATCCGCCATCGCCTCGCAGACAACCTCGAAGGCCTCGCTCGGCACCACGCATTCGGGTACCGCCCCGGTGTCCTCGTCGAGGGCAAGGACCCCGGCGGCGGCTGCGGCGGCGAGCTCGGAAGCCACGACCGGGTCGACATAGCGGTCAACAACGAGCTCATAGACCTCGCACAACAGCGCGTCATCTTCGTCCTGGCAGATCTGGGAATCGATCGTCGCCGGGGACGCGGTAGTGGTCCTCTGCTCCGTCGTTGTGACATTCTCGATCGTCGTAGACGGCGGATTCGTTCGATCGACCTCAGCAACTATTGGATCCTGACATCCCGCCACCAGCACAAGCATGAGAAGAAAGCAGCTCGCTCGAGGTCGGAACCATGGGCGGCGACCGCTCACCCGACTGCCGCCAATGTCGCGGCGACCGCACCTTCCGGAGTTGCGCTTGAAGCTATGTCAAGTTCGACGTCCGGCAACACGCCGGTCAGACCGACCGAAGCCCCGCTGGGAGTGGTCCAGGTGCCAATGGTCAGACGGAGTACTCCTCCGTTGCGGAGCTCAAAGGGGACCTGGACGAGGTTCTTGCCAAAGGTGGGCAGACCAACGATCGTCGCTCGGTCGCGCTCCTGGAGGGCGGCAGCAAGGATCTCGGCAGACGAAGCGGTCTGCTCGTTGACCAAGACAAATAGCGGGATGTCGGTGGCGATGCCACCTTCCACCGCCGGATATCTCAATTCTCCCTCGCGATCTTGGGTGAGATAGAGGTCGCCGCTCGAGATGAACTCGGAACCGACGATCGACGCCGAGAACAAAAATCCCCCGGGGTTGTCCCGCAGGTCGAGCACGAGGGTGTTGACTCCAGCATCGAGCACAGCTTGGAGAAGGCTATGAAGCAGCAGGTGGGTTTCGGCGGCAAAATATGAGATACGGATGTAACCCGTGTTGTCAACAACCTCGGCCGACACAGCTACCTGCTGCTCATCGATCCGAGTCAGGGTGACGTTGCGGTCGACCAGGTCGACTTCAACCATCGAACCGGATTCGCCGGCGAGAAGAGCCGCCGCCTCGGCCACTGCCAGCCCCTCGACCGAGCGGCCGTCGATGGCGACGACCACGTCGCCGACGACCAATCCCCCCTCGGATGCGGCCGAACCGGCCACAACCGTGGCGACGGTAAGCGGGCAAGACGGTGCCACTCGGACACAGGGCGAACCGGCGGCGGTGACAGCACCGATAATGAGCCCGACTCCGGGGACGACGCCATCGTCGCTGATGGCGTCGGACAGGGAAGGCGGCAGATAGATGTTGTAAGGGTCGAGGGTCGAGAGGACTCCGTCGACGGCTGCCGCCACCATTTCTTCCAGCGGCGCCCCGTCCTCGTGGACCTTCCGATCGATCACCTCACATGTTGCGGCGAAGTCGTTTGAGGGAACTGCGCAGGTCAACTGGCCGACGGTTTCGTTCGTTGGGGCGGGGTCGGCGGACTCGACGCCGACTAGCGCTCCCTCGGCCAACACATTGAGAAGGGGCGGCTGGTAGTGCTGTTCGAGAATGAGTTCCACGGATTCACACAGCACCGAAAAGGTCGCCGGGGGAGCTGAGCAATCGTCGACCAGGACCGGGGCGACCGTCGTGGTGGGAGCAATGGTCGTAGTGGTACTCGGCGCGGTGACGGTGGTCGAGGTCGGAGTGGATGCCGGCACCGGGCTGACGGTGCAGCCGACCAGGAGCAATAGAGCCGCGGCGGCGGCTTTGGGTGTCACGCTGTTGAGGGTATCGGCGATACATTCCTAGAAGATGAGGTTTGCGTTTCGGTCGGGCGTGCAAGAGCGGGAGTTAGGCGTCTCCAACGGCGTGTGGACCGAGGACAACGACGGTCCTTTGACAGATCTGAGACGGTTCTGGGCTCTGCCGGGTCTCGCCGACTGTCACGCCCATCTCGCGGCCGATTCGCTCGTGACTGTCGACGTCGGAGGCGAGATCGAAGCGATCAAGCGACGAGTGTTTGCCCAGCTCGAGCGCGGTGTCTTCCTCATCATCGACAAGGGATGGCGCGACGACGTGGTGCTCCGGCTACTCGACGAGCCGCCGGCTGACCGTCCACATCTGGAGGCGGCGGCCCGAATCATCACCGGCGTCCACGGGTACTTTCCTGGGTTTGCAGTCGAGGTCGACGACGACGACCTGCCGAAGGCAGTAGCTGAAGCCAACACGAGGGGCGGGTGGGTGAAGCTGGTCGGCGACTGGCCACAGAAGGGACGGGGACCGGTCATCAACTTCGGGGAAGGGGCGTTGTCACGGGCATGCGAGGTCGCCCACGCGGCCGGGGCCAAAGTCGCCATCCACACGATGGCGCCTGAGACACCAAGCATGGCTGTAAGGGCCGGAGTTGATTCGATCGAGCACGGCCTCTACCTGACGCCGGAAGACCTGACCGTGCTCGGCAAGCGGGGCGGCGCCTGGGTGCCAACGATCGCCAACACCGAGGACATCCTGGCCGCGTTCTCGACAGGCTCCACCGCGGCCAGGGTGTTGGGTCAAGGCCTCGAGAATCTTCGGGAGTCGCTACCTCTGGCCGCTGAGACCGGGGTGACCGTCCTGGCCGGAACCGACCTGGGGCTTCGTCATGGCGAGGTCGCGGCCGAGGTGCTCCGTCTCCATAGTCGCGGACTCCGGCGCGAAGCGGCGGCCGAGTCGGCCGGGCCTGCCGCCTACGCCTACTTGGGGTTAAACCCATTCACTGCCGAGTCGGACGCCGACCTGTTGCTGTTCGACACCGACCCGACCGCGAACCTCACCGTTCTGGCATCCCCGGTGGCAGGCCTCCGTGCCGGTCGCATCATCTTTGACCGTGCCTCCGTGTTCCCCTCGCCGAAGGGGGGAGAGTCGGCGTAGCCGGGAGGGGGGCGTAAGGTCTGCCGATGCTTGCCCGAAGACTTCCGCTACTTCTTTCGCTCCTGATCGCCCTCGGAATAGCCATCCCGGCTCTCGGTCAGACCACCCTTCCCCCCGGCGGAACCTTCCTCGACGACGACGGCAACATCCACGAGGCTGCGATCGAAGCGATCGCCGCGGCTGGAATCACGTCCGGCTGCACCACCGATTTGTTCTGTCCGAGTCGGGCAGTCACTCGGGCTGAGATGGCCGCGTTCCTGATCCGCGCCTTAGACGAATCCGAGGCACCGGCCGCAGGGACGTTCCCGGATGTGCCGGCGGGCCAGTGGTACACCGGCTATGTCGAACGTTTGGCGGCGTTGGGGATCTCGGTCGGCTACGAGGACGGCACCTTCCGACCTCATTCACCTGTTTCGCGCGGAGAGATGGCCGTCTTCTTGATCCGAGCCCTCGACCTGCCCGAGCTGCCTCACCAGGGCACGTTCAGCGATGTGCCCGCCTCGGCCTTCTTCGCGGGCGCCGTGGAACAGATCGCCGCTCAGGAAATCACCCTCGGATGCGGAAACGGGCTCTACTGCCCTTATGACCAGGTATTGCGTGATCAGATGGCGACATTTGTCACCCGAGCATTCGGCCTCACCCCGATCCAGCCTCCCCCGCGCGCGCTCAGCCTTGCCCTCGAAGTCGTGGCTTCAGGCTTCGACCGACCGCTCTTTCTCGCCTCGCCTCCTGGGGACTCACGGCTCTTTGTGGTTGAGCAGGGTGGAACGATCGAGATCGTCGGCGGCGGCACTTTCCTAGACATCACCTCCATTGTCTTGGACGGGGGTGAGCGAGGCCTCTTGGGGTTGGCATTCGATCCCGACTACGCCGCCAACGGTTTGTTATACGTCAACTACACCGACAACTCCGGTGACACTCGGATCGCGTCCTACACCCGCTCGTCGAACCCTGAGCAGGCAGATGCCGCCAGTGGCCAAATCTTGCTCACCATCGACCAACCTGCTTCCAATCACAACGGTGGCTGGATCGACTTCGGGCCTGACGGGCTGCTCTACATCGCCATGGGCGATGGTGGGGGCGCCAACGATCAGTTTGGCAACGGCCAAAACCCAGCGACCCTGCTCGGCAAGATCCTGCGAATGGACGTCTCCTCTGCCAACACCGAGATCTGGGCGAGCGGGGTCCGCAACCCCTGGCGGAATGCCTTCGACGGCAACCTGCTGTATGTGGCCGATGTCGGCCAGGGCCAATGGGAGGAAGTCAGCGTGATCTCGACCACAGCTGTTTCACCCAACCTCGGCTGGCCTATCATGGAAGGCGGGCACTGTTTCAGCAGCTCCAGTTGCAATCCCACCGGTCTCGTCCTCCCCATCGCTGAGTATTCCCACGATCAGGGTTGTTCGATCACGGGCGGCTATGTCTACCGCGGCTCGGCGATCCCCGGCCTCGCCGGCACCTACTTCTACTCGGACTTCTGCGAGGGAACGCTGCGCTCATTCCGCTTCGACGGGGTTAGCGCCCTGGAAAGCAAAATCTGGACCGAGCTCGGCACGATCGGAACGGTCTCGTCTTTCGGGGAAGACTCCGCCGGCGAGCTCTACGTCCTCACCTTCGACGGCGCCGTTCGCAAAATCGTCTCGGGATAACTCAGCTGATCACTCGCCGCGCAAAGTCGATCGTCCAGCTAGCCAGCTCGATCGCAGCCTCGGCTTCTTGGGCGCTAAAGGTGCGGATTCCATACTCGGAGCGGTTTCGGTGACGACGCATGCCGTCGAGCTGAACAAGGCGCGCAACCTCGTTTGGATCCGATGACATCGAGCCGGCGGCCCGAGCGATGGCGGCGTGGGAGCCCGGAACCGCCAAAGCGCGATAGCCGCTAGCCAGCAAGATGCCTGCTATCGCCTTTCGCGCCGCGTCATTACAGAGCACGTAGGCTCCGGACCTATCGACTTCGATGATGAGTCGAGCCGCATCGACATGACGCGCCGCCACCTCCAGAATCTGACGTGCCGCCGTCGCATCGACCGGAACAATTTCGAGGATTCCGTCCCGAACGAGATTGTCGACAACGGGATTCATCCAACTAGCTCAATTTGAGGGCCACTCTTGACCGTCTCTGCAAATCCGCTCTCGTCAGCTTCCCACTCCTCTGGAGCGAAAACCGTAATGTTGATAGGCACGCCAACGTCGGCTTCCACCTGGTCGATCACGGTGTAGAGCAATTGCAGGTCGGGTGATCCCAGAACGAGGACGTCGATGTCGCGCGCTGGCCGTCGCATAGGCATTAGCTCGGACGCGGCCCACGAGCCGTAGATAGAAGCCTTGCGGACGCCAGGCACCTTTGCCAGCGCTTCAGTGAGCAGAACTCTTGGTCCGAATGCTTTGGTAAGGAGACCGCGCAGATCTGAATAGAAGGGGGAATCAGGGTTGGCTGTGACCAGACGGGTTCTCCCCACCCGCCGGGAGGTCACCAAACCGGCGGCTTCGAGCCTTGCGACCTCTTTGTGAGCACCGCCTGATGAGACGCCCGCACGCTCGGCAATAGTCACCAAAGCCAGCGGCTCCAGTGCAAAGACAAAGAGCTCTGACAGCACCCTCACCTGCTCCTTGGATCTAAAAATCGGCAAACGTTGATTCACGTTTCGTAATGATATCATCACGACTCGTAAAGTCGCTTCAAGCATCATGATGCTAGGATGTGAACATGAGGACGACCATCACTTTTGACAAGGATGTTGGGGCCGCAGTAGAGCAGTTGCAACGCCAAGAGGGGCTTGGCGTGAGCGAGGCCGTCAATCGACTGATCCGCGTCGGGCTGTTAACGAGCGAACAACCTCCGGCTGCGTTCGTACAGACGACTTCGCCGATGGCGGCTCGAATTGATATAACCAATGTGGCGGAAGTTCTCGACTACCTCGAGAGCAACGACTGAGCTGGCAAACCGATGCTCGTCGATGCCAACCTGCTCATGTTTGCGCGGGATAGCGCGAGCTCATTCCATGACGCTGCGAACACCTGGCTGACTGAAGCTCTGAATGGTCCGGTTCGCGTGGGTCTGCCGTGGCAGTCTCTAGTCGCCTTCTTGCGTATCAGCACCCACCCCCGGGCGTACGAGACGCCGTTACGCGCCGAAGAAGCTTTGGCCCAGTTGAAAGCCTGGCTGTCAGCGCCGGCAGTGTGGGTTCCTCGAGAAACCGATGACCATGCCCGGATTTTGATCGACCTCATCGCCCGTCATCAGCCTACGGCCAACCTCGTCAGCGATGTACACCTCGCGGCATTGGCAATCAGCCATGGCCTCGATCTCTACTCAGCCGACAGTGACTTCGCCCGCTTTCCCGAGGTCACCTGGATCAACCCCCTCCATTAGCAGTCGCCGGCAGCCTTGCGACCATGCCTTCACGACTGTTGTTGGATCGGGCGGCGAGTCCGGTCTCACATCGATGATCTCCGTGGACAAGAGGATGGAGTCGGATCGAGCTCCACTCCGAGCAACATGGGGTTGGACACAGGCACACCGGTTCAACCGGTTGAACGATCGCAAGCAACCCGTCTGATTCGGATCGAGGGATCACACCGAAATCGGGCCTCTGGCGTCTGCCAACTTAAGTCTGACGTCTATGTTCCTCCCTAACTAGGAGGAGACTGAATGACTTTCCGAAAATGGTCTGCGAGCCTGGTCGGGCTGCTGTTGGTGTTGGTGGCTTGCGGCGGCACTGCCGGCACGACCACGACCGCCGAAGTGGCCAGCACGACCCCAACCACCGCGGGTGAAGAACCCCTCACCACGACTGCTGCGCCAGATACTTCAACCACTGCGACCGGAACAGGCGAAGGGCTGACCTTCGGCATGATCCTGGTAGGCCCGCAGGATGACCACGGCTGGTCGCAGGCGCACTACGAGGCCGGTCTCTACATGGAAGAGCAGCTCGGCGCGGAAATGATCGTCCTCGACAAGGTCAACGGTGCCGATAGGCCAGACACCACAGTTGAGCAGGTGGTGGACGACATGGTGAGCCAAGGCGCGCAATTGATCTTCGCCACCTCGGATGACATGCGGGACGGCATCCTGGCCGGGGCCGCCAACCATCCTGACGTCCCCATGATTTGGTCGTCGGGCGACAGTGCCTGGGCCGAAGGCGAAGCCTACGAACCCGACCTGACCAACCTCGGCAACATCATGGGAGAGATGGAATTCGGCAAGATGATGGCTGGCTGCGCTGCTGCTCTCACCACCCAAACCGGTTCGATCGGCTTTGTCGGTCCGTTGATCAACGACGAGACCCGCCGGCTGGCCAATGCGGCCTATCTCGGAGCTCGCTATTGCTACGAGAACTACCGAGGCGAGGACCCGAATGCGCTTCAGTTTGCGGTGAATTGGATCGGCTTTTGGTTCAACATCCCCGGAGTGACCCTCGACCCGACCAATGTGACCAACGAGTTCATCGACGGGGGCGCCGATGTGCTGATCTCGGGGATCGACACGACTGAGGCTCTCGTCCGCACCGGACAACGGGCCGAAGCGGGCGAATCCGTTTGGGCCATTCCCTACGACTTCCGGGATGCCTGCGATCAGGCTCCTGATGCCTGCCTCGGGGTTCCGTTCTTCAACTGGGGACCGTCTTATGTCGAGGTTGGACAATCGGTGATCGATGGCACCTTCACCCCCGACTTCCAATGGCTGGGTCCGGACTGGGCTGACATCAACAACTCCGAGACTTCGATGATCGGTTTCACCCAAGGACCGGCGCTGAGTGCTGAGGCGGCTACCAGTCTCGACGAGTTCACCGCTGGCCTGGCCGATGGCTCGATCAACCTGTGGACCGGTCCGCTCAATTACCAGGACGGTTCTCCGTTCCTTGCCGATGGCGAGGAGGCGACCCCCAAGCAGATTTGGTACACGGGGCAACTGCTGGAGGGCATGGAAGGAGCCTCCTCCGCAGAGTGATCTTCGATCACTCTGCAAGACATCAGATATCAGACTTCAGATTCCTTTCTGATGTCTGATGGTCTGACGTCTGACGTCTGATGTCTCTATTAATTCGGAACGTCACCAAGCGGTTTGGCAGCCTCGTTGCCAACGACAACATTGTTCTCGAACTTGAGCCGGGAGCGCTTCATGCCGTCCTCGGGGAGAACGGGGCCGGCAAGTCGACGCTGATGAAGCTCATCGCCGGGACGCTTCAGCAGGACGCGGGCGAGATCATCATGAACGGTCAGGCCATCCCGCCCGGCTCGCCCGCTGCTGCGCTCACGGCCGGCGTAGGGATGCTGGCGCAAGAACCGCTGGTCTGTTTGCCCTTCTCCAACCGGGAGAACTTTCGCCTCGGCAGCGCCTGGGACCTTGAGGAGGCCACCCAAAAGCTTCGGCAACAAAGTCAGAAAATCGGCTTTCGCCTCCACCCTGCGGCCATCACCCGCAGCTTGTCGGTCGGCGAGCGTCAGCAATTGGAGATGGTGCGCCTGCTCGCCCGAGGGATCAGGCTCCTCATCCTCGACGAGCCGACTTCGGGCCTCACCGGCCAGCAGCGAGACCAACTGTTCGCGGCGCTTCGCCAGCTCGCCACCGAGGGCCTGATGGTGTTGTTCGTCTCCCACAAGCTCGAGGAGGTGAACGAGTTGTGCCGCACCGTCACCGTGATGCGACGCGGCAAGGTCGTTGGGGAGACGACGCTGCCCAAGCCCGAGGCCGACCTGGTGAGCCTCATGTTCGAGCAGGCTGCACCGACACAGGCCCGCGCCCCGATCGCGACCGACGGGTCGGCAGCGGTGGAGCTCAGCGGTGTCGATGCCGGCTATGGGCGGCAAGGGATCGCAGGAATAGACCTCGCGGTGGCGAGGGGAGAGGTCATCGGGATTGCCGGCCTCGAAGGAAGCGGCCAAGGGGCACTGCTGCGGGCGCTATCAGGTCAGATCGCGCTCAGGAAGGGTCGACTCGCAGTGTCGGGGCGAGATCTCACCAATCGCCGGCTGCGCGAGTTTCGCAAGCAGGGCGTTGCTTTCCTCCCGGGAGGGCGCCTCGAGGAGGGGCTGATCCCCGACCTCTCTATCGCCGAGCATCTCGAACTCGCCAATGGCACCCGGTTCCTGATCGACTGGGATCACGCTCGCACTCGCTCCCAGGCGAGCATCGACACCTTCCGGATCAAGGGATATCCCGACACATCGGTTGACGCGCTTTCCGGCGGGAACCAGCAACGAGTGCTTCTGTCGCTGCTTCCGCCCAAGCTGGCCTTGCTCGTGATGGAGCAGCCGACTCGCGGCCTTGACGTCGAATCAGCGGCTTACATCTGGAACCGCTTGCTCGAACGCCGCCGCGACGGCACCGCGATCGTTTTTGCTTCCTCCGATCTCGACGAGATCCTCACCTATTCCGATCGGGTCTTGGTGGTCTTTGACGGTCGGGTGATAGCCAGCCGACCGGCATCCGACCTCGATGCCGAGCAGCTCGGAACCCTGATCGGGGGAGTCCTCGCGGCATGACCAGGAGGATCGCGTCTTTTCTGGTTCCTCTGGCTGTGGCGTTGGGAATCACGGCGCTGTTGTTGATCGTCGCCGGGGCACCGCCGCTCGAAGCACTAGGTCTCATTGGCGAAGGCGCGTTCGGCGACACCACCCGAATCGCCGACACTCTGACCGCATGGATTCCCCTTGGGATGGCCGCCGCCGGGTTGGTGGTGACCTTTCGCGCCGGGCTCTGGAACATCGGAGTTGAAGGCCAGATCATCGCTGGAGCGATCGCCGCTTCTGCGGTTTCACGCTCGGCGCCGGGCGGACCGGCCATCGTGATCCCCTTGTTGCTGTTGGCCGGTGTCCTCGGAGGTGCGCTCTGGGGTTGGTTGGCCGGCATCTTGCGCGTGAAGGGTCGGGTCAATGAGATTTTTGGTGGGATAGGGCTCGGTTTTGTCGCCCAATCATTCGCTACCTATCTCGTGATTGGCCCCTGGAAGCGAGCCGGAGTTGCCTCGACGTCAGGGACCGAGCCCTTCCGGGAGGAAACGTGGCTTCCGACCATTGGCGATACCCGTCTGTCGTGGGTGGGGTTGACGTTGTTGGTGATCGCTCTTGTCGGCGTGGGATTCATGCTCGGGCGCACTCGGTTTGGCTTGCGGTTGCGAGCGGTGGGATCAAACCCGGCAAGCGCACGGCTGCTCGGAGTCCCTGCCAACGCCACCCTCTATTGGGCGTTCTTGTGGGGTGGAGGGTTGGCCGGACTCGCCGGCGGGCTCCTCGTCGCCGGCCTACAGCACAAGCTGGTTCCGGCGATTGCGGGTGGGCGAGGATTTCTGGCGGTGCTGGTGGTGCTGCTGGCCCGCAATCGGGTGGCATTTGTGGCGCCGATCGCACTCTTCTTCGCGGCCATCTCGGTCGGTTCGTCCCAACTGCAACTGCGGCTTGACCTCGACTCTTCGCTCGGAGCCGTCATCCAAGGCGTCCTCGTCTTGGCCGCGGTGCTGTATGCAGGCTGGCAGGCGCGACGCGTCTTAGTTAAGCGACTAGCCGCCAGCGCTGAAGCGACCGTCTGATGGACGCGACTTTTGCTTCGATCATCGCCGCCGCCGCCCCCCTGGTCTACGCCGCGGTCGGCGAAGCGATCACCGAGCGGGCGGGGATCGTCAACCTTTCTCTCGACGGCTCGATCCTGTTATCCGCGATGACCGGATTCGCAGTCGCGTTCACCACCGGGCGGGTCGGCCTGGGATTCGCCGCCGCCGCCGGAGTTTCGGCGCTGGTCGCATTACTTGTTGCCTGGTCGGGGATCAGCCTGCGTCTCAACCAAGTCGCAGTCGGCTTCGTCTTGACACTTCTCGCCGCCGCCGTCGCCTCTTATCAGGGTGAAGGCTTCGTCCATCAGCCGGGACCTTCGGTTACTCCGCGGCCGATCCCGGTGTTGGCCGACATTCCTGTGGTGGGTCGGGCGTTGTTCGGTCAGAACCTCTCGGTTTACGGCTCGCTTTTGCTGGTGGCAGCCGCCGGCTGGTTCCTCGCTCGAAGCCGGCCAGGCCTTTCCCTACGCGCGGTCGGGGAAAGGCCTGAGGTGGCTCATGCCCGAGGGATCAACGTCAACCGCTATCGCTATTTGGCGGCGCTCGTCGGCGGTGCCCTGGTGGGCGTGGGCGGGGCCGCTTTCTCGCTGGATCAAAAGCTCGGGTGGTCGGACGGCCACACTGCCGGATTCGGCTGGATCGCGCTCGCGATCGTCATCTTCGGTGGTTGGCAGCCACTCCGGGTCGCGCTTGGCTGCTACCTGTTTGGCGCCCTGCAGGTGGTGGCGCTGCGATTGCAATCGCGGATCCCGGGCCTCGCCCAGATTCTGCCCTCGATCCCTTTTCCGTTGATGATCTTTGCCCTGCTGCTGGTCAACTCGGCCGGGCTCCGCCGACTCCTTGCTCGCTCGCACCGGGTGTCGCGCTGGCTCCTGCCGGAAGCGCCCGCAGCCCTCGGGCGTAATTTCGTCCCATGAGTCGATGAAGCTCATCCTCGCCTCCGCCTCACCTCGACGCGAACAGCTACTCAACTCCTTGGGTTTGGAGTTTGAGACCGTGGCGCCCGATGTCGACGAGCTGCGGCTTCCCGGCGAAGAGCCCTACGACTACGTCGAGCGCATCGCTCGATTGAAGTCCGCGGCGGTCGGCAATTCCGACGCAGTGATCATCGCTGCCGATACCACTGTGGTCAGCGAAGGGCGGGTGCTTGGGAAGCCAATTCACCCCGACGAGGCCCGGCACATGCTTGCCCGCTTGTCGGGCACGTCCCACGAAGTCCTCACCGGGGTGGCGGTGCGTCGGGGAGAGGAGACCATCTCGGCGGTCGAGTCGACGATCGTCCGCTTTCTGCCCTTAACCGAGGAGGAGATTGCCGAGTACGTTGCGAATGGAGAACCGATGGATAAGGCCGGCGCCTACGCATTGGGCGGGCTCGGGGGCCTGTTTGTGGATCGGGTTGAAGGAAGCCCTTCCAATGTGATCGGCCTGCCGCTCCACACAACGGCTCGTCTCTGTCGGGCGCTCGGCGTCGATCTGCTCACATTCCGTCGGAGCTAGCTGGCTTTCACCAAGGTCACCGCAGTTCTCGACTACCTCGAAGGCAACGACTGACATCAACACCCGGGTCGACGCCGGCGTTCACCTCGGGCAAACCGACCAGCAGCTCGCACACACGGACAGGGTAAGTCTCCACAGGGTTCCTCCCATCTGATCGGCAATGACGACCGTCAGATTGCCAGGGCCTCTCGCAACGTCAGCGAACCCCTATACCCAGCTCATTTCCGAAGCGCCCCTTAAGTTGGATTCAGGTGCCCGACCACCAAAGCAACCGCGTAAACTGGCGCGAGACGTTGTCAACTAAAAGGCGAGGCCGACAGGCGAAATCTCCGATTAGCACGCCGGAGTTCGACTATCAAAGCGGACGTTGCGGGCTGCTGAGAGATCACGAGAGACATGTCTCTATAGATTGAGGGCCTGGTCCCCGAAAGGGGGTGGGGGTTCAAGTTCCCCCCCGACCCCAACCAGTTCTGCGGGGAATTCTGTAGATAGGGTTCTCACCCGGCGGCTCGAATTTTGAGCCCGCCTTTTGGTTCCATGTGATCACACTTGGAATCCGCAACCAAGTCGCCTGGGTCGTCCGACTTCAATGAAAGTCCAGGGTCGGGGGTAGGTTGAAGGGGTGCCCGCGCTGGTCGATGACCGCTACGAATTGCTCGAGGTACTCGCCTCGGGAGGTATGGCGACTGTTTGGCGCGCTCAGGACACGCGCCTCAACCGGTTTGTAGCCCTGAAGCGGCCGCACCCCACCCCGGCCGAAAGCAAACTTCACGAACGGATTGCACGGGAGGCGCGAGCCGCCGCGGGGGTGTCCCATCCCAATCTGGTGACCATGTTCGACACGGGTCGGGACGAGGCCGGCCCTTATTTGGTTATGGAGCTTGTAAGTGGCCCCACCCTCACCGACCCCGGTCGTGAGATTGGATCTGCCGAGGCTGTGGCCATTGGAGCTGATCTCGCCGATGCCCTCGCCGCCGTTCACCGAGCTGGGATCGTGCATCGGGATGTCAAGCCCTCCAACGTCATACTCTCCGACCGGGGCCCACGTCTCACCGACTTTGGGATTGCGTCCCCTGATGACACCTCAAGGGAGCTAACCCTGCCCGGGACCATCGTGGCCACTCCTTCGTATGCAGCTCCCGAGGTGCTTGCCGGTGATCCGCCAAGCCCTGCCAGCGACGTCTTCTCCCTATCGGCACTTATCCACGAGATGCTGTCGGGTACGCAGCTTTATCAGGGGGCCAACCGGTCGGTGCAGCCGCCCGAGCTAACCGACCCCTATATCAATGCGGTGATTCAGGGAGGCCTGGCCCCAAATCCAACCGACCGACCGACGGCGCAAGAGTTAGCAGCCAAGCTTCGCGCCAGCGCCCCGACCCGGACAATCGCACCGCAAAACTCCACTCTCGTGATGCCGGCCCCGAACTCCCCGTCTCCGCTCGCAGCGCCCGCGGAGGAGATCCCGAGCGACGAACCGACGCGCGACATGTCGATTCTGCCTGAAGTCGCACCGGAAACGACCTCCGACCCAATCACCACACCTCCGAAAAGGCATACGACCGATCCTCCGCCTTCGCAGCCCGATACTGGCCCGACCAATCGCAGGTGGCAGGTCCCGATCCTGCTGCTAGTCGCCGCTGTGGCCGCCGCCGCCATGTGGGTGGCTCGCACCCCGGACGCCCAAACCGAGCCTTCCTCGACATCGGTCATCGATCCCGCGACCATTCCGTCGACTTCGATCAAAGACCCGGTGTTAGCGGCTAGCGAGCGCCTGGCAACGATCATGTCGGGGGTAAGGCCCCCTGAGCTGAAGTCCAAAGAGCGAGCCGAGATCACCGAGAAAGTCGACGCGGCCATCGCTGCCGCGGGCGAGGACCCTTCAGAGGCTGTCGAGGCCTTAAACGAGGCTGCAGAGTTGATCGTCGCGGAATTGGATCGCACCTCGGAGGCAGAGGCACTTGCGGCTCTGGCCGACCTGGCCAGGGCACTAGGGCTCGACACTTGACGGCCCGTCTCTGCCGGGCGCTGGGCGTCGATCTGCTCACGTTCCGTCGGAGCTAAAGGGTTTCCGTGCCGCCATCCGCACCACCCGGGCTGAACGATCGGTCCAATCGGGCAGTGCTTCTTCGTCCTCGAATCGAATGGTCTCCAATGCTCGATATGCGGCGCGCAACTCGTCGGGATCGAGGTCGACGGGCCTTCGGTTGGTCGCGTCCCGATTCGAGCCAAAGCTTTCGATTACCAATAGACCACCTGGTGCCAGCGAGTCGACGATCCGGTTGGCGAACACGACATCGGCGACCGGGACCAGCGCATAGGTCAGAACGATCAGATCCCATTGCGCCGAGCCGAGCTCAAACTCATCGATCCCGACCTGACGAGCGTCGATCGTCACTCCGGCCCGGTTCGCCCCTGCTTCCGCAACGGCGATGCCTTGGGGTGATACGTCGATGCCGGTGACGTGCCAGCCAATCGTGGCGAGAAAAACCGAGTTCCGCCCTTGACCCATGGCGATGTCGAGCACCCGGCCGGGACGCTCTGAAGCCACGATCTCGGACAGAAACTGGTTGGGTGCCTGATTGAAATTGGGCGCATCAGAGGCGTAAATGCGGTCGAACATGGGGCCGATCCAGTCCTGGCGTTCGTTGGTGAGGCGCAGCACACGCGCCCGGTCGGCTCCGGCCTCCTCCTCGGTTCGTCCTTCGGAACGCATCTGCTCCTCGAAGCCGACGAACAGCTCGAGCGGAGACGCGGCATTCGGAGCCTCGGGGATGAAACCCAAGAACTCCGACCACAGTGCGTCGTCAGTCGGTTGCGAGGAGCTCCTCTTGATCATGCCTCTCCATCTCGGCCCGCGCGATTGCCGGAACGTCGCCATGGCTGACTGCGGCGTCTGGGATCAACGTCCGCGTGGGCTTTTGCGCAGTGAAAAGCCAAGTATGGAATAGGTCGTCCAACTCCTGACCCGACAAGCTCTCGGCCATGGCAATGAACTGATCCGTCGTGACATTGCCACCGGCATACACGGTCGCCCATTTGTTCAAGAGCTCGAAGAACACATCGTCGCCAATGGTGTGACGGAGGACATGAAGAGTCATCGCCCCGCGGATATAAACGGCAAAGTGGAACAGGTTGTCGGGTCCGGGATCGCCGATGGTGAGGGCCCAGAAAGGATTGTTGCGCGGCAGGATCGAGAACCAGAACCGGAAAATCTCATCCGCCGTGCCCAGGCCCTCGCGCTCGCTCCACAACCACTCCGCGTAGGTGGCAAAGCCCTCATTGAGCCAGATGTGCTGCCAGGCCGCGACTGCCAACGAGTCTCCGTACCACTGGTGGGCGAGCTCGTGCACCACGACACTATCTGCACCCAGCTGATCACCGAAGAAGCCCACCGAGTAGATCGGCCGGGTCTGATTCTCAAGGGCAAAGCCGACGTCGATGTCGTCGACAACTCCACCAGAAGCACTGAAGGGATAGGGGCCGAAGATAGAGGACATGAACCCGATCATCTCCGACTGGCGGGCAAACGAGTTCGACGCCACCTCCCCCGGAGAGGTGAGATCATCGACGGTGGCCGCGATCCAATCGTTGGCGTTGGGGGCGCTTCCTTCGGGTGGTCCTGGAACAGTCCATCCATCAAAGGTGTCGCCGTCGTCCTCAAAGGAGGTCGTCCCCATCCCGGTTGAAACCGCGACGTCGTCGACCACAACGCCGGGCCCTGGACCACTCCGTCGCTGACGTAGCTGATCCCGACCTCGACGTCGCTTCCCGCATAGGTTGACAGATCGATCGACCATTGCTCATAGCCGTCGCTTGTCCCAGTCGCAGCCCACCAAACGCCGGTCGTGCCCACCGGTGCGCAGCCGATTTGATAGTGGGCGAGGAAGGGATGGAGCGCTGGCCAATCGGTGCACGAAAAACCGGTGTCTTGGCTGGTGTTCCCATTGAGGTCGGGCAGGGTCGTCCAATCGTCGCTTCCCACGGTGTGGGCTTCGACGAAGACATAATCCCAGTCCGGTTCGGTGGCCCAATCGATGTAAAAGGAGAGATTGGCGCCGTCGGTTGGAACCGAGACAATGTGGGTCAATCGTTTGTAGGAGAGGTCTGCCACCTGCGAATAGGCGAACTGCTCACCTGTAATAGGGTCAGGTTCGTCGAAGATGTCGGGGTCGAGGGCGTCCCAATACTTGATTCCGGATGCTTCATAGGCGGAGATATTCCATTCGCCGATCGCCATCATCGCCATCATCGCCAAGTAGGAGGCTATGGGCTCGCGTGCATCCCAAATCCAGGTCGTGAGCCCAGCGGAGCTGCGCTGGCGTACAAGGATTCCGTTGGAGACACCTTGGATTCCGTCGGGAATCGTGATCTCGATGGTGTACGCGGCCTTGTCGATAGGGTGATCGTTGACCGGATACCAGGTGGCGGCAACGAAGGGTTGACCGATCACCAGGGCGCCGTCGTCGGTGTGGATGAAGCCTGAGCCGTCGGGGGCAGTCTGGGGGACGCCCTCGTAGCTGATCACCGTTGTGAAAATCCGCCCCTGCCGCAGCCCCGAAGACGGGGTGATGGTCAACTCGCCGCCGTTGCGTTGCCAGGTGGCGGCAACGCCGTTGACCCTAACCGAGCGAATCGTCAAACCTTCAAAGTCGAGATTAACGCCGAAAGATTCTGAGTCGCGATCGCAGTGATCGTCGCAACCCCTTTCAAATAATCCGTCGGTGGGTCATAAGCGACTTGCAACCGATAGTGAGTGGTGTCATAGCCGCCATTGCCCGCGAGCGGAAAGTAGGGATCGCCCGCTCCTGGAGCGCCGGGGCTGAAGGGAGCGGCCACTGTTCCCGCCACCGTGAGGCCCAGGCAGCAAGGCCAGACCGATCACCACCAAGATCATGACGCAACGGCGCATCTTGCCCTCTTCGCCTGATTGGTCCGTCGCCGCACACTACATCTGGGGGAAAGGCAGGGGGCGCCAGACGTATTCTTCTTGAATGAGGCGCTGGCTTTGCTTCTTGATCGTGGTGGCCTGCGCGCCTCCGGCGGCGACCACCCCGACCACGCTGACGCCATCGACTTCTCGCGAGGTCAACAACACATCATCTGTGACCACGACATCGGGAGCGACGATCACGACGGTTTTGACCGCGTCGGGGTTGCCTTTCATTGTCAGCCCAGCGGGGCTCATTGGCTATTTCGATGGGGCCCATTGGGTGTCGAGCAGCCTTGAGAGTCCGGTCGAAGGAGGCGAGGCCTATCAGGTCATCGATCTCGACGGCATCGTTGGCGAGAGTGTGGGTAGCGAGGCAGTGAGTTGCGAGCCGGCCGGAACTCCCCTCATTGAGCTCAATCCGCCGCTGCTTGTCACCCACGAAGGACCCGGCGAGATCGCGGTTGCCGGCGCGAGTTGGAATCTCACGCCGAGAGCAGTCGAGACGGCGAGCGAGGCTCCGTCGGATCTGATCGCCGAAGGTGTCACCTTCATCGAAGACCGTGGTCTGTCCGACCCAGAACCCAACGTCGCGCAGTACCTCACCTTCGACCTCGATGGCGACGGCTCCACCGAGGAAGCTCTCGTCCTCAACCGGCTCCCGGAGGGCCTGATCGGCAACGCCAACTCTTACAGCTTGGTGATCATGAGAAAACGACTCGATGTCGAAGTAGAACCGCTGATCGTCGCCTACTCCCAGGGAGTGGCGGACAATGCCTACGTCGTTTCCTACTTTGTGTCTGCAATCGCTGATCTCAGCGGGGACGGGAAGATGGAGCTCGTCCTCGACAGCCATTACTACGAGGGCAACGGAACATCCGTCCACGAGTACATCGACGACGACATCGGTCTGCTCGAGGTGCTCGCCAGCGGTTGCGGAGCGTAGCTCTGCCCACTTTGCTCAACGAGCTGGTATCGACTTCGGCCGAGGTAACGAAGACCAGCTCGCGAAAAGCCAAGGCCGCGCTGCTTGCCAAACTTCTTCGTCAACTCGAGACCGGTGAGGTGGCCACCGCGGTCGGGCTGCTGATCGGACAGCCGCGTCAACGTTGGTTGGGCGTCGGGTTTGTCTCAGTCTTCAACCTCGATATTGAGCCTGCCACGCACCCCACGCTCACCATCGACGAGGTCGACGCAGCGTTCTCTTCGTTGCAACGGGCCGGTGGAGCTGGCTCACAGAAATCACGCAACGATCTGCTCACGGGCCTGATGAAGCGGGCCACATCCTCCGAGCAAGCGTTCCTCCGTCAAGTCCTCACCGGCGAGGTGCGGCAAGGGGCGCTCGGCGGCGTACTCACCGAGGCGGTTGCGCTTGGCTTCGAGGTTCCGCCAGAGGTCGTGCGACGGGCGTCGATGCTCAGAGGAGATCTCGGGCAGGTCGCCGAAGTTGCTGCCGTCGGAGGCGTCGTTGGGCTGGAGTCGATCGGCCTTCGAGTTCTCACGCCCATCCAGCCGATGCTGGCGTCGCCGGGCGCCGCCCTACCCAACATCTTTCCTGAGGTCACCTCGATCGAATGGAAGCTCGATGGCGCCCGTATTCAGGTGCATCGCCTAAATGACGAGGTCGCGATCTTCACCCGCAACCTCAACAACATCACCGAGCGGATGACCGAGGTTGTCGAGGCCGCGCTGTCGTTCAGAGCAAAAGCTTTTGTTCTCGACGGGGAGGCGATGGCCCTGCGCGACGACGGCACTCCACAGCCATTTCAAGAAACGATGAGCAGATTCGGCACCGAGGAACGCGTCTTCGCCGAGGTGCCGGTGTTGGGCTTCTTCTTCGACTTGCTTCATCTCGACGGCGTAGACCTGATCGACGAGCCGCTGCACCGTCGTCAAGAGTTGCTCGATGAGCTCGTGCCTCTCGCCCAGCTCATCCCGAGAGTCCTGACAAGCAACGCGGATGAGGCCGCGACGTTCGCCCAAGGCGCGCTGGCCGCCGGGCACGAAGGGGTGATGCTCAAGGATCCGGAGTCTCGATACGAAGCCGGCCGCCGCGGCAAGTCCTGGCTCAAGGTGAAACCGGTACACACCTATGACCTGGTCGTGCTGGCCGCGGAATGGGGTCACGGACGCCGGTCGGGTTATCTCTCCAACATTCATCTCGGTGCCCGTGATCCGGCCACTGGTGGGTTCGTGATGGTGGGAAAGACCTTCAAGGGAATGACCGACGAGATGCTTGGCTGGCAAACCGAGCATTTCCCCACTCTGGAAACACATCGCGATCGCTGGGCGGTGTATCTACGACCCGAGCAAGTCGTCGAGATCGCCCTTGACGGCGTGCAGGCGAGCACCCGATATCCAGGCGGAGTCGCATTGCGGTTTGCCCGGGTAAAGCGCTATCGATTCGACAAGGCGCCAGCCGAGGCAGACACCATCCAGACGTTGCAAGCCCTGCTCCCCGGACATACCCCTTCCTAAGCATCACTTTGGGCGATATGTTGCGCCCATGGGCACATACTTCACATCAGGCAGTTTGAAGTTCTTGCGAGAGCTCGCCGCCAACAATGAACGCGACTGGTTCCAATCCAACAAGGAGCGCTACCTCAACCAGGTACAGGAACCGGCGCTTCAGTTAATTGCCGACTTTGCTCCGCGCCTTGCCAAGATCTCCGAGCATTTTGTGGCCGATCCGCGGTCGCAAGGGGGATCGCTGTTTCGCATCTATCGCGATACAAGGTTCTCCAAGGACAAGACCCCTTACAAGACCCACGTCGCGATGCGATTTGGCCACGAAGCGGGCGGCGACGTCCATGCGCCGGGCTTCTACCTCCATATCGAGCCGGCAAACTCTTATGTCGGGGTGGGATTGTGGCGACCAGAAGCGGCGTCGGCTCGCAGCATCCGCCAATCGATCGTCGATGACCCGGACCAATGGAAGAAGGCGGCTCATGCGAAAGCCTTCTCTTCGACATTTGTGAGCGATGGAGAGTCGCTGGCACGACCTCCCCAAGGGTTCTCGGCCGATCACCCAATGATTGAGGATCTCAAACGAAAGGATTTCATCGGTGGTGCCCGGCTCACTGATAAGCAGGTGACTGGGGACGCGCTCCTTGCTGACTTCACCAAGATGTGCAAGGCAGCTTCACCGTTCATGCGGTACCTCACCGAAGCCGTCGGCCTGCCCTACTAGCGCGAACTCTCTCACCGAAGGGGGGAGAGATTCGGCGTTTCTCCCCCCGGAGGGGGAGTGGCCCGCCGGTTTCTTCCCCCGGAGGGGGGAGGGCCGGCGAAGCCGGGAGAGGGCGGTCGACTGACGCGCGAGGAGTGATCTCATTCCCAGCACATTCGAAATGGAATCACTTCTCGCGCGTCAATAAGACGCCCCCCCTTCCCCCTTCGGGTACTCCCCGCTCCGAGGGGAGAAAAGGCTCGGGTGAGTTTGACGATCGTGCCGGAGCGGGCGGGAAGACGCAGTGCGTCGCCGTCGATGGTGGCTTCACCGAAGAGAACCTTTTGCAAACCGGCGACGCGCAGACTGGTCTTGCGGCCCCGGTTGATGAAGATGCCAACTCGCCCAGCTCCACGGCCGCGGGCGAAGGCAAGCACGGACCCTGTCGAAGGAAACGGTCGCCATTCGCCACTCATGAGCGCGGGAACCTTCTTTCGCAGGGCGGTCAGCCTCGCGACAAGCTGGAACGTTTGATGACTCTCCGGATCGCTCGACCAATCGAAGGCTCCCCTCGAACCAGGATCGTCGGCGCCGCTCATCTCGATCTCGTCCCCGTAATAGAGCCCCGGCGCACCGGGGAAGGTCAACTGCAGGAACACGGCCAGCTGCAACCGCCAAGGCTCATCTCCGGCAACAGTTAGGAAACGCGCGGTGTCGTGGCTACCGATGAGGTTTTGATTCGCGAGGGTGACCGGCCACGGATACTGCGCCCAGAGGCGCGCAAAACCCTCACTGGCTTCGATTCCGTCGATCAGCTCGGAGGCAAGGAACTTGATCGCCAGGTCCCGAAAGGAGTAGTTCATCGTGGCGTCGAACTGTTCCCCCTGCAGCCACGCATTGGCATCGCCAATGAACTCGCCGATGAGATATGCATCGGCCTTCGCCGCCCGAGCAGTTCGCCGAAAGTCGGGCCAGAAGTCGGAATCGACATAACGGGCTACATCCATCCTCCAGCCGTCGACGCCGGGCTCGGTCAGCCAGCGTTTTGCAACCTCGAGCATGTAGGCCCGCGCCTCGGCGTTAGCTAGGTTGACGCGAGGCATCGTTGCGACCCCGTACCAAGCGTCGTAGGTAGGCTCGATGGCCGGCCCCGCATCGTCGACATAATCGAGCTCGATTCCTGCCTGCGCGGCCCAGACCGGAAGCCATTCTCGCTGCCAGGCCCGCAGCGGTCCGCGGACTTTGATCCTGATCGGCCACTCCTTGATCGTGAACCAATCCAGATACCTAGAACCCTGCCCATTCTCCACGAGATCTTGGAAAGCGAAGAAACGCGGATGGCAATGATTGAAGGAAGCATCGAGGATCACCCGGAGACCTCGTTCGTGGGCGGCATCGACGAGATCATTGAGGGCGTCGTTTCCCCCGAGGTGCGGGTCGACCTGGTGATAGTCGACGGTGTCGTAGCGATGGGTGGAGGGCGAAGTGAAGACGGGGTTGAGGTAGATCACCTCGACTCCGAGACCCGTTAGATAATCGAGCCGGTCGCGGACCCCGACCAGGTCTCCGCCCTGAAAGCCTCGAGCAGTTGCAGGAGAACCCCAGGGCTCGCTGTCGACAGGATCATTGGCAGGGTCGCCGTTGGCGAAGCGGTCGGGAAAGATCTGATAGATGACCGCGCCCCGGACCCACGCGGGCACGTCGAGGGGCGAAAGGTCAGGCACCGACCACCGATCGAGTCGCTCGACCGCATTGGTGATTCCGGCCGGGACGTAATAGACCGCCTTGCCGGCAATCGTTCGGAAGGCGAGGCTGAACCTGTCGCCGGGAGCCATCGACGCGAACCCTTCCCAGAAGATGAAGCGGCTGGTTGCTGCCACGACGTCCAACGGATATCCGATGATTTTCTCGCCTTGACGCGCGACCACGATGGCGTCGGTGAGCCCCGGCTCCGACCAAACTCGAAGGCGATAACGCCCATCGGGCTCGCGATCGAGGAAAGCGCGCCGGGAGGGGTCAAACCGGATATCACGAGGCGCAACGTCGCCGGGAAGGCCATAGACCGCAAGGTCGTCGCGAAAGCGGCGAGTTGGCAAGCGGCCTAGTTGGGGCTCTCGAGCCAGCCGGTCACCCGGTCAAGCAGGTAGGCCGATACCGCCTTGGCCCGATCGAGCTCGTCACAAAGTTGCTCACGGGCCATGAGAACGTCGACCAGCGAGACCTGGCATTTCCCGACCACCAGCAGGGTCCGCATCGAGGGATCGGTAAGCGAAGCGATCGACTCAATCGTCTCGTTGGCGGAAACCGTGATCGGCACCTCGACCCCACCGAGCCCGGCAAGATCGGTGCTCACCACCAGAAGGTCCGGCGGAACCTTCAGGCTCGGGAGCTGCCAGTTGAAGTAGAGGTCGAGGCGATAGAGATCCTCGGGCTCTTCCCATTCGTCGTCCATCTCGTCGAGCCGGTCTTGAAGCGAAAGCACGACCCGGGGGTCGACATCGAGGCTGAGGTGAAGGTCGAGTGGCCCGCCGCAAGCGTCCTCAGGGTGGACGTCGACCTCCCAACTCTGACGGAGCGAGTAGGTCTCCATGAAATGACGCTCGTCGTGGACATGAAATCCATGCTCGATGGCGTGGTTCTTCAGATCGGCGACAAAGCCCGCTATGTCGATGGCCATGGGCGAGCAAGCCTAGAGAGCGCTGGATCTTTGACGACTCGAAGGCGGACCTCCCCGGAGCTCGAGCTCCCGCAAAGCGGCGGCGCCGAGGAGGAACACCGCCGAAAGCGCGTAGACCAAGAGCAGGACCGCCGTCGCCGATCCGGCGATCCCGGTGGCGCTGCCGCCATCCTCACGAATCACGAACAGCCCCACTGCCAAAGCCGCCAGCGCCATGGCGAGCACCGTCCCCCCCGCCACTGCAACGGTCAGCCTCCACTCTGGACGATGCTGGCTCAAATAGCGGAAACCGATCACGACCGAAACCAACAAGAAGGCAGCAGCTGCCCCGGCGACGACAATCGAACCGCTCATTGGAATCCAAGCCGCCATCGCCACCAAGACGGCAAAACCGAGCGCAAGCGCCACCACCGCGGCGACAGTGATCAGCCGCTGTTTGACCGCCCTGCGAATCCCCTTAGGGCGGACCAGGCCAAAGATCGACGCCATCGAGCCCTGCAGCTCGTTGAAGAGCCCGCTCCCTGCCCAAAGCAAAAGCAAAGTGCCCGCGAGCCCGACGCCGCCTTGGCCCCGCGCGGTGGCGATGAAGTCCTGGATCGTCGCGGCCATCTCCGGACCGAGAAACTGACTCAAATTCCGAGACAACAAGCCTAGAGCGGCGTCCTCGCCGAACACCATCCCCGCCCCTGAGACGACGACCACCAACAATGGAGCCAGGGCGAAGACGGCGCGGTAGCCGATCGCGGCCGCCAGGGTCGTCCCTCTCCGTTCGGAGAATCGGCCCCACACCGCCTTCGCCAGATCCATCGGCTATTTGTACACGATACGGTGCGAGGGTGACGTGGCCTTTTTCTCCCCCGATCGAAACGATGGAAGCCAAGGTGTCAGAGTCGTGGCCTCGCGGCGAATTCGCTTACGAGCCGAAATGGGACGGCTTTCGCTCGTTGTCCTGGAACGGCGGCGAAATCCGGCTCGACTCCCGCAACCAAAAGACGCTGCTCCGTTACTTCCCAGAGCTGCGGGAGCCGATCAGCCGATTGCCCCTGGGAACCGTCGTCGACGGCGAGATCGTCGTTGTCGTGGACGACGTCACCGAATTCGATTCGCTGCAACAGCGGATCCATCCTGCCGAGTCGCGTATCAAGCGATTGGCGGCGGAGTTTCCCGCCCAGCTCGTCGCATTTGATCTCCTGGCGTTAGCGGGGAGCGATTTGCGGAGTCAGCCCTTCGCCGAGCGTCGCCGTCACCTGCGGGACCTGGTGCCGGGCCTCGGCCACCCATGGAACCTGACCCCCTCCACCGACGACGAGGAGGAGGGCAAGCGCTGGTTCGATGCCTTCGAGTCAGCCGGCTGCGATGGGATCATCGCCAAGGATCTCCAATCGGCGTACATCCATGGCAAGCGGGCGATGATCAAAATCAAGCACCGCCGGACGGTCGATTGCGTCGTCGGCGGCTATCGCGAGCACAAGGACGGGGGCAAGATCGGCTCGCTGCTGCTCGGTCTCTACAACGACCAGGGACAGATGCACTTCATCGGTCACTGCTCAGGATTCCCCGACGGCCAGCGGGAAGAGATCTTTCACCGATTCCAGGAGTTGCGGGCGGAGGCATCCTTCGGCGAAGGAGCGCGGGTGCCGGGTGGGATCAGCCGGTGGACGGGTGAAAAGGACCTCTCGTGGACCCCGATCGCGAACGTAGTAGTGGCTGAGATCAGCTACGACCAACTCGAGGAAGGCCGCTTTCGGCACGCCACCCGTTTTCATCGCTGGCGTCCCGACAAAGACCCACGGTCTTGCACGATGGATCAGCTCGAACGGCCTAGTGGAGTCGGCTTCTCAGGTGTGGTGACCTAGCGCGACCCGAGGGTTTGCAGCGCGAACAGCACCAGGATGACGGCGCCGAAGGTCATCCCCAATCGGAACAAGAAGAAGGCAGCAATCAGCGCCACGATCAGACCCACGACTGCCGCCACCTGGCGGCCCCGGCCCGGCAGCCACTTTTCGAGCAGCTCGGCGAGGATGTGCCAGCCGTCGAGCCCGCCGATCGGGAGCCAGTTGATCAGCCCCCAGGCCATGGTGACCCAGATGAAGGCGCCGAGGAAGAAGACCAGCCAGAGACCGTCCTGGATTGCGATGCCAAAGAGGACCCGAAACGGCGAGACGATGACTTGCTCGGCGGCGCGCCCGAAGAGCCCGGCCCTCACTAACCCATAAAGGACGCCGGCAATCACGAAGCCGAGGCCAGCCCCGGCGGCGGCGATTGCGATCCGGCGGCCCCAGTCGATCCGTTTCGCCGGATCGGTCCATGCCGTTGCCCCGCCGAGTCCGTGCAGGGTGATTTGCTCGACTCGACCCCCATAGCCCCGCACGGCGAAAGCGTGGCCGAGCTCATGGATGATCACCGAGGTGAAGGCGGCGCCGACCCAGGCGACGATCCCCTGCCAGCCCAAGCGGGCGTCGAACAGAAACAGGCCCAGGATCAAGAAGGTGGGGCTGATGCGTATCGGGAACCCGAAGAGGCGAAAGCTCATTGGGCAACGAGCCTAAAGGTCCGCTGATAGGTTGACGCGATGGCAACCGAAACCACGGTGGAAGTAGGCGGAGAGCCGATCCGGATCAGCAGCCCCGACAAACGGCTCTTCCCCCAACAGGGTTGGACGAAGCTCAATGTCGTCAACCACTTCGTACAGGTGGCTGAAGGCGCTCTTCGCGGGGTATTCGGCCGCCCGACGATGTTGAAGCGCTTCATGGAGAGCGTCGAAGTCGATCCGATCTATCACAAACGGGCCGAGGCGAACTCCCCTTTTGAAACCGTCGAAATCACCTTTCCCTCGCAGCGTCCCGGTCTGATGAATGTGCCCCGGACCGAAGTTGATGTCATCCGACTGATCCAGCGTGGCTGCCTCGACCTTCATCCCTGGCCCGTGCGGGCGGAAGACACCGACCGTCCCGACGAGCTCCGTTTCGACCTCGACCCGACCCCCGGTTTCGACTTCGGTCATGTGCGGGAAGCGGCCGTTGGTCTGAAGGAGGTCTTGGCTAAGGCGGGCTTGACCGGCTGGCCGAAGACGTCGGGTAGCCGCGGCATTCATGTCTACGTTCGCATCGTGCCCGAGTGGGACTTTTTTCAGACCCGGCGCGCGGTTCTCGCCGCCGCTCGCGAGTTGGAACGACGAATGCCCGGGCTGGTCACCACAAGTTGGTGGAAGGAAGAACGGACGGGAGTCTTCATCGACTACAACCAAAACGCTCGCGACAAGACGGTCTCTTCGTCTTACGGGGTTCGTCCCACGGGTTTCGTCTCGACGCCGTTTCACTGGGAGGAGATCGGCGAAGTGTCGATCGACCGCTTCCCGCTTGATGGCTTCGCCGAGCGCTACGCAGAGGTCGGCGATCTCACGGCCGGCATCGACGAGTCGGCCGGCCGCATTGAAACCCTGCTCGAGTGGGTCGCCCGGGACCAGGACGAATATGGTCTCGGCGACGCCCCCTGGCCGCCGCAGTATCCGAAGGTGGCAGGCGAGCCGACCCGGGTGCGGCCGTCTCGCAAGCGTCACGACGTCGACACGTCGAGCGCCTCTCCGCTCGGTTCTAGCTACACGATCGAACAGTTTCTTGGCGAACATGAACGAGGTCGGGCGTTTTGGGACGGGTTGGTTGAACTGGCGAAGCGTTGTGGTCCTTTCGAATTCGCTGCTGGCAAGACGCGGAGCGCGTTCCTTCTCCGGGCGCGGTTCTTGACCGTTTACACGCTGAGCGACCGCGGCGTCTCGTTCATGTTGTCGATGGCCGCGCCGCACGAGCATCCGCGTTTTCGCAAGGTCTTCCAAACCGGCCGCCATGAGTACGTCCACGACATCCGGGTCAACCGCCTCCCCGACCTCGACGACGAGCTGGGCGCGTTGATCTGCCTCGCCTACCTGTGGGGCCTGGTCGGCGAGAAGTAGTTTCTGCGAACCCTGGGTTCGTATGGTTGTACAACAGCGACTCCAGCCCACAGAATCGATTTGAAAAAGCTAGACCTCGGCCGCGCCGACGTTGGCTGTTTCGCGGAGCGGGATCTCGGGCATCAGGAAGGCCAGGACCAAAGCCACAGCCATGATCGGCACAGAGAGCAAGAAGACCGAACCCACTGCTCCGGCAAAGGCTTCGATCACTGGACCGCGAATCGCGTCGGGTAACTGGGCGATGGCCCCGGGACCGGAGGTGAGGTCACTGGTCGGCAAGCCTGCTTCGGGAAATAGTCGTTCGAGGTTGGAACGCAACTGGCTAACAAAGATCGCCCCGAGCAGGCCGGTTCCCACCGAGCCGCCGAGTGAGCGGAAGAAGGTGCTGGCCGAGGTGGCGACCCCCATGTCCCTGAAGTCGACGGCGTTCTGCACAGCCAGGACCAAAACCTGGAAGATCATGCCGATGCCAGCACCGAGCAGGAACATGTAGACGGAAGCAGTGGTCAGGGTCGTGCCAACTCCCATCGTCGACAACAAGAACAGAGCGACAGTGGCAACCGCGGCTCCGGCGATTGGGAACCAGCGATAGCGGCCGGTTTTGGTGATCACCCGGCCGCTCGTCACCGAAGCACCGATGATCCCAAACATCATCGGCACGAGGAGCAAGCCGGAGTTGGTGGCGCTCGCTCCGACCACAACCTGGAGGAAGAGCGGCAAGAAAACGATGCTTCCGAACATGGCCACTCCGACGATGAACCCGGCGCCCGAGGTGAGAGTGAAAGTGCGATCACGAAAGAGGCGCAGGGGCAGAATCGGTTCGGGGGTTCGGTTCTCCCACCCGATGAAGATTGCACCGAGAACGACCGCGGTGACTCCTAGGCCGATGATCAGAGCCGATCCCCACGGGTACTCATTTCCTCCCCAGATCATCGTCAGTAGCAGCGCCGACACGCTTCCGACCAGGAGCGCCGCGCCCAAGTAATCGATCTTTGCTTCCCGTCGATGGAAAGGCACGTTGAGCGCCGAAGCGGTGACGAAGAGCGCAACAAGCCCGATCGGCAGATTGATGTAGAAAACCCAACGCCAATCAATGTTGTCGACAAACCAGCCGCCGAGCAAAGGTCCGGCGACGCTGGCAACGGCAAACACCGCCCCGAAGTAGCCCTGATAACGACCACGTTCGCGGGGCGACAGGATGTCACCGACGATCGTGATCGCCATCACCATCAGTCCGCCGGCCCCAAGACCCTGCAAGCCGCGGAACGCAATCAACTGCGCCATGTTCTGGGAGAGCCCGCAAAGCACCGAGCCGACCAGGAAGAGGACGATCGCCGCCTGGAAGACGATCTTGCGTCCGTAAAGATCGGAGATCTTTCCGTAAAGGGGAGCGGTCACCGTCGAGGCGAGCAGATAGGCCGTCACCACCCACGACAAGTGCTCAAGACCTCCCAGCTCGCCAACCATCGTCGGTAGCGCGGTTGCGACAATCGTCTGGTCGAGGGCAGCGAGGAACATACCGAGCATCAGCCCCCACAGGACCGCCATCACCTGGCGGTGGGTCATCGGAGTCGGCGCAGCTACAACATCGGTCATGCGAACTCACGAGCCTAAACCCCGGATCCGATCTCGTTCTACGCGCCGAAACCGGCACGATTCGTGTCGGTCTAGCTGATAAAAACGCCGTTAGCCTGGGGGTTGTGAGCCGGTTACTCGAAACGATCCGAGAATCGGTGATCGGAGTCGACACCGCCGTGACCACCCCGTATGGGGTGCGTCTCGTCACCTACGCCGATTACACCGCCTCCGGCCGGTCGCTCGGGTTCATCGAGGACTTCATTCGCGAGACGGTGTTGCCGCTCTATGCCAACACCCACACCGAGACTTCGGGCACGGGCCTCCAAACAACGCACTTCCGAGAAGAAGCCCGGCGGCTGATTAGGGAGGCTGTCGGCGGCTCCGAGGAACACGCGGTGATCTTTGCCGGCTCGGGATCAACCGGCGCGGTCGATCGGATGATCAACATCCTCGGCCTCCGGGTGCCCGCGTCACTCGACGATCGTTATCAACTGACCGATCGAATCCCGCCCGAAGAACGACCGGTTGTGTTTGTCGGGCCCTACGAGCACCATTCGAACGAGCTGCCCTGGCGCGAGTCGATTGCGGACGTGGTCGAGATCGCCGAAGACAACGATGGACACGTCGACTTGGAACATCTCGAGAAGATGCTCCTGGCTCACGTCGAGCGCCCGATGAAGATCGGCTCCTTCTCGGCGGCGTCGAATGTCACCGGCATCATCACTGACACCTCCGCCGTCTCGACTCTCCTGCACCAATATGGCGCCCTCTCGTTTTGGGATTTCGCCGCCGCCGCGCCCTATGTGGGAATTGCGATGCGTTCGGCGGCCGACGGCCTCGACTACAAGGACGCCATCTTCCTCTCCCCCCACAAGTTCATCGGTGGACCGGGCACGCCTGGAGTCTTGGTCGCTCGCAAAGAGCTACTCTCCAACCGGGTTCCCTCGGTTCCCGGGGGCGGCACCGTTACCTATGTAAACGCCAACGTCCACCACTATTCAGTGGACGCCGAGCATCGGGAGGAGGGGGGCACCCCGGCGATCATCGAATCGATTCGAGCGGGCCTGGTGTTCCAGCTCAAAGAGGCCGTGGGCGTTCCTCTGATACGCGAGCGCGAGGAAGAGTTCATACGCACCGCGATCGACTCCTGGAGCCAGAACTCAAACATCCGCATTCTCGGCAACCCCAAAGCCGAGCGACTGTCCATCGTGTCGTTCGTGGTCCGCTTTGGAGACCGCTACCTGCATCACAACTACGTGGTTGCCCTGCTCAACGATTTGTTTGGTATTCAGGCGCGGGGCGGATGCTCGTGCGCCGGCCCTTACGGGCATCGCCTCCTTGGCATCACCGAAGAGACCAGCAACCAGTACGAGATTCAAATTGAGCGAGGCTGCGAGGTGATCAAGCCCGGCTGGGTACGGGTCAACTTCAACTACTTCATCAGCGAAGACGAGTTTCAATTCATCCTCGAGGCCGTGCACCTGATCGCTAACCATGGCTGGAGACTGTTGCCCCACTACCGCTTTGATGCTTCGACCGCGGTTTGGCGGCACCGGCGCGGTCTGGCGCAGCCGCCGATCTCCCTCCATGAGATTGACTACAGCCAGGGCGGACTATCACATCCCCACGGCGAGCGGAATACCGCATCGAAAGCCGACTACGCGAGCTACGTCGAAGAAGCCCATCAGCTCTTCGCCACGGCCGGAGCCAGTGTCGAAGCCGCCGAGGAAATTCTCGAGGCCGAAGCGGAATCATTGCGGTGGTTCCCATTACCCCACGAGATCAGGGATCAGATTCCGATCTGAGAAAAGGGACCAAGCGAGACCAGGCCAGCTCTGACGCGTCCCGGTCGAAGAAGTCGCCGTCCTCGAAGAAGCCGGGTCTGGTCCCCGGATATGTGAAAGATTCGATCGCCAGATCGGAAAGCCCGATCGTCGCCGCCATGAAGACCGCATCGTCCGAGTTGACCCAGGGATCGTCGCCGGCCAGATGCAGTTGATAGCGAGCCTTGGATCCGTCGAAATCGATCGACTGCGACCCGTAGAAGGAGACGACCGCCTCCACTTGCGCAGCCCGTCGTACCGACAGCCACAGCCCCAGCGACCCACCCATGCCCACACCGACCACCCTCACCGGGCTTGCGTCCGTTCGCCCGAGAACCCCGAGCCCACCGAGGGTCGCCGCCACGAGGTCGTTGGGATCGGAAGCAGCAAGGGTTGATTCGGCTTCGGCTGGAGTCGCCGGTTGTGCGCCAGCGAGAAGGTCGGGGGCAAGTACGGTGAACCCTTCGTCGGCTAGCCGATCGGCCAATCGCTTGCTCGCGCTGTTCAACCCATGCCAGGAATGGAGCAGCAGCACGGTTGGGCCCGGCACCTCGGGACCGACGAAATAGGCCAACCCGGACATCGAGGACATTCTGACCTCTGACACTCACAACCTGGCACCCGCCGTTCGGCGCGGGATCGTCTACACGCTGCTCGCTTCGTTTCTGTTTGGAGTGAACGGAGCCGTAGCAGCCGATCTCCTACGGGCGATGCCGGCCGGCAATGTGGCCCAGATCCGCTCCGTGCTAGCCGCGCTCGTTCTAGGCGCCATCGCCTGGCGCCGCCGACTGGTCCACGCCCGCGGCAAACTGCTCTGGTTCGCGGCTCTGGGCTTGACCCTGGCAACGGTGACGGTCTCGTTCTTCATCGCCATCTCTCGTCTCGGCGTCGGTCCGGGGGTAACGATTCAGTTCACCGGCCCAGTGCTGGTCCTCGCCTGGCAACGGCTCGTCGAGAAGCGATCCGTTTCTCCGCTGGCCTGGACAGCCGCTGTCATCGCGGTGGTCGGAGTCGGTCTGGTTTCGCAGTTCGGCACGGCCAATCGTCTGGACACGGGGGGGTTGCTGGCCGCGGCGGTGGCCTCGATCTCCTTTGCAGCCTTCGTCCTCCTGTCGAGCTATCTCGGCCGCTCGTTTCCCATCCTCACAATCGCAGCGTTCGGATTCGCGTTCTCGGGCCTCTTCTTGTTGGTTGCGTTTCCGGTGATCCTTCCTCCTTCCGACCCGCTGGTGCTCGCTGAGCTCGGCTGGCTTCTCGTGTTGGGAACGGTCGTGCCGTTCCTGCTCGAGATGGCCGCGATGAAGATCGTCGATCCGGGTTTGGTCGGCGTGATCGCCAGCTTCGAGCCGGTGGTAGCGGCAGCTTCCGCTTGGATTGGCCTGGGCCAAAAGCTCAACGCCACCCAGGTAATGGGCGGGCTGCTGGTGGTGGGAGCGGTGGCGCTGATCGAGCGCAACTCGTCGCGGCCGCCGCTGGGTCCTTAGGGGTCGAGCCGTAAACTTCTCTGTCGCATGACCTCGTCGGTCGCTCCCCTTCGGATCAGAGGATTCCGGGCGCTCTGGGCGGCTTCGGTGTTCTCGAACATCGGGGGCTTTCTCCAGTCGTCAGCAGCAGCGTGGTTGATGCTCGACCTCACCGGCTCGGCAACTTGGGTGGGCCTGATCTCGGCCTCGACCACCCTGCCCTTTCTGGCATTGGCCCTCTTGGCCGGGGCGGTCGCCGACATGACCGACCGGGCGCGCATCTTGCTCGTGACTCAAATCTCGATGTCGCTTTTCGCCGCGGCGATGGCGGTGCTGACCTTTCTCGGCGAGGCGACCCCCGGTCGGTTGCTGGTGCTCGGCCTGGCCATCGGGGTGGCGGCGGCTTTCAACCTCCCAGCGTGGCAAGCGCTCGTCCCCGACCTGGTGCCGCGCGAGATGGTGGCAAGCGCCGTGGCTCTCAACTCGGTTTCCTTCAACGTGGCCCGGGCGGTTGGTCCCGCGTTAGCAGGGCTGCTCATCGCCACCGTCGGAGCGGAAGCCGGCTTCGGGCTCAACGCGATCTCCTATCTCTCGGTCGTGGCAGTCCTCATCGTCATGGGAAGAACTCTCCCGCCCGCCCCCGCCGACAGCGCGCCACTGTCAACGGCCATGGCGCTCGGGTGGCGCTTCGCGCGCTACACCAAAGCCTTTCGGCGGGTGCTGCTGGTGGGTGCCTTGTTCGGGCTGACCTCATCGGTCATCCCCACCGTCCTCCCCAGCCACACCGCGGTCCTCGGGGGAGGATCGCTCGCCTACGGAGTCCTGCTCGGCACGATGGGGGTGGGTGCGATCGCGGCTGCATTCGCTCGACGTCGGATCGCCGAGAGGTTGGGCCGGCTGACCCTCCCGATCGCGATCGCCGGCTACGGGACCGGCGGCATCGTGGTGGGGACCGCCCCTTCGGTCGGTTGGGCGGTGCCGGGTTTGGTTGTCGCCGGCGCCTGTCTCGTTTTGACGACCACAACCCTCAACTCGACGGCCCAGCTCTTGAGTCCGCGCTGGGTCCGAGGACGCACCATGAGCCTCTGGTCCTTGGCCTTCGCCGGCGTCTACCCGATCGGAGCGATCCTGTCCGGTGCGGTCGCTGACGCTCTCGACACTTCCTCGGCCTACGTGTTGATCTCGATGGCTTGCATCGGTCTCGGCGTGGTGGCGACCCGATCCGGAATACCGGTTCTGGGCGAGATCGTGCCGCCCGAGTTCGACTTGGATCGACCCGGCCCCGAGCATGTTGAGACGCTGGACAGCGGGCCGGTGATGGTGCTGAACACTTTCGATATCGACCCTGTGCGGATCGAGGAGTTTCTGGTCGTCATGAACGAGCTGCGTCTCGTCAGGCTTCGTACCGGAGCCTATCGCTGGCGGCTCTATCGCGATGCCGTCGATCCCAAACGCCTCACCGAGGTGTTCTTGGTGGTGTCGTGGCGGGAGCACCTCAATCAGCATCGCCGCATAGACACGGTGTCGGCGGCGATCATCCAACGAGCGCGCTCATTTGATCTCGAGCGACGACCACGTGCTCGCCATCTGCTCGCGGTCGATATCGAAAGCCCACCCGACTTCGACTCGTTGATCGCCACCCATCAACAGATGCACGCGACCGACGGCTCGATTCCTTTGGATCCGACAACCGACACAAGACAAGAGGCATCAGACCTGAAGTCTGACGTCTGATGTCTTCTTACCTTCGACTGCTCCGCGAGAATCCCGACTTCCGGCGGCTCTATCTCGCACGCTTGGTGTCCTTTGGCGGAGACTGGTTTCTGCTCGTCCCGATGCTGGCTTTGGTTCATGACCTCAGCGACTCGCCGCTCTTGACCGCGGCGGTGCTCACCGCCAATACGTTGCCCGCCTTTCTCGTCTCACCGCTCGGGGGGGTGCTGGCCGATCGGCTCGATCGCAAGAAAATCATCGTCTGGTCGAGCTTCGTCGCCGCCGCGGCGAGCAGCACGTTGTTGACGGTCAACTCCGCATTTGTCCAAGAACGAGGGATCGCGGTGCCGATGGTGCTCGGGGTGATGTCGATCCTGGCCGGTCTCAGCGCGCTCATCTCCCCTGCCTCGTCGGCGTCGCTGGGCCAGGTCGTCTCCGAGGAGAACCTCGGCGACGGGTCGTTCCTGCTGGAATCGACTTGGGGCACCATGGCGGCGGTGGGGGCGGCCCTCGGCGGATTGGTGGCCGCCAATTGGGGACGCGAGCGGGCAATTGCGTTCGACGCGATCTCCTTTCTCGTCGCGGCGATCTTGACAATTCGCATCAAGAGCAAGCTCAATTCGTCACAGGTGACAACCCATGAGGCGACCAGGATCGGTCCGGCGCTGTCCTATCTGCGGAAGCGGCCCGCGGTGAGCGCCTTGATGACTTCGAAAGCAGGCTTCGCCATCTTCGGCGCCGGTGCCGTCGCCCTGCTGCCAACGCTCGCCCTCGATGAATTTGGAGCCGCCGATGACGGGGTGGGTTGGCTGTTGGGCATGCGAGGCGTCGGTGTGTTGATCGGTCCCTTCATCATCCGGCGTTTGGTGGGCAACCGCGATCGAGCGATTCTGGGGACGATCGGCTTCTGCATGACCGTTTGGGGGATCTCCTATTTCGGCATCGCATTCGCCCCCACCCTCCTCATTGCCGCCATCTGCGTGCTGATCGGCCACGCCGGGGCGGGCAGCCAATGGAGCTTCTCGTCGTATGGGTTGCAGATGTACACCGCCCCCGAGCTCAAAGGACGAATCTTCGGCCTCGATTTTGCGGCGGTGACGCTGACCTCGACCGCGTCGCAGCTCCTATTCGGATGGCTGGCAATCCGTACCCCGATCACGATCATCATCTTTTGGCTAGCGGTGGCGGCGGTTGGTTTCGGGATCATCTGGCGTCAGGTAACCCTCAAGTACTGGGCAGCGATGTAGGTGCAACTCGGTGCCCCGCAGCGGTGTTCATAGAGAGATGGACAACCTTTCGGTTCGACTTAGCCAGAACCTCGATCGGTGGTTCCCGGAGTTGGTTCGTGCACTTGAGCACGAGCTCTTTTCGGGTCTTCGTTCGCTGGCCGGAGCCGACGCCGAGGACCTGGCCCAGGAGACCTTCGTCAGGGCCTATCAAGCCCTCGGCTCCTACCCAGCCAACCGAGTTGCGACGATGTCGCTCCGACCCTGGATCTGGACGATTGCCCTCAATCTGGGCCGCAACCACCGGCGAGCGTTGAACCGGCGACCACGGGCGGTCGAGCTCGAGGATTACGGCCGCCCTGATCCCGAGCCGGTCGATGCCGTCGCCTGGGAGACACGCCTGCGCAAGCTCAGCGTCCCTATTCGGCGGGCGGTGGTGCTGCGGCATGTGGTTGGTCTCGACTACGACGAGATCGCCACCGCCCTCGGCCGACCATTGGGCACAGTGAAGGCGGATGTCCATCGTGGACTAGACCGATTACGAACGATGATGGAGGAAGAAGATGAACGTTGAAACAAGCCTCGCCGGTCTGCGACGAGAAGCGCCGGCAAACCTGGGCGACAATGTCGACCTGGCGACCGGGCTCGCCGATGGCTACCGGGTTTATGAGAGCCCGGTCGGTGACGTCGCAGTCGCCTTCAATCCCCTCGGGGTTTCGATGGTGCGCCTGGCAGAGGAGGATTTTGAATCGGAGTTCCTGGGTCAAAACGGACGTCGAGTGATCGAGGCGACACCTCCGCGCGGCTGGGATGGATTGATCGGCAAGGCGATCGAGCTTGGACGGCCGGGCTCGCTCCCCCTCGATCTGCGGCTGGTGAGCCCGTTTCGACGCCAGATCCTTCTGGTGGCGACCACCATCCCTCGGGGCCAGGTGCGGCCCTATGGCTGGCTGGCGCGCGAAGCTGGCAAGGCCGGCGCCGCTCGAGCGGTGGGCACGGCAATGGCGCAGAACCCGGTGCCTTTGATCGTTCCTTGTCATCGGGTGGTTCGGTCCGATGGGACGATCGGCGCCTATTCGCTCGGTGGACAACACAACAAGCGAATCTTGCTGATCGCGGAGGGAGCCGACCCGGCGATGCTTCGGTCCTAAACGGGGCGAAAACGGGGCTACAAGTTGGCGCTGGGAGGGCGATAACTAACGGGTAGAGACGTCAAGGGGACAAATTGGCAGACGACAAGCCCGTACAAGAAAAGCTCGTCCCCGATTTCGCGGTAGACGAGTCCGGTGCCCAAGAATGGGGGCAGTTAACCGAGGTCAACTCCGACTACGAAAAGCTCTGGTCATCCACGGCGTGGGAAGCCCCACAGGTCACCGACGTCGACCAGAACGCCGAAGCCGCTGACGAGGTCGCCGCGACCCCAGCCGCGGTAGTGGAAACCCCCGGCTTCCGCGGCACTTTGGTGACCGGCGACGAAGTGCTACCTGCCTCGATGCTCGTCGGCCCCGAGATCATCGTCCTGTGGGGAGGGGGCCACGAGATCGGCAGTTGGAACCACGAGCAGGCGAAGATCGCCCGTCTCACCTACTCGCGGTTTGCGATCCAAGCCGAGGGTGACACTCTCACCTTCACCGCCGACGATCCCGCCGCCTTGGATCAAGCGATCTCGGCCTCGGTGCCAGCCGGCGAGGGCTCGGTGCCAGCCGATGAGGTCGCAGCCTCGGCACCGGTGGCGGCAGCAGTGGTACACGTCGAGACCGAGAAGACCGCCCTCGCGGACATCGCCCTGCCCGCTGAGAACGAGTTCGGAACCATCGCCGACAACGTGCGGACCCGATCTTCGACCATGGTGAAGGCCCGCCGTTTCACCATCACACCCCAAGCCGTCTTGATCAAGGTCGGGGTATTTTTGGTGATCGCTGCAGTCGTCGCCGGCCTGGTGTATCTCGGTCTGCTGGTGACCGGCCTGGTTGGCGAACCCACGGCGACGACCGCAGTGAATCCACCCACCACCGGGATCCCGGTAATCATTACCACTGCCCCAGTAACCACCGTGGCCACCACTCTCCCGCCCCCGATGACCACCCTCTTCGAAACCGAGCTCTCCGACTTGATCACGCGTTGGAACGATCTGGCGGCGGCTTCGGAAGTCCCGATTCTTCTGCCGCCGGACCTGGAGTCCCCGTTCTTTCTCCTCCTCGGCCCCAGCGTGACGCTGGAAGGTCTGATCGATCGAACCGCGGGCAATGTCACCCTACGCGCCAGTCCGACGGGAACACCCGAAGGTGACGCGCCGATCATCACCGCTCTCGGGCTATTGATCGCCACCGCCGACCCGACTCTCGATGGCAGCGACCGGCGCGCGCTCCTCGAGCAACTGGGACTCGACGTCGATGATCCCGATCTGGTCGGGCTCGACCAGACGCTCACCTACAACGGGCTCGCTTACCGGCTGGTATACGACGGAGCCGCCAACTCGTTGGCGCTGGTCATCACCCCTGAGAACGCCCCAGTGACTACGACGACCAGCTAGTCAGAACCGGTTCCCACTCAGCGAGCTGTCCTGGTTCCTCCAGTCCGACGGGAGCAAGAAAGAATCGGTCGCAACCCTGAGCATGCAGCAGTCGATAGGTCGCGAGGTGATCGGCGGCGGTGGAGGAATGATGAGCTTTGGCAAAAGTCGCGGCTGAACGACTTCCTCGCCAACGCTCGACGCGTTCGGCTACTTCGGATCGATTCTTTCCGATCAGAGGAGTGTCGAGGACCGAGATGGCAAAGCCCTCGGCTTTCTCCTTCACTTCGGGGAGGAGCCTTTCGGCGTTGGTGAGCCCGACGAGGTTGAGACCGTCCGCGAGCCGGAGCGCAATTTCGCGGGTCTTCTCCCCGTTGCCGCCAACGAGGATCGGAATCGGATGGAGCGGTTTTGGATAGCAAACCGCTTCCACGATCGAATGAACGCGGCCCGAGTAACTGGCTTTGCCCGGCGCCCACATCCGGCGCAGGATGTTGATCGTGTCCTCGAGCTGGGCGAAGCGTTTCTCGGTTTGCCCAAAGCCATAAGCCCGCAGCTCCTGGTCGAACCATCCCGCGCCGAGCCCGCAGAAGGCGCGGCCGCCGCTAACGACATCGAGGGTGGCGAGCATTTTGGCCAAGAGTGCGGGGTTGCGCAGCCGCGCTCCAGTGACCAAGCAGCCGAGCTCGAGACGATTAGTGGTTGCGGCGAGGAATGCGAGGGTGGTGTACGCCTCGGGGATCGGTTCCCATTCCCGCCCCACCTGCGGGATCTGCGTCAGATGGTCCATCACCGCCAGCCCGGCAAAGCCCACCCGCTCCGCTTCCACCGCCATCTCCCGGAGCCAAGGCCCGAGCGGACGATCTTGCGGAAACCTCGACAACTGGAGGTAGAAGCGCCCGGTCGTTTGGCCCGATGGCGCCGGAGTTACCTCTGAGGAGACCGTGGATACGAGCGACGGTTCGGGGTGTAGCAGCAGGTCCCAGCCCTCGGCCTCGAGGTTGAGCTGGCGGAGGCGCCGGAACTGCTGAGTTAGCACAGCCGCCGGGACTGGTCGGAGCTTTCGGCGATTTCGGTCTCGGCAAACCTCATCCGTCTCGGCAAACAGAACGACGACCGCCGGCAACCCGGATTCGTGTGCCATTTGCAGGTGTTGGAGGCGGCGGTCGTCATCAAAGCCGAGCGTGTCCACCACAGCGGTGAGCTTGCGCTGGAGCCGGGAGGCCACGATCTCGTCGAGCAATTTGAACGCCACCGCGCTGGCGTCGAGATCGTGCTCGCTACTTCCTGCCATCGCGCGCAGGCGATCTGAGGACACGATCTCGTCCGGCCGAAAGTGCTGGCTGGCCCAAGTCGATTTCCCGGCCCCCGACGGCCCCACCAGCACCACCAACGCCGGGTCGGGGATCACCTGGGTTGGGACTAGTGGCTCCAGGCCGACCAATACGCCTTGAGCCGGTTGGTGAACTGGTCGCCAGTTTCGGCATAAATCCGGCCGCCCATCACCCGGGCGGCCGCTTGCAGCTCGCGTCGGCGCTCGTTCGAAAGCGCCACCAGTAGATGCCTCTCGTCCGGGTTGGGGGCGAACTCCGGCAGCGTCGCCACGATGCGAACCAGCTCGGCCTGATCGTGATCGTCGCCGAGCACGTCCCCCAACTGGGCCAGTGAACTCGCCACCCCGCCAATGACCTCAGGCCACAGCGGAGTAACGACCTCCATCTGGTGACGCAAGTACTTCACCTGCTTGCGCCATTCGTGAAAGTTCTCGGGCCGGGGATTGGCGAAAGCAGAGCGCATCGCCTTACGGCCGGTGTCATAGGTGTCGCCAACCCCGGGTCCAACGCTCCGGTAGGAATCGGGAAGCGGGCGTGGCCCCATCCTCGGTTCGGAAGCATCGACCGGCCACGCCGCGTAGCGAGACCTTGCTCGATACAAAGCTTTAGTGACGCTCTGGATCAGCTCTTCGTCGGACAGGATTCGATTCATCATCCGCTCATGTCGCTGTCGCAATCGGTTCTCCGTGCCCTCCCAGATCCCTTGGGCGAGCAAGTGCCCGTATCGAGCGCGCAGGCGCACGATCGCATCGACCATGACCGCGCCGTCGCGGGCGGGAGCGACGAGCCGTGAGGCGTCGGCGAGAGCAGAGTTCTCGGCTCGATAGATCTTCTCGCCGATCACCGGGCGGACCATTCGTAGGAGCGATCGGACCCGTTTGTTCGACTTTCGGAGCTCATGAACCGCTCGATTGAGGTCATTGCCCGCCGTCAGCTCATTGAGCGAGAACTGAAATTGGTCGAGGCAGATGCGTTTCAGGCTGCGCGCCACAGTCTCGCCCGAAATCAGGC
>JACCTH010000111.1 GCA_013812505.1 Acidimicrobiia bacterium | reverse complement strand
GGACAGGACAAGTCGAGCTTGCTGACCGATGCGCCCGCCAATACGCCCCGTCATCGTGACGTTAATGCCGATCGATCACGGAGGGATCACACATGACCGCTGAAACGAGGTTCGAACCGTCAAAGGTAAACGTGAGGATCAAGATCTCGGCGCTCTGGACGTCGATGTTGTTCGTCTTCGCCTATGTCGACCTCTTCAGCCTCTACCGACCCGACTTCCGAGCCGACATCGAGGCTGGGACGATCGGCGGGTTCATGGTCAACCAGTCCTTCCTTCTTTGGACCACGATCTACATCGTGATCCCGAGCCTCATGGTGGTCGGCACACTCGTCCTGCGACCAGCAATCAACCGAATCGCCAACCTCGCACTGAGCATCATCTATGCGCTGACGATCATCGCCGGAGCAGTCGGCGAGTGGAACTACTACATCCTCGGCAGCGCCATCGAAGTCGCACTGCTGGCGGCCATCGTCCACAACGCATGGACCTGGCCCAAGCTGGCTATGCACCAGCCATGAAGGTGGTGCCACGGCGAAAGCTCCGTCGCCTATCTCTCTTGATGGGTACGACGGTGCTACAATGTAGAACATGTCCGAGGTCGGAATCCGTGCTTTAAAGCAAAACGCGTCGGCGGTGGTAGCCGAGGCCGCGGCTGGGGAGCTCGTGACGATCACTGACCGTGGCCGTCCTGTGGCCCAGATGATCCCGCTGCCATCCAGTCGGATCGAGGCTCTCATTGCCGCAGAGCGTGCTCGTCCCGCCCGGCGCCGGCTCGCGGATCTGCCTGCGCCGGCCCCCCGGCGCAAAGGACGCTCCGCATTGTCTGAGGAGCTGAAAAGGATGCGGCAGACCGAGCGGTACTGAAAGTGTTCTATCTCGACACAACGGCGGCGACGAAGTTGGTTGTCGTCGAAAAGGGCTCAACGGCACTTCGCAGATGGCTGACGGATCGCGAGGAGCGGATTTTCTCCAGCGACCTCTTGCGCACCGAGCTGCTCCGGGCAACAAGAAGGTCTGCTCCGGAGCACATGGTTCAGGCGCGGGCGGTCCTCGACTCCTTGATTCTGGTGATGCTCTCCACGGCAGTGTGCGAACGGGCGGCACAGTTGGAGCCCGACATGATGCGGAGTCTGGATGCGTTGCACCTGGCTGCTGCGCTAGAGATCGGCGATGAACTCGAAGGACTGGTGACCTACGACCAGCGGCTAGCCGATGGAGCCGCGTCGTTGGGGGTGAATTCCATCACTCCGACTTAATCCGTTGGGGAGCCCTCGCGATCAAGTTCGAGAGATTCATCGCGTGCGGTGGTGCAGGTGGACCACGCCGTTGCCGAAGCGCCGCTCGTCGACCAGCTCGAGTTCCACCCTGACTTCCCGGGGGAGCCCCGGCTTGCCGCCGCCCACCACGACCGGGAACACGAACTTGTGGACTTCGTCCACCAGACCGGCCCTGAACGCGTGCTGCGCCAGTTCGGGGCCGCTGATGCTGAGGTCGCGATCGGCGACATCCTTCATGCGGCGCACGGCTTCGGGATCGAACTCGCGCTCGAGTCGGGTCCGGGGCGTCCAAACCGCGTCGAGGGTCCTGGAGTAGACGACCTTGTCCAGGGCTCGCCACATCTCAGCGAAATCCGCCTCGATTTCGGTCAGCCCGGGCTCGTCGCCGAAGGTCTGCCAGACGGCCATCGTCTCGTACATGCGCCGGCCGTAGAGGTGCGTGCCGATATGCCCTTCGAGCTCGTTGATGAACGCGTGGACCTCGGCATCGGGCACCGCCCAGTCGAACCCGCCCCCCTTATCCTCCACGTAGCCGTCGAGCGATGTGATCGCTGTGTAGATGAGCTTGGGCATGCAGCCTCCTGTCTAGCTCTGAACGTCCACCTCAAACTCCGCGCCGACCAACACAGGTTCGTTCACTTCGTCGAGGGTCAGGATCACCTTCTTGACAATTCGATAGCGACCCGGACCAACAGGAGGTAACACGACGACTTCTTCCACATCGCCCGCCCAAGCCAAGCTGACGATGCCGCGGTTCGGATCGTCGATCGGCCAGAAGGATGGTTCCCGACTGTCGAACGCGCCGGTCAATACAAACAGCCGCTCCCAACGGTTTTCTTCCCACCTCTCCAAATAGGAGCCAATGCCCTTAAGTACCTCGGACTGGAGGTTGATCGAATCATCGACCAGGAGAGCCAACTCCACCCGGCCGCCCGCGCTGTAGCTCGGCAGGAGCGGAACGAGCTGCAATTCGATGCCCTGCTCTCCGGTGAAAGTTTCGGTTTGCGCTGGCTCCGATCTATCGGACGCGGATTCCTCAGCGTCGACCGGTGAGCACGATGAAGCAACCAAAACCAAGAGCAGAAGCAGCGCTCTCGCCACAGTCACATATTCAAATACAGGCTAAAAAAGTGTGGTGATTGTCGATCTTGGAGTAGACGGACTTTATCGGGGCGTCATTTGAGCCTCGACAGGAAGTCGAGGACGCGGCTGGTCATCAGCTCGGTCGCCGCCTTGTCGTAGGAGGGCAGAGAGGAGTCCGCGAAAAGGTGGACGTCGCCGGGGTAAAGGAAGAGCTCTGCCTGCTCGGTGGAGTCGACTAGGGCCCGCGCCGCGTCGAGGTCGCCCTCCTCGGCAAAGATGGGGTCGGCTTCCATACCGTGCACCTGGACCGGTAAACCTTCGGGCCATCGCTCGCTGAATTCGGTGACCGGAAGGCAGGCGTCGAAGAACAGCGCTCCTCGGGCACCCGCTCGGGACTGGGCAAGCTTCTGGGCGGGCATTACGCCCATCGAGAAGCCCGCGTAGACCAGGTCCGGTCGCAGCGTTTCGGCTGCGGTGACTCCCCGGTCGAGGATGGTGTCGAACCCGATCGTTTTGGCATAGGCGATACCTTCCTCGAGAGTTTCGAAAGTGCGGCTGTCGAACAGGTCAGGGATGTGCACGGTGTGACCAGCCTCCCGCAACTCCTCGGCGAAGGCAGCAACCCCGGGGGTGAGCCCCTGAACGTGGTGGAACAAAACGATCTCTGGCACGGTCTCAACTCCTCGGGTCGTCGGCAATGATCCAAAAATCTGGAACAATCGAGAACACTAGTCTGATCCGTCATGACCGGCAAGTCCTCTACTCCCGACTACGAACTGGTCGACACCATGGAGCTCACCGACCCCGTTCAGGTCCAGGCCATCGGCCACCAATTGCGGACCACGATCCTTGGCCTGTTGCACGAGCGGGCGGCCACAGTGACCGAGCTGGCCAGCGCCGTGGACCGGCCGACGAGCACGATCGCCTATCACGTCAACGTGCTATTCGATGCCGGCTTGGTCCGTGTGGTCCGGACCCGGCGGGTGCGGGCGATCGAGGAGCGTTATTTCGGCCGAATCGCGCGGATGTTCTACGTCGGGGTGGGGGAGAGCCGGGGTGAGGTGCTGCCGTTGGACTTCAACGACTTCGAGGTCGCCGCACAGGAGTCCGAAGGCGCGTACCAGGCTCACCGTTTGTGGTCATTCATCCGGCACGCCCGCATTCCGCCTGAGCGAGCCGCCGAGTTTTGGCCCCAGGCCTTGGCGCTAGTGCAGGAGTTCGACCGGCTTCCCCGCTCGGGAGATACTGCCTATGGGTTCGTCGTCGGCATCTACCCGATCGCGGACTACCCCTTGCTGCCCGACCGCTAATCGGTGTCGGTGTAATCCAAGGAGCGGCTATTCCAACGTGGCTCGGCTGGCCCGGGATCATCGTCGGAGCTGGTCTAGCGGTGGGTTCGGCCGAGTTTCTCGGTCCAAACGAGGCGCGGGGATTGGGCCTCGCCGGTACGGCAATCCCGGTTCTCTACATCGTTTGGTCGGTGTGGCTTCTCGGAATGGGGATCGGCCTAGTTGCCTGAATGTCGAGACCGGTTGCCGGTGGCGATTCTCTGGATGTGAGCCAGGCCTGAGCGACTGCTCATCGGATTCTCAGGCGCAGAGAAGTTGTCAAAAATGTCGCCTTAGTGTTGAGCTCCAAGCGTCAGACTTTGCAAAATGGCAAGGAGCCGATCCAAAGTGACCCACCGGACTTGACAACGCACCCGCCGCCAGCACCCCGCGTTATACAGACCGGCGCTCGGCATACTGCAGTGGAGCTTCTCGCTCGTTGGCTTCGCCTTCTCCGCGCTTTGATTCGTCAAAAGGTACTCGCGCCCCGAAGCCCCATCGAGTAGTGGGGTAGGGCCATAGTTGAAAGTGGCGGTCGCAGGTGGGCTGCGATGACCTCCTGGTTGCGGGAGTCCACGGGTTCGAGGACATCTGAGCGCGGGCCTCTTTTTGTTCGCCGGGCACCTGGTTCTGCTCGGCGTCCTCGGCGGAAAATCGGCATTTCCTCCAAGTCTCGATCCCCTCATGGCGCGCTACTTCCCGCTTTGGCCGAGGTCTTCAGGGAGTTTGCCCAAGCGGCCCTCTGGTTATCGGAACGTCGAAGATTGATCGGACTGTGGCCACGCGAGCACCGGCTTGAATACTGGGTGGTCATCCCGGCGAGGTAAGGGTCGGAACGTCCGAGCGTCGCGTCCACAAGGAGACGGAATGAAGGTCGTAGTCACAGGCGGCAGCGGCAAAGCGGGACGCTATGTGACCGCGGATCTGAGAGTGCATGGTCATGAGGTCCTGAGCGTTGACTGGGTCCGAGACCGCGGGCTTGGATCTGCAGCAATCGCCGATCTAACCGACTATGGCCAGGCGCGAGAGATGGTCGACGGAGCGGAGGCAGTTGTGCACCTGGCAGCCATCCCGGCGCCCGGTATCCGTCCCGAGGCCGAGACCTTCAGAGTGAATATCCTTTCGACCTACAACGCGTTCGCGGCAGCGGTTGCGGGTGGAGCTCGCAAGGTGGTATGGGCGTCGAGCGAAACCGTGCTTGGTCTTCCCTTCGACACCCCGCCGCTTTTTGCTCCCATCGACGAGTCGATCGAGCCTCGACCGGAAAGCTCCTATGCCCTCTCCAAGCTTGCCGGCGAGTTGATAGCAATGCAGTTCGCGCGAAGGTCAGGGGTATCGTTCGTTGGGCTTCGCATCTCCAACATCATGGAGCCCGACGACTACCAAACGTTCCCGGCATTTTGGGATGACCCTTTTCTTCGCAAGTGGAACCTCTGGGGATACGTAGACGTCCGCGACGTTGCCCACGCCATCCGCCAAAGCCTTGCAGTCGAGGTGAGCGGAGCCGAAGTGTGCATCATCGCTGCGGCCGACAGCGTGATGCGACAATCTTCGGCCGAATTGATGGCCGCCGTATATCCCCAGGTGCCGTTACGTCGGCCGGTTCGAGGGAACGAAACCCTGCTCGCTATCGATCGGGCACGCCACGTGCTGAGATACGAGCCTCAGCACAGCTGGCGGGACCATGTTGATTGGGCGTAGAAGTGCGTTGGCGGTGAGTAACCAGCTTGATGCCAACTCCTGACCTGAGGGCCTTGATCGCCCTGGGTTGCGGGCGTCATGCGGACGAAGCCGTGGACGCGGAACAGTTGGCACCAGGCGTTGATGATGCCAACCAGGCCAAACACGCGCAAGCGCTCCACCGGAGTGGCTCGCTGACTGTCGCACCCCAGGTCGGGGTAGCTCTGAAGGGTGTCGATAGCGTCGTGCACGATCTTGCGATCGACATCGCGCTGCGGGAGACCCAGAAACGGGGAGTAGCGCAGTCGGCCTGTTGGCGTCCGGTGGACCACGTGCGCTCGTGTGGCATGTCCCGTTTCATCTACCCCGGATCTGATGGCAGATCGGTGTGAGGGCAGGTGTCTACGACGCTCAATGTCAAGCACTTCCCGATGATCAACAACCTGTCTCCGCCTTGGTGAGCCAGGCCATTCGTATGGCGGGCGTCTCTCAGGCTCTGGTCAGTCGTCGAAGGGATTCGCCGAGGCGAGGGTGGCCTTCGAAAAGACGTAGGTAGTCGGTGTCGCGGTGGCCAGCCTTGGCAAGGATGACCTCGATCAGGCCGCTGCGCTCGTTGGGGCTCCAATCGTCGAGGCCGGGGAGCAGCGCTATCACTGGAGCCCACGCGGCGAGGGCGGCCCGTTCATTGGTGGTGGCCTGAGACCACGCGTCAGGAAACTGGTGGGACGCCGCGATCAAGGAGCCGTTCTCACGCCCGGCGATTTGCGCTCCAAGGAAGGCGAGGCGGGGCCAGAGCGGGGCTCGGGCTCCCGGACGATCGAGATAGAGATAGTCGTGGGCGAGTTTGCGAAGTGTGGTCGCTGACGAGCGATGCCGGGGGTTGCGCTCCATTCGCTCCAATTCGGTCTTCACCACGCTTCGGATCAGCCGGTTCCGGGGCCGAAATCCGAGCTTGTAGTAGAACCACCATGCCCCAGACTGGATGCCCTCGTCGTTTCCTTCCCCAAGTTGGTAGGGCTCCAAGGTGAACGACGTCGCATCGAACTGATGCCTCAACATGGCCATAGTTCGTCCCAACACCGCGGCCGAATCGTGGCCGCGGAACGTGTCGAAAGTGTTGAATGCCAGGTCCACGCAGCGCCAGAGAACGTCGGCCTGCACATAGCCGATCGGCACCCCGTTGCGAAGGGTCAGATACCCGTAGGAAGTTCGCAACGTCGGCCTGCGCTCGGCGATGAAACCGATCATGGCCCACGCCAGCCCTTCGCCATCGTCGATGAGACGGACGTCGCGGGGGTCGCCGTAGGCGAAGGCGTCAAGGTCGCGGCCCCTCGTGACCATCGCTTCTCGAGCCAGGTCGATCAGCCGTTGCCCATTTCTCACAGAGACATTGCGTACCGAGCGCGGTGGTCGTTTCATCTCGACCCACAGGTCGGGGCGGCTGCGCTCCAATTGTGCGTTCTGGAAGTAGATCCGAGTTGGGGGGTAATAGGCGGTTGTGCGTGTTGGGGTGTCGACGTCCGCCTTGAGTAGCAGGGGAGGCGCTAATCCGTCGTAGAACGCTTCGCGGGTGGAGTCGTTGCCTGCCATCGCCGCGACCCGTCTGACCAGAAACACCGCGTCTGTCGTCGTCGCTCCTGCCAAGCGGGCCAACGCGTCCCGAGGTGATGGTTTGCTGAGGCGAAGCCAGGTCGTCTCTACCGGTGAAACCAGCAGAGGCAGCACGGCCACCAACGGCCGGTCATCGTCGATCTGTGCCCAATCGATCGAAAGCTGTCGGGGCCAGCGCGCAGCCAGCCAGCGGGCGGTTGGCCAGAAGAATGGATAGTGAATGTCGGTGCCGACGATTCCGGTGTCGGCCAGTCGCTGCCGATGCCTCCGCAGGTCGGTCCGCGCCGCGAACCCTGCCAAGAGAGATTCGACCTCGGCCAAGACGACTCCGTCCTCGGGGTTGGCGCGTTGGTAGCAGGAGCGCTCGTGGAGCTGGAGGACGGCTTCGGCTGAACGCATGTGCAGGGCCAATCTTCCCAGGATGAACCAGGCACTCTCGGCTCAGAGCCCGAATGCTTCCCTCACTTCCTCGGCAAGGTCATCCTCGGTCACCGTGGTGTCCACGCCGATGACACGCAGGTCAAGACGGTTCGCTTCCTCGTGGAGTCGGTCTGTGAACATTCGATCACGCTCGAGCAGGTTGCGAAGGGCTCGCTTGGGGTCATTGGTCTTCGATGCGATTGCCCACGAGGAGCCTCGACTTTCGAATGCGGCCAGACGGAAGGCGGGCGTCGGCAGGAGCCATACCGCTTGGCGCGACGCCGCGAGGAGCGGCTTCACGAGGTGGGGCAACAGTCGGAAGCCCTCGGCAATGACGGAGGGTTTCCTCGGGAGGCCGAGGACGTCTTCGACGATGAGTTCGAACCCCTCGCCTCGAAACCAGTGGAAGGTCTCAAGCATTGCTTGCGGAGACTGATTCACCCATCTCTCATCCATGTCCATCGCCATGAACCTGGTCAGGAACGGGCTCCTTTCGGGTGTAGAACGGCGCGCGTGATCCTCCATCACCTCATCGGTCGCGTAGAGCCGCAGTGGATGATGGGCGGCGGCCAGTCGACGAGCGATGGTCGATTTGCCCGAACCGCTCCCGCCACCGATCCAATAAACGTGACGGAGCTGGGCGCGCACGACTTCGAGGCCTGCGGGAACTCCGCGACGTTCGGTGTCCATCCCTCAGGCTCAGGTGTGATGTGTCTTCAGGTAGCTGGCGTGTAGGTGAGGTTGAGGACGCCGGTGGACAATGTGGAGCTGTCGACGAGCTTCAGTTTTTGGGTTGGTGTCTCTTCGAAGAGGCGCTGACCGTGACCGACCGCGATTGGGTGGACGAGCAGGCGGAGCTCGTCGAGCAGGCCGTTGGCCAGCAGCCAGCGCACGGTCGTCGCGCTACCCGACATGCCGATGTCACCCTCGACGCTTTCCTTGAGTTGGCGAACCGCGTAGAAGTTGCCGGGGAGCACCGTCGTGTTGTTCCACGCCGGGTCGGTGAGCGTGCTCGAAATCACGTACTTCGGAATCGAGTTGAAGTGGCTCGCAATCGGCTCGTCGGTGCTGTCAGGCCAGAACGCCGCCCACTCGTCATACAGTTTGCGTCCCATCAGGAACGACTTGTTCGTCTCCAGCCCTGCCTTGAGGTTTCGCCACAGGACAAATTTGAGGAGCGTGATCTTGGACGATTCCTCACCGGGCGTCGAACGGCTCGATTCCTCCACGGCTCCCTCCAAATCTGGGCTAACGCGACTCTTTGCCGACGATGCTCGCCGCGATCGCTTGGCCGAGCTCCACGGGTCGGGTGAACTGCGGCCAGTGCCCGGTAGGAAGGTCGATCATTTCGACGTCGCGGATCCGCGCAAGCTCGGAGGTGTAGGGGTGTCCTTGTGACATCCACTCGCGCAGCGTCGAACTCGGGAACTCGCAGGCGATTACGGTGACCGGCACGTCGTAACGCCGCTCGTCGCTGAGCTGTTGTGGGTCAGTGGCGACCGCGGCGGGTTGCGGCACGCTACGAACCCGAAACGCCGCGCGGATCTCGTCGTCGAGGTCGACGAGATCCTCCTCGCCGAACTCCGACCAGTCGGGCAGTGGGATCTCACCGTCGACAGCCGTCAGTTCGTCGTTGATGACCCCGCCGTCGGCAAGCGGTCCGCTGTCGACGTAGACGACACGGGCAATGCGGTCGGGCCGAGCGTCGACCACCGCATGCGCGATCGCGCCGCCGCCGGAGTGACCGACGAGCACGACTGGTCCTTTGAAACCATCGACAAACTCGACGACGGCGCGGACGTGGTCGCGGAGGCCGATGGCCGCTCTGCCGGCCTCGACGGATTCGAGACCCGGCAGCGTGAGCGGATAGACGCGGTGGCCGGCCTCCTCCAGCACCGGAGTCACTTCCGACCAAGAGTCGCCGTTCAGCCAGAAGCCGGGGATGAGCACAATGTCTATGGCCCTGAGGCTAAACACGCGGCACAGGGTGAGAAGACATGGCGGTAGGTTGTGTTCTCGAAGGAATGGCCCTTGTCGTTGTTGGATGTCGCGATACCGGATTGGCATTGGTGTGAGACGTATGGGACGTGGCTTCCGGTCGCTCCCGCTGCTGCTCTTGAGCTTGTGAAGCATGTCCCGCCAAATGAGATTCGATTACTCCGGATCCTGATCGGACTGCGCAACCTGCCCGGTCGGGTGTTGGGTCGGCCCCGGTTCGGAAAGGGCTTGAACGGGTCCGCCCCCTTGTATGAGCAGATCTTACAATTCGGCTTTTGCCCGTTGGGAGAGAACGAGGGGTCCGAGGTCGCCTTCGGGCTGATCGACCAGTCGTGGAAGGTTTCCGGTGGTGAGCGAGCGCCCGTTGGCGACGCGATCGAATTCGCTCAGTTCTCAGAGCCCGGCTTTGTCAAGATTGGAGCAAACCTGCTGGCAAGGCCAGTCCGCGGTGGCTCCTTCCTAAGCACGCAGACACGGGTGCTCGCCACTGATAAGAGAACCCGGCGGATCTTTGGCATCTACTGGTTATTCATCCGCCCGTTCAGCGGGCTGATCAGACGAAGCTGGCTCGCAGCGGCAGCCCGCCGGGCGGCAAGCGGTCAGAGTGATCGGCAATGAGGATCGCAAATAGCTCGGTCCTTCGGATCTTCGAAACTCTGCGCTCCGTTGTCCGCTTCAAGCCCATTGAGCGCGACCCAGTCGAAAGGCGGTTGTCGCGGGCCGCCTCAGTCGAGGATCTGCGGCGCATCGCCCGTCGGCGACTGCCCGGCGGCGTCTTCGATTACATCGATGGCGGAGCAGAGGACGAACGGACGCTGGTCGCCAACCAAAATGCCTTTGCCAACGTGACGTTTAATCCTCGCGTGCTGCGAGGTATCGGCGCAGTCGATATCACCTCAACCCTTCTTGGCCAGCCGTTGTCGTATCCGCTCGTCTTGGCTCCTACCGGCTTCACGAGGATCGCCGATCCAGCAGGAGAGCTGGCAGTCGCGCGATCGGCCAATCGCGCTGGCCTCTCCTACACGCTGTCGACGTTGGGCACGAGGTCGATCGAAGAGGTCCGAGCGGTCAGCGACGGCAGGCTGTGGTTTCAGGTCTACGCCTGGAGAGATCGCGGGCTGGTCAAAGACATGATCGACCGCGCTTTCGGCGCCAACTATGAGGCCCTCGTCCTCACCGTGGATACTCCAGTCTTCGGTCGCCGGGAGCGAGACGTGCGCCGAGGCTTCTCGTTGCCTCCCAGCATCGGCCCAGGCACGATTCTCGACGGCGCCCTCCATCCCGCTTGGACATGGGCTTTCGTCACCAGTGAACCGATCCGCTTCGCCAATGTCTTGGGGCGCGAGGTCGGCGATGGCGCCTCCCCGGTCTCGCTTGCGGACTACGTCAACCAACAGTTCGAGCCGGCGCTGTCCTGGGACGACATCGATTGGCTCCGTTCGATCTGGGACCGCCCCATCGTCATCAAAGGGATCCAGTCGGTGGAGGATGCCGTGCGCGCCGCGGACTCAGGGGTCGAAGCGATCGCCCTGTCCAATCACGGTGGTCGCCAGCTCGACGGGGCGCCGTCACCGTTCAACCTCGTCGCGCCAGCGGCCGATGCCCTCGAAGGGCGGATTGAGATCATCTGCGACGGAGGAGTTCGGCGCGGGAGCGACATCGTCAAGGCAGTCGCCGCCGGTGCCACCGCATGCATGGCGGGCCGGGCCTACCTGTACGGGCTTGGGGCGGCAGGGGAGCGGGGCGTCGATCGCGTCCTCGCCTGGTTCGCGGCCGACATGCAACGAACGATGAGCCTGATTGGCGCCGGATCGATCGATGACCTCGACCGCTCCTTCCTGCAGCAAACCACTACGCGAACCTAAGGTTTGCGTGGTGGCATAGCCACCAAAATCGCCTAAGGAACCGTTCCGAGGAAAAGCGGTCGTACCGATCTTCCCGCTTCGGGCGGTGCCGTTGGTCGAACGAGAGACCGGGCATTGGCGAGGATCTCAGGTCCCATCGGCCGTACCCCGGCGCGAACGATGTCGACATGGACCAGCATCGTTTCTTGGGTCGCCGACGGGCGCTCGTCGGTGGACGTTCGCATCACGCTCCAAAAATGGAGCCGCTTTTCATCAACGCCGAGAACTTCGCAGGTGACCGTGACCTCGGCTGCTTCCGGGACCTCGCGCAGGAAGCGGGTGTGGGTCTCCACCGTAAAGAGGGTGCCACCGATCGCTTCGCGATAGGCCGGGCCAAAGCCGAGCTCGATCAGAGCATGGTCGGTAGCGTCGGAGAAGATCACCCCATAGGCGCCCTCGTTGAGATGGTGGTTGTAATCCACCCATTCCGGCGTGACCCTGACCCGATAGGGGGAAAGCATCACCTGCCCTGCCAGCGAGGCAGCCGGTTCTCGACGAAGGCAGTCGGGCCCTCGCGGGCATCATCTGAGACGAGCGCATCCTCATAGTTCTTTATTGCACCCGACCGAAGGAGCGCGTACCCGTCGCGCACGGTCATGCCGGCGCTTTTCTCGACGATCTCCAGCACCGCCGCCACTGCCAGCGGGGCCGCGGCGACCACCTGCTCTGCGAGAGAGCGGGCGGCATCAACTACTTCCGGCCCGGGGACCACCTGATTGACCAAACCCCAGGCGAGCGCCTGTGGGGCGGTGAGCCGGCGCCCGGTGAGGAGCAACTCCATGGCTTGGGTTCGTGAGAGCAGCCGCGGCAGGTGGAGCGACCCGGCATCGGGCACAATTCCGCGGACGGCTTCGGGCAGGAAGAACTCGGCATGCTCGGCCGCCACCACCAGATGGGCGGCAAGCACCATCTCAAAGCCACCCCCCACCGCCGATCCGTTCACGGCACAGATCACCGGTTTGAACAGATTTTCCAGCTCGGCGAACCCGCCAAAGCCGCCCTCGCCAAAATCCGATTCGTAGTCCTCGCCCTCGGCGGCGGATTTGAGGTCCCAGCCGGCGGAGAAAAAGCGGTCACCGGCGCCGGTGAGAATTGCGACCCGGAACGCGGGGTCGTCTCGAAAGTCTGCGAAGACACTTCCTAGCTCTCGGCTGAGAGCAGCGTCGATGGCGTTGGCCTTGCCACGGTTGATGGTGACGGTCAGGACAGGAGGTGTTCGCTCTATCAGGAGTTCTTCGCTCATTTACCCCCCGTGCCGGCGAAGCATCGCTCGGCTGATGATGTGCCGCTGGATCTCCGAGGTCCCATCCCAGATCCGCTCCACCCGGGCGTCCCGCCACATCCGCTCCAGCGGAAGCTCGTCCATAAGGCCCATGCCGCCGAATACTTGGATGGCCTCGTCGGTGACAAAGGCCAGCATCTCGCTGGCGTAGAGCTTGGCCTGGGCAATCTCGGCATCGTCGTGGTTGCCTTGGTCGACCGACCAGGCCGCCCGCAGGGTGAGCAGCTCAGCAGCCGCCAGCCGGGTCGACATGTCGGCGAGCTTGAAGGAGACGCCTTGGAACTTGCCGATCTTCTGGCCGAACTGGGTGGCGGGTGGCGGCCCATTCCGTTGCTAGGGACAGGGCGCGTTCGGCCCGTCCGATGCAGGTTGCGGCGACCTGCAGACGGGTCGAACCCAGCCAGCGATTGGCCACCTCGAAGCCCCGACCCTCCTCGCCCAGGATCGCCGTCGCCGGAACCCGGCAATCATCGAAGCTGAGAATCGAGTTGTTGTAACCACGATGAGAGACGCTCCGATATCCCGGCGACACGTCGAAGCCGGGGGTGCCCATGTCGACGAGAAAGCTCGTGATTTGCCCGCGACCGTTTTCGTCTTGGCTGGTGGCAGCGAAGAGGATCAAGTAGTCGGCCACGTCGGCATGAGAAATGAAATGCTTGGACCCGTTGATCACGTATTCGTCACTATCGCGAACAGCCCGGCATTTCATGTCCGGAGATCGGAGCCGGCATCGGGCTCGCTCATCGCCAGGCATTCGACCCGCTCCCCGCGGATGGTGGGCAGCAGGTACTCCTCGACCTGGGCGCCGGTGCATTCCTGCAGGATGTTGGAGGGCCGGGCGACGAGATAGTGCAACCCATACGAGGTCTTGCCCAGCTCTTTATCGACGAGGACCATGGTGACGTGGTCAAGGCCGCCGCCGCCGAGCGCAGCCGGCATGTTGGCGGCGTAGAGGCCGGCGGCGATCGCTTTGGCTTTGACCGCCGCGGCCAGCTCGGGGGGAACTTCGCCGAGCCGCTCGACTTCGGCCTCGTGGGGCATCAGCTCTTGGGCCACAAAACGACGGACCGTCTCGGAGATGAGCCGCTGCTCGTCGGTGAGAGCGAAGTCCACTACCGAAGTCCCATCCGACAGTCGGTCGCGAGGGGAAGCGAAGCATGCGCGGCCGCAACCGCCGCCAATGCAGCCGCCGGTCCGCTCTCCACCGGGGCCGCACGCGAGGCGGTCATGTCGACGTGGATCAACATCTGCTCGATCGTCGCGATTGCCTCCCCGGTCTCGGCGCGGCGCATCGTATGGAGAAGGTGGAGCCGCTGGACGTCGGTCCCCACCACCTGGGTGGCGAAGGTCAACGCTTCATCGACTGCCGCCTCGCGCAGGAACTTGATGTGCGTCTCGACGGTGAAGAACGATTTTCCACCCGCGCGATAGGACTCGTCGATGCCCGAGTATCGAAAGACGGCATCGGTGGCGTTGCCGGCCGCGAGCAGGTAGGCACTTTCGGTCATGTGACCGTTGTAGTCGATCCAATCAGGCTCGACTCGACATCGGTAGAGCTCGAGCGGCGCTGGGACAGCCTGGCCCGGCAGCCAAGGGGCCGGCGCCGAGGCGGCAAGGATGCGGGCTTCTCGCTGGGAGAGGACCAATCCGGCGCCGATGCCGTGAGCTGCCAGAGCCCTCATCACCGACAGCAGGTAGCTGTCGCGCTGCTGCTCGAGGTCGACGATCGAGCGGCCCGCCGCTTGCGCCTCGGTTCCGGCGGTCATCCGCTCGATCAGCTCCTCGGTGAGTGGAGGGGCGACGAGTTTGGTCCAGGGCCATTCGAGCGCGGGCCCAAATTGCTCGAGCATGTGACGCATGCCGGCCTCCCCACCGGCGAGGTGGTAGATGAGATTGGTGCCCATGCCGGCCCATCGCAGTCCCGGCCCATAGGTGATGGCGTCGTCGAGCTCGGCCGTGTTGGCGATCCCGTCTGCGACCAAATGCAGGATCTCCCGCCATTGCGCCTCGAGCAGGCGGTCGGCTAGGAAACCATCGATCTCGTTGCGGACAAGGAGCGGATACATGTCGAGGTTTCCGTAAACCTCTTTCGCTGCGGCGATTGTCGGAAGTGAGGTGAGGTTGCCTCCGACCACCTCGACCAGCGGGAGCAGATAGACGGGGTTGAAAGGATGTCCGACGACCAGGCGTTCGGGATTACCCATCCCTTCTTGGAGGAGCGAAGGACGCAGGCCCGAGGTCGATGAGGCGATCACCACTTCGGGATCGGAGGCAGCATCGATCGCTTGCAGCAGAGGCCGTTTGATTTCGAGCGTCTCGGGGGCCGACTCCTGGATGAACTCGGCCGCCTCTCCGACTGCGGCGGCCGAGGTGACGAAATCGATCCGATCTGGGTCGGCATCGGGATAAAGGCCGAGCTTTCGCACCGCCGGCCAGGCGTTGGCCACGGCTGAACGCAGGCGGACGTCGGCGCCGGGGGAGGGGTCGGTTGCGATCACCTCCCAACCGCGCGACAACGCCCGCACCGCCCAGCCGGTGCCGACGACGCCGGTGCCGACGACGCCGAACCTCATTCGCGGTTGCCGGTCACGGGCTTAAAAGGCGACCTGATTGAGGCCCTTGAGGCCAAGCACCTCTCGAGTCTCTTCGGAAGTCATCGGGGTCCGGGAGAGCTCATCGAGGATCCTGACGATCTTCTCGACCTGGTCGGCGTTTGATTCCGCCAGCTTTCCCCGGCGGAGGTAGATCGAATCCTCGAGCCCAACTCGGACGTTCCCGCCGAGAGTGGCGCCGGCGGTGATGAGATCGAACTGGGACCGGCCGCCGCCGAGGATGCCCCACTCGATCTCATGACCGAAGAGACGGGTGGCCGCCTCTTTCATGTGGAAGACGTTCTCGACGTCGGCGCCGATCCCGCCCAAGGTCCCGATCACGAACTGCATGAAGATCGGGGTCGGGACCAACCCTTGGTCGGCAAAGAACGCGAGGGTGTAGAGGTGGCCGATGTCGTAAGCCTCGAACTCGAAGCGGCACCCGGTCTCCGCGGCGAGCGTGGTAAGCATGTATTCGATGTCGGCGAACCGGCTCACGAAGGGCTCGTGCTTAGTCGAGGCGAGGTAGGGCTCCTCCCAGTCGTACTTCCAACGACCCTCATAACGCGGAATCATCTGGAAGAGTCCGTAGTTCATCGTGCCCAAGTTGCATGTGGCGAGTTCCGGTTTGAGCTCTTTTATCACCCGGAGTCGCTCGTCGACGGTCTGGCCGGTGGCGCCGCCGGTTGTGATCGAGATAACCGCGTCGCAGCGGTCCTTGATCCCGCGGCAGTAGTCCCGAAAGATCCCGACGTCGGAAACCGGTCGCCCATCTTGAGGGTTGCGAGCGTGGAGATGGATCACAGCCGCACCGGCGGCGGCGGCGGCGACCGACTGCTCGACGTGCTCGTCGATCGTCATCGGGATGTCGTTGTTCATCGTCGGGGTGTGAGCACTCCCCGTGACCGCGCAGGTGACAATCACTTTTCCGGTCGGACGCATAGTCGCCTTTTGGAGTTGGGCGGACTGGACGTTATCCATCAGACGGGGGTCGGCGTCGCCGAACAATCTGCCGGGCGTACTGACCATGGTAATCGACCATGGTAAATTCGGCTCGATGCAACGAATATCAATCTCGGAATTCAAGGCCACATGCCTGGCCGTATTGGAGCGAGTGAGAACAACCGGGGAACCAGTGCTCGTCACTAAGAGAGGTCAGCCTGTGGCGGAGATAGTTCCGCCCACGGGTCCTGGCGGGACTATCCGCCCCCTGGGGGACCTCGCCGCCACCGCTCGGATCCGAGGCGACATCGTCTCGTCCGTCGTAACTGACGATGAATGGGACGTCCTTAGGTGAAGCTGTTGTTGGACACCCACATTTGGCTTTGGGCGCGGCTCGAGCCGGATCGTCTCGGCCCCAAGCTGAGACGCCGACTGAGCGACCCGGCTAACGAATTGTGGCTCTCGCCGATCAGCGTTTGGGAGACACTCGTATTGATTGAGCGGGGTCGGATCGAGGTAACGACGAACCCAGTCGACTGGCTTCGAGCGGCGCTTGCAACAGGGCCGGTTCGCGATGCCCCGCTCAATCGTGATGTCGCCATCGCCAGTCGGTTGCTCGACCTCGAGCATGAAGATCCGGCGGACCGATTTATCGCCGCAAGTGCGCAAGTCCATGGGCTGGTCCTCGCCACTGCCGACCAGCGTTTGTTGAGATCGAAACAACTCGAGACCGTTCCCAATCGGTGATGAAGGTAAAGATTGCCGCGGGTTCCGTTCTCATGGGTTCGGAGAGTGTCGAGGCTCACGCCGGTGACCGAGAAGGGCCGGTGCGTGTCGTCGAGGTAGCGACGTTCTCGCTAAGGACCACCGCAGTAACCAACGAGGAGTTCGGCACATTTGTCGGCGCCACCGGATATCGCACCGATGCCGAGAAGTTCGGCTGGTCGTATGGCAATCCCGTTTATCTGTCGCTCGACATCGACGTTCTCGACCCGGCCTTCGCCCCAGGCACGGGGACCCCTGAGATCGGCGGCTTCTCGACCCGGGAGCTGGCCGCCATTCTCAGAGGCCTTGACGGGAGCCAACTCCTCGGTCTCGACGTGGTCGAAGTTTGCCCCCCATACGATCACGCCGAGGTGACGTCGCTGGCCGCAGCCAACCTCGTCTACGACGTAATCGGACTCATGGCTGGCACTAGCCGGACCCTCGCGCCGCCTGCTGACCGCGCTGCGATCTAACGGAAGACTTTGCCGTGCGTGTCGCGGTAGGCCTCGAGGAGGCGAAGCCACACCTCGCTCAAAGTCGGGAAGGAGGGGATGGCATGCCAGAGCTTTTCCAATGCCACCTCGGCAACGATGGCGATTGTGGCAGCATGGAGCAGCTCTCCCACTCGGGGGCCAACAAAGGTCGCTCCCACCATCACGTCGCGCTGGGCGTCGACCACGAGCTTGGCGGTTCCTCGGTAACCCTTTCCCAAGGCTGATGCCCCCGCCACCTGTCCGATCTCATACTGCACGGTTCGGACCTCAAGACCCTTTTCGATCGCCTGCTTCTCGTTGAGGCCAACCGCTGCCACCTCGGGGCTCGTGAACACCACTCGCGGAGTTGCTTTGACATCGCCCCAGGCGGTGGTGTCGAGACCGGCGATATGGGCGCCGGCGATACGCGCCTGATACTTCCCGGTGTGCGTAAGTAGCGACCGCGCGTTGACGTCGCCAACCGCGTAGAGCCAGCCTCCATCGACTCCGGTCGCCTGCAGATGATCGTCGACCTTGATGGGCTTTCCCGCTTCGAGCCCGATCGTTGCGAGCCCAATGTCGGTGGTGTTGGGCCGGCGCCCGGTTGCGATCAGCAATTGGTCGGCCTCGACCTCGATCGACTCGCCAGTGGACAACTCGATGCGCGCCGTCGCTGGTTCATTGGCGCCCGACCGCGAGATCGATTGGGTCTTGGCCGAGGTGTGGACGGCGATTCCCATCTGGGTGAATGCTTTCTCGAGCGCCTCGCCGGCGAAAGGTTCTTCCTGGCTGAGGAGGTGATCAAACACCTCGACGATGGTCACCTCCTCGGCACCGAGCCATTTCCACGCTTGGGCCATCTCGGCGCCCACCGCGCCTCCGCCGATGATGAGCAAGCGCTTCGGGACCTTCTGGGCGGAGGTCGCTTTCCGCGAGTCCCACACCTGGTTTCCGTCCAAGCCCTCGATCGGAGGAAAAGAAGCGGAGGAACCGGTCGCCACCACCACGGCCTTCGACACTTCGTAAAGCTTCTCGGCTTCGCCATCCTCGACTACTGCCACCCGTCGCTCGCCCACGATCCGACCATGTCCCCGGAGCAGGTCGACGCCCACCTTTCCGAGCCAGGCGACTTGATTCGAATCGTCCCAATGCGAAGCCAGGGCGTCGCGCCGAGCCAAGGCCGCCTTCACATCGATCTTTTCTTCTGCGCGTGCTCCCGGCACGCGCCGCAAAGCTTCGAGCGCCTCACCCGGACGGAGCAGCGCCTTCGAGGGCATGCACGCCCAATAGGTGCATTCCCCGCCGAGGAGCTCGTGCTCGATCAGTCCCACTTTCAGACCGCCGCGGCCGGAGAGTTCGGCGGCATTCTCGCCCGCGGCCCCGCCCCCGATGACCAGCACGTCGTAGGTGGTATCGACCATTTCTTGCCACCGTAGCCGTGTCGAATTAGCGAAGCCAGGGCCCGTAGGGACACACAGTGTCCCTACGGGCCCAGAGAACAAACGACTTCTAGCCCGGCGGGAGTTGGTACCACCCGTCCGCCGGCACCTCGGTGATCAGTCGGTGCCGACAACGTTGAACGACTCGTCCAATTGGACGTCGACCTGCCGGCCGTCATCCAGGGTGACCTCGATCTCGTAGTAGCTCTCTTCGTCTTCGATCTCAGTCTCGGTGACAACGCCTTCGCCTAGGTAGGCGAGGGCGGCTTGGCTCGCCCGATCGAGGTCCGGTCCGGTAATCGGGATGTCGGGTCCTTCCGCGGCGTCCTCGGTTGTCTCTTCAGCAGCGCTTTCGGCCTCTTCAGCAGCGCTTTCGGTGGCCTCGGGCACGGTGATCGAACCACCGGTCACGCCGCTTGACTGCTCGGCCGGTGCTTCGTTGCCTGCAGTGGCTGCCATCGCTCCGGCAGCGACGCCTACGGCCGCCAAGGCGGCGGCGAGGGCGGCTTTGAGTGCACGTTTCATTCGTTGCTCCTTTCGTAGAGAGGTTGGGACTGGTGCCGTCCTAGTTTGTCGGATCGATACTGAACGTAGCCTGACCAGGGCGCTTTCAGGCCAGCGGCAGGCTCACTACGAAAAGAGCGCCAGGACGACGATCCGGATCGATATGTACGGTGCCGTCGTGGGCTTCGATGATCTCACGGGTGATAGCGAGGCCCAGGCCGGTGCCACCGCCCGCTCGGCTCCGAGAACCGTCGAGTCGACCGAATCTCTCGAACACCGAGTCGGCCTGTTCCGGCGGGATGCCCGGACCGTCGTCGCCAACGGTCAGAATTGCTCTGCCGCTTCTCTCGCCGAGGGTGATCGTCACTTTGGCCTTGGCGTGACGGCGGGCGTTATCACAAAGATTCCTGATTGCTCTTGTCAGTTGCAGAGGGTCGCCTTGTACTTGGGCCGCCGACACCCCGGCGACGTCGATCAAGACGCCACTGTCCATTTTGAGGTTCTCGGCCTCGCGAAAAACGAGGTCGTCCAAATCGACCGGTTCCGAGCGACGCAAATCGTGGGCACTGTCTGCCCGCGCCAGGTCGAGGAGATCTTCCACCATCCGCTGCAGCCCCACTACCTCTTCGAGGAGGCTCTCGAGTTCGTCTCGCTCATCACTGTCGGTGCCGAGAAGCCGAACTTCGATCTCGGCTCGCAGGCGCGCCAATGGGCTTCGAAGCTCATGCGAAGCGTCGGCGACGAAGCGCTGCTGGCGGACCATGGCCTCCTCGACTCTCTCCAGCATCTCATTCATCGTGCGGGCGAGCCGACCGATCTCGTCTTCATGCGGGGGCTGGGGAACTCGCCGGTGAAGGTCCGACTTGCCGATCGTGGCTACCTCCGACCTGATCGCCTCTACTGGTCGCAACGTCCTCCCAACCAGCCACCACACCAGCACCCCAACCACAACCAGCACTGCGGGTATCGCCACCGAAAGCGTCCCGGTGAGAACTAACACACTCTCGGCCACGACATCAAAGGTCGTGCCGACGTGCAGGACGGCCCCACCCGAAGTTGTTTCCACCGGTCGACTCAGAACCCGAAAGACATCGTCGTCAACCTCGAGGCCATCGACGTTCCGCAGGAGCAAGCCCGAGCCCGGCTCATATTCGATCACGGGCGCCTGTTCCCCCTCGAGATTCGGAGTCGAGGAAATCACCCGACCGGAGTTGTCGGTGAGCTGGGCGAACCCCTCCTCACTGCTCCCGGCCAGCACCGGAGGAATCGGATCAGCCGTCGCTATGAAAGCGGCGACGTCATCCGCTCGCTGAATGAGGGTGGTATCGATATTCGAGGTCAACTGGTTCCTTTGAATGGCGATCACTAGCAGGGAGGCAATCAGCAAAACGACCCCCACCGCGACCACCGCGATCGCGGTGATGCGGCGCCGAATCGAGGTCCGGTTCACGACTCGAGGGCTCGGAAGGGACTCCCCACCAGCCGGTAACCGGCTCCGCGCACGGTTTCGATCGACTTAGAACCGAAGGGTTCGTCGATCCGGCTGCGCAGCCGGCGGATGTAGACCTCAATGATGTTGGGGTCGCCCTCAAAGTCGTACTCCCAGACCCCGTCGAGGATGTCCTTTTTCGAGAGCACTTGGCCCTCCCTCCGCACGAGGAACTCGAGCACGTCGAACTGTCTGGATGTCAAGTCGATCTCAACCTCGCCCCGCCACGCTCGCCGACGACCAGGGTCGATTCGCAAATCCCCGGCCGTAACGGGTGCCCTGCTTTTTCCGGCCCCTCGCCGCAGCAGGGCTCGAACTCGGGCGACGAGAACAGGGAAGGAAAAAGGTTTGGTCAAGTAGTCGTCGGCCCCGGTGTCGAGTGCCTCCGCTTCGTCCAAGTCACCGTCTTTGGCGGTGAGCATAAGGATCGGAGTCCAGTTCTCCGCAGCCCTCAGGTCAGCGCAGATCTGAAATCCGTTACGCCCCGGCAAGAGAATGTCGAGAATGATGAGGTCGTAAGAGCCTTCCTGTGCAAGCCAAAGTCCCTCGGTTCCGTTGTCGGCCACCTCGACGGTGAATCCTTCGGCCTGCAATCCTCTTTTGACCGCGGCGGCGATCTTGCGGTCGTCCTCGACCAGTAGGAGCTTCACCGGCCCATTTTCCCAGAGTGAATCTGACTACCGGCTGACAATCCGGGTAGTCAGGTTGGCGTCAGGTGGGATGTTCTACCTTCGATCGCAACCCCACCACGGAAAGAGAGAATCATGAAGCATCGTATGAAGATCTGGGGAATCGTCGCAACGATCGGTATGACCGTTGCCGCTTGTGGCAACGTCTCGACCAGCGACACGGCGGCCGCCCCGGCCACCCTCCCCGGCAGCGCGACGACCGCGGCCGCGCTAGCTCAACTGCCGCAGGGGAGCGAACCCGTCGAGCTGAATCCCGCCGACTTCACCACCGAGATCGATAACCCGTACTGGCCGATGACCCCAGGATCGCAATGGACATACGTCGAAATCGATGGAGAGGGCAACGAGCAACGAGTCGTTGTGACCGTTACGACCGAAACCAAGGAGATTGCCAACGGCATCACTGCCCGGGTCATTCGCGACACCGTCACCCTCGACGGAGAGCTCATCGAGGACACCTTCGACTGGTATGCGCAGGATGCTTCGGGGGCGATTTGGTACCTGGGTGAGGACACCGCCGAGTTCGAGAACGGCGAGATGGTGAGCACCGGAGGGTCGTTCGAGGCCGGTGTGGACGGAGCCCTTCCCGGCATCATCATGCCCGCCCAGCCCACCGACGGGATGAAGTACCGCCAGGAGTACTACGCGGGCGAGGCTGAGGACAACGGCGAGATCCTCAGCACCGAAGAGCAGGCGGATGTGCCGGCCGGCCATTTCGACGACGCGATCCTCACCAAGGACACCATCACGATCCAACCCGACGTGCTCGAGTACAAGCTCTATGCCCGCGGCGTCGGGACCCGTCCTGGTGTTCGGCGTCTCCGGCGGCAGCGGCCGGGAGGAACTGGTCGAATTCAAGCAAGTCGACGAGGCCGTCGCCCAAGCCGCCGGCACGACACCCCTCGGCGAAAACTACTTGTCGCAGTGAGCTACTCCGGTTGCGTGGACCTGTTCGCATTACAAACCGCCATACTCTTTGTATGGCGCAATTGGTTACACGAATCGACAACGACCTGGCCGCTTCGATCGATGAGCTCGTCGCCGAAGGCGTCGTGGAATCGCGCTCTGACGCTGGCCGACGGGGCCTCCACATACTGATCGAGCAGATCCGGCGTCGTCGTACCGCCGCCGCCCTCGTCGGCGGCTACCGAGCACACCCCCAAACGGATGCCGAAGTTGCCTGGGCCGACGAGGCAACGATACGTATGATCACTCAAGAACAATGGTGACACCCGCCCAAGGAGAGTTTTGGTGGGCTGAGACCGATTGGTCGAACGCTCGCGGGGCGCGCCCATCGCTGATCCGACAGCTCGCCTAGGTTCGCTCCAAAGCGAAATTTGTCGCGTGGCGAACGTTCTCAACGTAATGTCGCCTGGCGAGCATTAGGACCCGCCAGGCGACAAATTACGGTGCAGTCGGAGGATGCGCTCGCTTCCTTAGCTGTTCAGTCGCCTAGGCAGCTCATCCCGCGTCGAAATCCGGACGGGTCAAACGTAACGTTCCCGTCGTGGAGATACTGTGCTCATCGCTGTCGCTGGGCTTTTCCCGGCCGCCGCGCTCGCCTTCCTGTGGGCTACCGTCGATGCATACGTCTAAACGCAAAACCCGTGCCTTCCAGACTTGGGACGAGGACGATACCGGAGAAATGTTCGCCGATCCCACGACCGGCAAGACCGTCCGCCAGATGCAAAAAGAAACGCAGCGGGCTCGGGAACCGGAGCAATCACCGGACTTTCCGGACGAAGGAAAACTCGAGGGCTGACTTCGGCCGGCGGCGTTCTCGCCCGCGGCCCCGCCCCCGATGACCAGCACGTCGTATCGACCATTCCGTGTCACCGTAGTTCGATTTTGCGGCCCAGAAAATCGAGGCGACACCGATCAGCGGCGAATCGGAGCGTCGCCGAAAGCCGGGTCGAAACCCGCCACCATCGGCAGCAACGCCACCCAAACCACAACAGCGGCGAGAACGAGGAGCAGCAGCGTGCGAGGAAGATTGCGGGGAACAGCTGCGAACTCGTTTCGCCGTTGCAGCAGCGCGACAAAAGGCAAGCGACCGACCGCGGGGAACGACACCAACCCACCGGTGACCGAGCCGATGCTCACCATGCCGGCGCTGTAACCGAGCCCGAGTGCGACCTGGCCAAACGCAACCACTCCGACACCGACCTGGCCGATAGCAATCACGCCTCGCGCCAACTGGCCAACCGCGATCACACCGGTGGCAATTTGCCCGAAGGCGAGGATGCCGGTGGCGAATTGGCCGACGGCTATGACTCCGTGCGCCTCCAAACCGGCGTCGAACAGCTTCACAAACAGCTCACCGCAGCGAGCCTAGAAGTCGATCCGGATGTCTCTTGCTCGAGCGACGACACGTTGCGTATCGTGCCAGCATGACACTTCCACCGGCAGGGACCCGTGGCTATGTGATCCCCCCGATCGCGCGCCCTTTCTACAAAGCGGCGATGAGGGCCAGCAACTCCATTGCGCGCCGCCTCGGCGATCGAATGAAAGCGCAAGGCAGGCAGTTGATTCTCTTGACGACCGTCGGAGCGAAGAGTGGACAAGATCGTCAAACCGGCTTGGCCAGGTTCGACGATCCCGAGCACCCCGGTTCCTGGCTCGTCGTCGGTTCCAACGCGGGGTCGGCGCGGCATCCTGCATGGGCCTACAACCTTGTTGCTCACCCCGACCGGGTTCGAGTCCGAGTCGGGGGCAATGAGCTTGCGGTTCATGCCAGCCTTTTGAATCCCGCTGAGCGCGAGCGAGCTTGGGACATGGTCGTGTCGCTAGCGCCTGGCTACGCCCGATACGAGCAAAAAACAGATAGACAAATCCCCATCTTCCGTCTGACTCCGCGCTAAACGGCTCAGGTGCGCTCGAGAGACCGCTCGAGTCCATCGAGGATTAAGTCGAGGGCGAACTCGAACTCGAACAGGTCGTCGCAGCCCGTGCCAACGATCGAGCCCTCATCGTGGCTGATCTCCATCGCCAGCTCCGTGATGTGGGGATACTCGTCGGCCATTTGCTTGAGCATGATGGCGGCGATTTCGGGACTCGCCTCGAGCGCCTCGGTGTCGTCGTAGAGCTCCTGAGCGAATCCCAACATCCGGCTCCCCAACACATGAATGGTGTGATGAGCGAGATCGATCGAGAAACCACCGCGGCGGAGGATCCCGATCACCGAGTCCATGTAGCGCATCATCGTCGGCGTCATGTTGGTGCGGGTCACCATGACTGCCGAGGCCCACGGGTGGCGGAGGAGAGCCTGGCGAGCCGAGAGTATTCGGGCGCGGAGGATGGTCTTCCAGTCGCCGGTCGACGCGGGCTCCTCGATCTCCTGGACGATCACGTCGACCATGCCGTCGAGGAGGTCCTCCTTGTTGGCGATGTGGTTGTACAGCGACATCGCTTCGACCCCGAGCTCCTGGCCCAGCCGGCGCATGCTCAGCGCCTCGACTCCGGCCTTGTCGGCGTAAGCGATCGCGGCTTGCAAGACTCGATCCCGGGTCAGGGGAAGGCGAGGTGCGTGAGCGGTGGCGGTCACTCGGTGAATCTAACATACACAGTAAGTTTGTTTGGGACTTGACAAAGCTTACGGCGTACGTATAACTTACACCATATGCTTACACCGTATGTGAAACCCCAGGTCGACGCGAGTCGAAATTCTCAGATGAAGGCATTCGTTCACGATCGCTACGGCGCAGCCGGTGTGCTTGCCGATATAGAGGTGCCAACCATCGACGACGAGGACGTACTGGTGAGGGTCCGGGCCGCTTCGGTCAACGCCGCCGACCCCGCCATCATCAGAGGTAAGCCCTACATCCTTCGGCTGGGTTTCGGGCTGGTTCGGCCAAAGAGCCGCGTCAGAGGAATGGACGTTGCCGGGGTCGTCGTAGCGGTCGGCAAGAACGTGACCCGCTTCCAGCCAGGCGACGAGGTTTTCGGCGTCGCCCGCGGGGCTTTTGCCGACTACGCCGTGGCAGCCGCGGACAAGCTGGCGCTCAAACCCGCCAACCTCACTTTTGGGCAGGCAGCAGCCGTCCCAGTGGCGGGCACCACCGCTCTTCAGGGAATGCGCGACGTGGCGCAGGTAACCCCCGGACAAAAGGTGTTGATCAATGGCGCCTCCGGCGGGGTCGGCACCTTCGCGGTGCAGGTGGCCAAAGGGTTGGGGGCGGAGGTGACCGCCGTCTGCAGCACGAAGAACGTCGACCTGCTCCGCACGATCGGCGCTGATCACGTCATCGATTACAGCCAGGAGGACTTCACCAAACTTGGCGGGTGGTATGACGTCATCTTCGACAACGCCGCCAGCCATTCGTTGCTCGAGACCAGACACGTTCTAAAACCGGGCGGGATACTGATCCCCAACAACGGCAAGTTGAACAGTCGCTGGCTCGCCAGCCTGCCACGCATTGCCTGGGGGATGATCCTGTCGCTCTTCAGCCGGCAACGATTTCGAGTGTTCGTCGGGTCAGAGAACAGCGACGACCTCGCGGCGATGGGGAGACTCATCGAGTCCGGAGAGGTAACCCCGGTCATAGATCGGATCTTTGAACTCAGCCAGACCGCAGAAGCCGTCGCTTACGTAGGGGAGGGCCACGCGCGCGGAAAAGTCGTCATCACAGTCTGAAACAAGCAAGCCAACCAACCAAAAGGAGTCACCATCATGGTCACGCAATCACCCACCTATCCGGCCCGTCTCGAGATCGACTACCCCGAGAGACTCAATCGAGTCACCACGTTCTTCCGGCTGCTCGTCGCCCTTCCGATCGTCTTGATTCTCACCTTGCTGACCTCGTCCGGCAGCGACACGGTGATGTCAGAAACCGGCGAGAGGATCGAGAGCGGCGGGGGAGGAATCGCCACCGCGCTCTTCCTGGCAACGGCGTTGATGATCGTCGTCCGCGAGAGATACCCGCGTTGGTGGTTCGACTTTGTACGTGAGCTGACTCGCTTCGGGACCAGGGTCGGCGCCTACCTCGCCCTGCTCAGCGATCGCTATCCCTCAACGGTCGATCAACAGTCGGTGCACCTCGAGCTCGACTACCCAGATGTCAAACAGCAACTCAACCGCTGGCTCCCGCTGGTCAAATGGCTGCTGGCCATCCCGCACTACGTCGTGCTGGCTGTCTTGGGGATTGGCGCGGTTCTTGCGATAGTCGTGGCGTGGTTCGCCATCCTTTTCACCGGCCGGTATCCGCAGGCACTGTTCAACTATGTGGTGGGAGTCGGCCGCTGGGCACTGCGCGTGCAGGCCTACGCCTTTCTTCTCCTCACCGACCAGTACCCACCGTTCAGCCTCCGGTGAGGCTCGACAGAATTTGCGAGCAATGACGGAGCCAGCGACGAACGATTACCGAGCCCTGTTCGATTTCGATGTCTCGTTCCTGAATGGGGGGGGCATTCAGGGGCAAGACTTTCGTCTCGACATCGAGGGCGAGGAGATCGACGACGCCGAACTGGCCGCTCATATCGTCCGGGAGCTACGGCTGCTCATGGTTGGCGAGGTCGGCATTGTCAACAAGCGAGTCATTCGTGAACGACACAAGGGGACCGCGGTGCCAACGGCGCCGTCGGGCTCAGAGGCGAGCAATAGCCGCATGCTCGTCGATCTGAGTCATGTGGTAGAGGACGGCATGACCACTTATCCTGGTCTTCCCGCTCCCAGGATCAGTGACTTCCTCAGCCGCGAGCAGAGCCGCTCCCGGTATGAGCCGGGGACGGAATTCCAGATCGGACTCATCGAGATGTGCTCCAATACCGGCACCTACCTCGACACCCCATTTCATCGGTACGCCGACGGCCACGACCTGGCCATGCTGCCCCTTGAACGGGTGGCCGATCTGGAAGCGGTCGTTGTAGACGTGGAGGGGAGCACCACGCGTGCCATCGACTTGCAAGCTTTCCTGCCCTACGACGTTCGCAACAAAGCCGTCCTCATTCGGACCGGTTGGAGTCGGCATTGGGGCTCGGAGAGCTACTTCCACAACCACCCTTTCCTCACCGAAGCCGCGGCACTGCATATCGTCGAACAGAAAGCGGCCTTGGTCGGGATCGACTCGCTCAACATCGACGACACCGACACTGGTACCCGCCCGGTCCATTCCATCCTTTTGGCGGCTGGGATCCTGCTCTGTGAGCACCTCACCAACCTGGACCAGCTTCCGACTGCCGGTTTCCGGTTTAGCGCGGTACCGGTGATGGTGCGCGGGATGGGGACATTCCCAGTCCGGGCCTACGCCAGCGTTGAGTCCTTGATCGACTAAACGAGGACTCGCCGACGCCCTCCAGGCGGGTATCTGTCTCCGTCATCGGCTCCCGTTCGCCACCAGGAACCGGAACCGACTTCGAGCGGATTCCCCAGCTGGAACTAATCGATCTCACGACGATATGGCTGCAGTTTCCCCGCGCATCTCCCAGGTGAGCATGACGACGAGGACGAGTAGCAGCGAAACCAGTTGCAGCCCAGCCGACACGGCAACCCCGACGAAGATGGTTGCCAAAGCCGCGACACCGCCGAAAGCCCGAATGGTCAGCGGACGAATTCCCATCGCGATTCTGAATGCGACATTCCCCAGCAGGTAGAGAGCCGCGCCGCCGGCCAGCAGGAGCGCGCGGGTCACGTCCAGCCTCTCGCCGAAGTGGCCGAGGGCATGACTAACCCCGGCGGCGAGAACGACCACGCCCAACAGCATCGGGATGTACGAGTAGAAAAACCCTCCGAGCGCTTTCCGGAGCCGAGAACTGGAATCGCTGGCGATCAAGGCCCGTTCAGCGAGATGGTCATCGGCGAGGAAATAGGTCCACCAAAGCGCTCCGGCTAGACCCACCCCCAAGACAACTCCGAGGTAACTGCCGAGATCGAGGGTGAGCTCACCAAGCCCGAACCCGACGGCGACTACCGATTCTCCCAATGCGACGATGAGGAGCAAACCGTGACGTTCGACCAGGTGAAAACTGTGGAGGACGTAGCCGGTGACCGGCTCGGGCGGCCGGCCCACGGTGGCAGCGAGATACTGCGCTCCAAGGGGCACGAGCCACAGGCCATACCTGAAGCCACCATCGACAAAGCTGGCCGCGATCAGCGCCGCGGCGCCGAGGAGGTTGAACGGGGCGAACCGGATCACCTCCCGGCCCGCTGACTCGGCATACAAACCAGCATGAACCAACACCACCATGAGATAGCCCAACCCAATCGCCAGTCCGGCGTCACCGAACGCTCCCGGAGCTGCGAGAGCGCAAACCATGAACCCGGCCATTGCCGCGATCAGCAAAAGTCGGCGATGGGTGTTTCCGGTGGGACTTGGTTGGTGAGCCAGGCGTAGCCGCCGTGCATCCAGAACAGGACGACGAAAATCAGCAACACCTGACCCGCGGTCTCCCAGGTGGGGTTGCTCTCCAGTAGCGAGGTCAGTTGGGTGAGCATGAACACGAAGACGAGGTCGAAGAAAAGCTCGAGGGTGGAAACTCGTCGTTTCGAATCGGCGGACTCTTCCCGCGCCTGCTCGGTCATCGTTTTCCTGGCTCGCTATTGCGAGCCGAGCAAGTCGCGGGCCGCTCCCATCAACAACACGGCTTCGGTCTCGTCCAAAGGCTGTTCGGGGTCGAGCACCGCGGCTGCTAAGACAAAGGTGCGATCGCCCTCGGTGACCAACCAGGAGGTGGCGACGAGCCCCGGCTCCGATCCGCCTTTGAAACCGATGTAGTCCCATTTGTCGGAAGGGAACCCCGGGTTGAGCGAGAGGATTTCTGCCACAGGCTCGAGACCGGGGACCTGCGCTTTTTCGTGCAACCGGACGTGCGCCGCACAGAGGTCGTTGAGGGAGGCGAACCATTCCAGCCGGTCGGGAACGATTGGCTGCAGGAACGCCTCTCCGGCCAGCGACGACGCCGGCACATCGGCGAGGCCGTCGAGGATCGCCCGCCGACCAGCTTCGTCGGCATTGAGATAGTCCTCCCGCTGCTGCTCAGGTCCCAATTTGAGGATGGCCCATTCCCGAGTGGTGAGAAACGGCCGGTTGAGTCCGGGTTGGGTGTGCCCGTACGCGGTTTGTGCAGCCTCGACCTCGTTCCGGCCCAAGAGGTCGATGAGGAGATCGGTGGCCGTGTTGTCCGAAATCGAGATCATCAATTCCGCCGCCTCGCGCACATTGACCGTCGCCCCAGCGGGCTCGTTTTGGAGCTGTCCGGAAGGAACGCTTTTCAGCTCCTCGGTGATCGTGAGCTCGTCGGTCCATGCCACCTCGCCGGCTTCGATGGCATCGGCCAGCGCGCCGAGGACGTACAGCTTGAACGCCGAACCGATCGGTACCGCCGATTCGGTGTTGACGGCTTCGATGGGAACGCAGGCACCGTCGACTACTTCGGCTGCCAATAACGAGGCCTGTCCGAGCTCACCGAGACGGGTCGCAGCCTCCTGCAAAGTTTGCGGGGGTTGCTCGAGCACTGGGGGATCGGCCGGTTGCAGGAGAAGACCGATGATTTGGTCGTCCTCGTCGATGTCGAGAATGACCGCCAGGCGGGTCGAGTCGGCGGAGGTGACGATCGCATCTAGGCCGGTATCCGACCTTCGACTGATCTCGCCCAACTCATAGGGAGCGCCGGCCTGAAGATCGGCAACGATCGGCAGCAGCGATGACTCGTAGGGCACTGCCTGCCGGAACGATTCGTCGAACCTGGCCTCATATTCGGCGGCGGACACTTCGGCTCCGTTGATCACGGTGAGAAACCAATTGAGGTGTTCGCTGAGCGCATCGGTATCGGCGGTCGTGGTTGAAGACCCTTCGGGAACAGGCTCGTTCGGGGTGGCCGTCGTCGAGGTGGAGGACGAACAGGCGTTGGCCAGCAACGCCGCTACAAGGAGTAGAGCGGGGGTTTTCATGCCTTGAAGCGCCAGCAAGTTCGCCGTGGTTGGATGGGAGCGATCGACACTTGAAAGGACACGAGATGAAAAAGCTAATCGTGAACTCGTTCTTGACGCTCGACGGGGTCATGCAAGCCCCGGGCGGACCGGGAGAAGACGAGAGCGGCGGTTTCTCCTACGGAGGCTGGTCGGTGAACTATTGGGACGAGCGGATGGGCGAAGTCATGGGCGAAACGCTGAGCACACCGTTCGACCTTGTGCTCGGTCGGAAGACTTATGACATCTTCGCCGCGCATTGGCCCCACGCCCCCGAGGAGGAGGGCGCCAAGACGTTTAACGACGCCCGAAAGCACGTGGCGTCGCGCAGTCATCCAACCTTGGAGTGGAAGAACTCGATCCTCATCGTGGGTGACGCCGCCGACGGCATTGCCGCGCTCAAGGAAGAAGACGGCCCCGAGCTGCAGGTGCATGGCAGCGGCAATTTGATCCAGACCTTGTTGCGGCACAACCTGGTCGACTTGTACCACCTGTGGGTCTTCCCACTGGTTGTCGGGTCGGGCAAGCGGCTCTTCGCCGATGGAACGATCCCCGCCGGGTTACAGCTCGTCGACAGCCAGGTTTCGACCACCGGAGTGGTCATGGGCACCTACGAGCCGGCGGGCGAGATCGTCACTGGATCGTTCGCGCTCGAGTGAGTCAGTTCCCGTCTTCGAGCTCGTCCAACTCTCGATAGCCCCGCTCCTCGGCTCGCATCCGTCCGAGTGCTTCGCGCAGGGAACTGGCTGCCTGGTCGTCGCTATCCAACGCGGCGCTGCGCCGGTCCAAGGCGGCGTCGGCCAGCCCAACCAAGAGGTCAGTGAGCTGATCTACCTGCTCTCGCAGACGGCGTGATGGCTGGCCCCCGAGCTCCTGGTTGGACACGTCGGCGTCATGCAGCCGAATCAGCTCCTTGATTCGATCGTCCACTCCCGACATCACGTTTTCGTCGATGAGACCCTGGGTCACGAGGCTCGTGACCTGGTCGTGGGCTGTCTGCAAACGGCGGTATTCCGGTCGAACCGTTAAAGGCAAATCGGCCAGGGGTGCCTCGACGTCCGCGGGCTTCCGCCGCAAATAGATGATGTAGGCAGGAAGCAACGCCGCCACCGCAGTGGCCGCCCCGCCGATCACGTCGCCCGAGCCGGTGTTGTTGGCGAAGACGTTCCAGGTGACCAATCCCCAAAACCCTGCCCAGGCGACGGCCAGGCCAGTAGCGAGTGTAAGGAGGCGTCCGCGAAGCCCTTTGGCTCGATCCCGCAGGCGTGTCACGCGACGCGCAAGCTTGGCACGGACTTGAATTCGATGTCGAGACACCCTTTTCGTCGGACCTGAAAGGAGGGAAACATGAGCGAGGCTGCAGGCATCATCAATCGAGCGGGTCGTGGCGACGACGGGGCGTTCAACGCACTTTTGTCGAGCGCTTCAGACGAGATCGCAGAGTTAGCTCGAGCGGTTCGTGATCTGGTCTATGACGTGTTGCCGCAGACGGTAGAGGTCGTCTGGCCGACCCAGGGATCGGTCGGGTGGGGGACCGGGCCGAAGAAGTTCAGCGAGCAGTTCGCCTACCTCATGCCGTTCAGAAAGCATGTGACCCTCGGCTTCTATTACGGTGGCGAACTGCGGGACCCGGCTGGGCTATTGCCAACCAAAGGCGGCCGACAGGTTTCCGGCAAGCTGGCGATGCGCAGCCTCAAGATTGCGACGCTCGCCGAGGTCAGACGTCCAGAGCTGCGATCGTTGTTAGAGGTCGCGGTTCGGCATCGAGTTCCGCCTGTTCAGTAGAGAATCGACATACAGGTGAGGCCGCCGTCGGCCGCTTGGATCTCTGACACATTCACCGGGACGACCGAGAAGCCCCGAGCGGCAACCAGATTCGCAGTTTTCGGGGCATTCGCCGTCACTAGCACGGTGCCGTCTGCCAAGGGGAGCGCGCTGAACCGGTGTCGCTCCTCCGCTGCCTCAGGGATGATCTCGAAATCGGACAAGAGCGTCTCGTCGACCGTGCCGGGGGTCACCACCACGGTGTGGTCGTCGATGGGGAGCACCGCCGACTTCAGATGGAGAACGCCCTGCACTTCGATCGGCACAACCCGCCTCTCCAGTTCCCGGCCAACTTCGGTGAGCTGCCTGACCGCCTCGTGATTGGTCCGTAACGACAAACCCACAAAGATGGTGTCACCGGCGATGAAGACATCACCGCCGTCGATGGTGCCTGGCTCGACGATGGGCCGCAGCTCAAATGTCGTCGCCAGCCGATCGGCCACGGGCCCCACCTCGCCCCGCCGGGCGCTGGCACCCGACCGACAAATCACCGCTACCCGTCCGATCACCACGGCGGTATCTTCGACGAAGAGGCAATCGGGATAGTCGTCGTCGGCTGGTAGCTCTGCCAATTCGTAACCGGCCTTGGCGAGATGGGTGCAGTAGTTGGCATGTTGTTTCCGCGCTTTCGCCACTTCGAGCTTTGGACGTTCGCCCATGACGAGAGCCGCGTCAAAAGTGTCGGGGACGCCGCGTACGATGGCCGTGGCCGTGTCCATCGATCGATCATACGAGTTCTCTTCGCCCCCGGCGGGGGAGCGAATGGTCCTCAGAGTGGGCGCGGCCTGCGGGGTCGCCGGCGCCGTGATCGCCATTGCAGGCAACGCCCTCCATCCCCGGACCTCTGCCTCGGAAATCGGCGACACGGCGGCATATCTCGCCCTCGTCAACGGCAGCGAAAAACTGGGTCGCGGTGCACGCGGTCATCGTCTTCGGATCACTCTTGTTTCTGTTCACGCAATTCGCCCTTTCCCGCTCCCCGATGCCGACGCCCGGGGGGCACTCGGCCGAGTAGCGTTTTCATTCGCGGTTCTCGGGGGCGCCGTCAACCTTGTCGACCTCCTCATCGACGGGACGGCAATGCCCGAGCTCGCCCGCCAGTGGCACGAGGCACCCGTGGCCGATCAGAACTTGATCCTCCACACCGCCGAGGCGGTCCGTGCTATCGACTTCGGGCTCTTGAGCGGAATCATGATCGCGTTCTTCGGCTTCCCGTTCCTCCTCTTCGGTTGGGCAACAGCAGCTAGCGGCACCTTCCCCCGTTGGCTCGGCCTCACTGGCGCCGCCAGCGGGCTGGCAATCTTGGGCGTCGGCTTCTGGCAGGAGTACGCCGGGGTTTCCGAGCTCACCTACCTCAACTTGTTCCCCCCGCTAGCCGCGCTGCTTTCGATTTGGTTCGGCGTCGTTAGCGTCCTTATCTGGCGTCAAACGAGATAGATGCATTCAGTACAGCGAGCGTCAAGCCTCTGACGATGTCGTATCCGCAACGGATCGTGTGTCTCACCGAGGAGCCGACCGAGGTGCTTTACGCGCTCGGCGAGGAAGATCGAATCGTTGGCATCTCGAACTTTACGGTGAGGCCGGCACGGGCTCGCAAAGAAAAGCCGAGAGTGTCAGCGTTTACCTCGGCTCACATCGACGACATCGTCCGCCTCGAACCCGACCTGGTGATTGGCTTCTCGGACATCCAAGCGGACATCGCTCGCGACCTCATCAAACAAGGTGTCGAGGTTTGGATCAGCAATCATCGCTCCGTCGACGGCATCCTTTCCTATGTGCGGCGGCTGGGTGCAATGATCGGCGCCACCGACAGGGCCAACTCGTTCGCGGATCACCTCGCTGCTCACATCTCCGATGTGGAGGACGCCGCATCAAAATGGCCCCGACGTCCGAAGGTCTATTTCGAGGAGTGGCCCGATCCGATCATCACTGGCATCCTCTGGGTCGCCGAGATCATCCGGATCGCCGGGGGCGAACACGTTTTTCCCGACCTATCGGCCTCATCACTGGCGAAGGGCCGAATCATCGCCGACCCTTCGAAGGTCATCAACGCCAATCCCGACGTGATCCTCGCCTCCTGGTGTGGCAAGAAAGTGCAGTTCGACCAAATCTACGCCCGCGAAGGTTGGGACCAGATCGAGGCGATCACGCATGGCAGGGTGCACGAGATCGATTCGGCGATCATCCTCCAGCCCGGCCCAGCCGCGCTGAGCGATGGTCTTGACGTGGTATATCAGATTCTGGCCAAGGCCGCGTACTAGAGAAGGTCGACGAGAGCCGCCGCTAGCCAAAGCTTCCTGGGTCTCCCGGGCCCCGCCGGCGTCGACTCGACGGGCTTGAGGACATCTCGCTCCTCGAGTGTTCTGAGGGCAATTCGGGCTGAATGCGCCGAAACGGACCAGGTCTCAGGCTCAGCCGATTGACAGCACTTCGACCGGACAGTCGATGCCGGTAAGGCGGCCGAGTCTTTGGTCGATGGTCAGCACGGTTGCACCGAGTGCTTCGCCGAGCGCGAGATACATCGCGTCCCAACCTCTAACGGAGTCGCGCAGTTCCCAGGCGCGCTCGAGCAACAAACGGTGGCCATAGCGCTCGCCCGGCCAAAGCCTCAGATCGTCTACGGCTTGGCGGGCAGCCGTCTCATCGATGCGGCCGAGCATTCGAAACCGTCTAATCACCGAGAAGACTTCGACGTCAACCACATGCGGCGCCGCCTGGTCGGGATCGGCGGCCATTCGCTCTCGGATGTGCTCGGATCGTGGGGAATCGATGACGACCTCGACCAGACAAGAAGCGTCAACGACCAACATCGGGCCAGGCCCCGCGAGCCTCATCGAGCGCCTCGATCACTTCGAATGAGTCAATCGACGTCGGACGCCGACGGGTGCGCGCCAGCCAGTCGCCCAACGAGGGGCGTCGAGCGAGCCGACCGGCCTCTCGGCGGAGCAGCTCGGGAACGCTGATTTCTTCTTGGCTCGCTCTTCGGACAAGAGCGGCATAGACCTCGTCATCGAGGTCGCGTATCTGCACGGTCTTAGGCATATTCGCATCTTATCATGCAGATCCGGATGGTGCTGGCTGGTCGGTCAGTCGCCCTTGCTGCGATTTTGCTAGGTTCGACTTCCAGTCCGGCAAGATCACTGGAGCCAAAGCATGGCCGTTTCCGTAGTTCAGAACCCACCATTCGCCATCAAAGACGAACCCGTCACCCTGACCGCCAAGGTCAACGACTCCGACGTCGCTTCGCCGGTGACCTGGAGCGAAGTCCACAGCATCAAGGGGGAGACCAGGGGAACCTACGGCGAGATCTACGTTATCAAGCAGGCCCAGCGAGGGGGCACCTACAAAGCGACGGTCGGTTCCGAGTCCGCGGACTTCGAACTCCAGTTCCCGCCAGAGGTCAAAGCATCGATCGAGGCGGAGCTTGATCCAATGTTCTCGCCACGACAGCTCGCAGTTGCCGCCGGCGCCCTTTTGATTGCTGCCGCCGTGGCGATGGTTCTCCCCGCCATCCTCACATTCAGCTTGTGGAAGAGCATGGGATCCGGAAACCGGCTCGGCGTAGCAATGAGCTTGCTCATGTTCGATGCCGGGCTCGTCGTCGTGCTAGGTGCTCTGTGGCTGCAGGTCGCCAACTTGCGCAAGCCGAAAGCAGTCCTTCCTATGGGGGAAGAGGGCGTTGCCGACGTCGCGACGACGGGCGTGGGAGCGATTGCGGCCGCTGGCACGATGATCGAGAAGCAGGGCTCGGTTCTCAAGGAGAAAGCCCCAGGGGCGATGGCCCTGTTCGGGGTGGTGCTCATGCTGATGGCCGGCTTCTTTGCTTCCGAAGCTGTGGGCGAGACAAGCACCACTGCAGGCACCTCCGGCGGTTCCTGCGCCTACGTGCTGGTCATCCGAAGAGGCAGCGAGGAAACTCGCATCACGGTGCCGTCGGGTGAAAGGCCCGCTGACGATGTGCGGGGAATCACCATCGAGGACTGTTGAGCTCGGAGCCCGCATGAAACGGCGCCGGCCGACTCAAGTTTGACGGGCTGCCTGTGACTCGCCTTTTCGTCCCATAGCTCGGGGAACAACCTCCAAGCCGAACGGGTGAGGCGTACCTTGCACGAAGCTGGCTAAGAGTCGACCTTTCTCGATTTCGACCCCGATCAGGGACGAAGTCCTCACCTACGTGGCTCTGAGGGGCGAGTCGTCGCCAGATTGCGACTTCCCGAGCTGGCCGATGTTTCCGAGATGGGTGTAGCCGTCGACGGGGCGGTAATACAGCCTGTTCCTTCGACGATCCGGTGCTTAGCGAAGTTCAAGGGACGTAGGCGCCATACTGCCGTACGCAATACTGCGGTACGGATGAAAACGACTCTGGTTCTCGACGACGCGTTGGTCAACCGTCTTCGGGAGATGGCGGTTCGTCCGGGCCGGACGATGTCCCAACTGGCCGAGGCCGCGATCCGAAAGATGCTTGACGAGCGCCCCTCGCCCCAACCTCTTCCTGATCTTCGGACTTCAGGAGCGGCGACTACCTCGTTGATATATCTGATCGAGAAGCCCTCTACTCGGAGATGGAGCAAGAGGGCTAGGTGTTTGTCGTCGATACGAACGTGCTTGTGTACCCCGCCGACGCTGATGCCATGAGTTCTTGCGGGTAGTCACTCATCCACAGGTCCTTTGCCGACTGTTCGAATCGGCTGGGGCGTTAGCGTTTGTGGCCGCCGTGCTGGCGTCAACGAGCGTGGCCATCCTGACCGAGACTCCTCGTCATCGCGAGATATTGTCCGAAGTGGTCGACGAGGTGGCTTTGCTTTGAGGCAACCTCTACCGCGACGCCCATATCGCAGTCTTGATGCGGGAGCACGGCGTTCGTTCGATTGTCACTCGCGATACGGGTTTCCATCAGTTTGACTTTGTCGAGGTGATCGATCCTCTCCGATAGGTCGCCGCGGCGCCTCGCGCTACTCTCCTCGCCGATGGCGGCACTGTCGATCCCGCTACGTGACGGCCGGACGCTCGAGGCGCTGATCGAAGGAGATCCCGAGGGGAACCTTGTGGTCTTTCATCATGGAAGCCCAGGTGCCGCGGTACCTTTCCAGACCTTTGACCGGGCGGCTGCCCAGCGCGGAATCCGTTTGCTGACCTACTCGCGGCCGGGGTTCGGCGACTCGAGCCGACACGAGGGTCGAACGGTCGCCGACTGCGCGACTGACGTTGCGGCGATCGCCGATCATCTCGGCGTCGAGCGCTTTCACACCGTCGGTTGGTCGGGAGGCGGGCCGCACGCGATCGCATGCGCGGCGCTCCTGCCTGACCGGGTGGTGGCCGCCGCGACGATCGCCGGCGTCGCGCCCTATGACGCCGAAGGTCTGGACTGGACGGCGGGGATGGGGGAGGACAACCAGATCGAATACCCCACCGCTGCCCGCGACCCCGAGGCCCTCCTCGAATTCATGCGTCCGAAAGTCGACGCCAAAGAGACGATCGAGGCCCATGAGATCGTCGACTCCCTTCGTTCGCTGATCTCCGACGTCGATGAAGCCTCGCTGGAAGGCGAGCTGGGGGAGTACCTGGCCAATACGTTCCGTCGAGGCGTCGCCGACGGCCCCTGGGGATGGTTCGATGACGATCTCGCGTTCGTCGCGCCGTGGGGATTCGAGTTCGCCTCGATCACGGTCCCGATCTCGATCTGGCAGGGTCGGCACGACCTAATGGTGCCGTTCGCGCACGGCGAGTGGCTCGCCGCGCACATCCCCAGTGCCCGGCCGCACCTCCTCCCCGAACACGGGCACCTCTCCCTCGTCGTCGGCTCGATCGGCGAGATCCTCGATGACCTCGTTCGGGGCTAACTCATGAGAGAAAGCCCTTGATACAGAGCATCAACCGATCTGTTGTACCGCCTTTTGGCAACGGGGATGACCATCGCTGGCGGGTGCGAACCCGGCTCCCTGAACGATCCGGCCAACATTGCCGGATCCTCGCTCGAGGCCGCATGGGCTCGGTCCTAGTCGAATTCTCCGATGATTATCGCGTGGTCACCTCGCGCAACTACGTACGGAGACTGGCTTAAGCGCCACAGGTGAGGTCGCTCTCGGCGAGTTGCGGAACCGATCGACACCAGGGGTGAGTCGGTGACGGCCCGAGTCAAGCCTTCGCTGCCACCGAGCTGTTTGACTTGTGGGTTTGCAAGCTATGAGCTCGGGCCAACAGGTCGTGGTCCTTCCGCGACTGGGTGCTGTAGAGAATCTCGAGGCTTACCCCATCAGGTATCAATGGTAGTTGTGCCGGAACATCACAGCTATACGTTCTCCGGCTTTGGCCACCTTGGGGATGCTGTGGTCGTGAGTGCGCTGGCAGGAACCGCCCATGACGATGAGGTCCCCGTGGCCAGCCGACCAACCGATAGAGCGTCCACCCCCTTTCGAGCGGATCCGAAAGGCTCGCGGCTCACCGAGGGAAAGGATGGCCACGGTGGCAGTCGGCAAGTTGCGGGCGATCCGATCGCCATGCCAGGCGACGCTGTCACGGCCGTCTCGATACAGGTTGCAGGTGATGCGCTCGAGCTTTGCCCCATAGCGGTTGCTGAGCGCCTCCGACATCTCGCCAATCATTTCGAGACCGGCGGGAAGTTCACCGGTCCCGAATGCTGCCACTAAGCGCGGCCGGGGGACCTCCACGCCTCGAAGGAGACGATGTTCGGCGGATTGATCCCGATCGGGGTGGCGGCTTCGTTTCCCGTCGCCCGGCGCCGGAAGCTGTTCATCGATCTCGCCCCCTATGTAGTTGAGATGGCTGCGCATCCCTGGGCCGGGGCGACACTCGAAGCCGCGGACATGACGGGCAGCCGCTGGAACCCGGAAAAAGACCTGTCCTTCATTCCCCTTCGTCCCGAACTGGTGGCCGAGGTACGGTTCAACCAGCTGGATGGCGGCCGGCTGCGCCACCCTGCCCAGTTCATTCGTTGGCGACCCGATCGCGACCCGGACTCGTGCCGGTTCGCCCAGCTCGAGACGGCCCCGTCGCTGCGGCTCGTCGAAATCCTCCGGCCATAGCTCACGCGCCGTGTAAACCTACGGGCCCGGCGAATTTGGGTTTTCAGAGTTCGTTGTTTTCGGCACCTGCTGGTTCCGGCTTCGATGCCTTGTTCACCGGGATCGAGCGGATCGAGCTCGCCGAAGGAGCATGGGTCGATCGCCAGCCCGGATGGGCTCGGAACCCGACGAGCTCTTCACGATGGTTCGGCAGGCGCTTGAGTGGGGGGAGGGTGTCGAAGTGGGCTGGGGTTCCCTCCTCGGAATAGAGAGCAAGGAGCAGCGAACCGATCGCGTCGGCTCGGGACTTGTGGGTCCGATAGCCGACCACCACACAATCGGCGGTCCGATCGTGCTTCAGCTTGGCCATGACCCTTCGCCCGGGCTGATAGGTGCTGGCGGGATGCTTGGCGATGATCCCGTCCAGCCCGGCTCCCTCGAACGCCTTGAACCATTCGCCTGCAACCTCCAAGTCGTCGGTGAGTGGAGTGAGCGATACTCCGGGAGCGACTCCTTCTAATAGAGCTTCGAGTCGGTGCCGGCGCTCATGGAACGGCAGCGGCCGGAGATCTTCGTCGTCCGAAGCGATGAGGTCGAAGGCGATCAGGGTCGCCGGGGTCTGCGACGCCAGGAGGTCGACGCGGCTCGCCGCCGGGTGCAGTCGCTGCTGGAGCGAGTAGAAGTCGAGCCGCCCGTCATCGGGGCGGGCGGTGACGATCTCCCCGTCGACGACGCACCGTTCTGGCAGGGCCTGTTTGACTGCCGAAACCACCTCGGGAAAGTAACGAGCCAAGGGCCGCTGGTTGCGGCTCTCGATGCGGACCTCGGCCCCGTCACGGAAGATCAAAGCCCGAAACCCGTCCCATTTCGGCTCGTACCACCACTCTGCAGGAAGGGCCTCGACGAGCCGGGCGAGCATCGGCTCGAGCGGAGGTGTCACCGGAAGGTTGAGCACTCCTTTGAACCGTAAAACGCGACCTTGACGCCTGCTAACGGCGCTTACCGCTACTGTGTCGGCGTTTTGGCCGGCTGTGTCGGCGTTTTGGCCAGCTCCTCAGCCTGCGCCAAGTACTGAATACAAGCGCACTTGGGCACAGAACAAGCGACGCTCCGATGCTCGACTCGGGGGTGTCCACACCCGATGCACCGCTGCCGGTTACCGTCGTGAGCTCTCTTGTCGGAGGATTTCACCTCACACGCTCAGCAGGCTGGTTCATAGTGAGCTGGGACATCTGTGCTCCTTTTGATCGTGAACCGTCTGCAACTCGGTCCTCTGCCGTTGCTCGGAAGTCCTCGCCATGCAGAGCCAGCGGAAACTCCACCCGACGGATCGGAGAGCGAAGAAGGCGCTGCACGCATTGAGCGTGACGCTCTGTCCCATTCTAGTCGCCGGCCGTCTTAGAAGTCTCCCAGACCCGAGTGGTTCCAAGGCAATCATTCGCCTAGATCCGACGATTGGGCGAAGAACTTGCTGGATGGTCCCGGCGTCGAAAACACCGATCGGCATGGGATATAAGCGATCTGTAAGCGGGCTTTCGGATAGTGCTGGGTAGGTCGCAACCCGGCGATCTCGGACACGAAAGGACCCGTAATGACCTCCAACCCCAGCAAGCGGATGGCGGGCCGACTTTTCTGACATTTCTCAGCGATCAGCAAGGCTGATCGAGGAAGTTCGCACGGGTCCGCAATCGAATCGGCCCGAATCAGAGAGTTACTACATCGATCAGGTCGTCGAGTTCAGCAAAGTCGGCCGGATTACGCGTGTACAGGGGAAGGCCGCGAGCTCGGGCGGTGGCAGCGATGAGGAGATCTATGGCTCGCAGCCCCCGAGCCTTACGTCCGCTCGCCTGAACCGCGGCGTAGATTTCTCCGTATGCACGAGCGGCTGCGCCGTCGAAAGGCAGCGACTCGAACGCGGACTCTGTTCGCTGCAGCCGGTCTTGACGCCGGGCTCGTTCGGCCGGATCGCTGGTCGCGTGCGGTCCGGCTGCCAGCTCCGCCATCGAGATCGCGGATACCGCAATAGCTAACGGGAGTCGATTGGCTTCATCTGCCGACAGCCCAATGATGACCGACGTGTCAATGAGTCCCTGCGATCTTGGATCAGGCACGGGGGGTTGGCGTCTGATCCAAGAGCCGATCCACGTCTTGGCGAAACGGTTCTGCCTTCACTTGGGGAGCTTGTTCAAGGATCGTTGCGACGAGTTCTCGGGATACGAATTCTCGGGCTTTGATCGGTGAAAGCTGCGCAACCGGCACCGCATTGCGAGTGACGATGAAAGATTGTCCCTGATCTAGGGCTCTCATGATTTCACCATTCTCGTTACGGAGCTGTCGCTGGGTGATCACTCTTGCCATGAAGGCATTTGTAGCACCCGTGCGACGAGCTGCTTGATCATCCCAAAGCTCCGTCAGTGGAGCCAGACGGAGCTGTCAGCGGGACCGCGGCCACCCGACCGCCGCGAAATTCAGCGCGCATCTCGGCGGGGTCCTTCCCAAAGGCCCGACCCGGCAAGACCAAGAATCTGTGGCACCTTGATCCGGCGAACGAATTCCTGGAGCGCTCTCCTGCTAGCGACAAAGCTGGGTTGACATTCCATTGATACAACCGTATGGTTGTATCAATGATGCGAACGGAAGACGTCGATCGGGTGTTCTCGGCTCTCGCCGATGTGACGCGGCGTGACATCGTCCGGCGGGCAATCGAAGGGGGCGAGGGAGTGGCCGAGTTGGCCGAGCACTACCCGATGAGCTTTGCGGCCGTGCAAAAGCACATCGCCATCCTCGAACGAGCCGGCCTCGTCATCAAGGATCGCCGCGGACGGCGCAAGGTCGTCCGCACCAACGTCGAGCGGCTGGGAGTGGCGCGAAGCCTCCTCGACGAATACCAAGTGCTGTGGCGCGGTCGCTTCGACCGCATGACCAACATCCTCGAAAGGGAGACCCAACCATGACCGCAACCGCCGTCCGCAAGGACCAGAAGGCCCTGACCATGACCATGAGCACCGAATTTGATGCCACACCGGAGCGGGTGTGGCAGCTGTGGGCCGATCCCCGCCAGCTCGAGCGATGGTGGGGCCCGCCCACCTATCCCGCCACGGTCACCACTCATGACCTCGAGCCCGGAGGTCGAGTCGAATACCACATGACCGGCCCCGAGGGCGATCAGCCCCGCGGCTACTGGGAAATCACCAAGGTCGACCCGCCGCATCTGCTGGTGTTTAACGACGGCTTCGCCAACGACGATGGCACCCCCAACACCGACCTTCCCGCCACGGAAGCCCGGGTCCGGATCACCGACGTTGGCAATGGCCGCACCTCCCTGGAGATCGAAAGCCTCTTCCCTTCGGCCGAGGCGATGGAACAGGTCCTGGCGATGGGTATGGAGGAGGGGATGAAACAGGCGATCGGCCAGATCAAAGCGGTGCTGGCGAGCGACAACCTCCCTGAACCGGAAACCCACACCCTCGAAGTTCCGGGAGCGGTGCTCAGCTACGACGTCCGTCACAACCCCGCCAGCACCAAACCCATGCTGCTGCTGATCGGCTCACCGATGGGAGCCGCCGGCTTTGGCACATTGTCAAAGCACTTCTCCGACCGCAGCCTGGTCACCTACGACCCTCGGGGGAGCGAACGAAGCATCACGACCGATCCCGCCTCGCCATCGAACCCCGACGAGCACGCCGATGATCTGCACCGTTTGATCACAACGCTCGACGCGGGAGCGGTCGACATCTTTGCCAGCAGTGGCGGGGCGGTCAACGCGCTGGTTCTGGTCGCAAAGCACCCTGAGCTGGTGCAAAACCTGATCGCCCACGAGCCTCCGGCCGTGCACGTCTTGCCGGATCGCGAAGCGGCGCTAGCCGCCACCCGCAACGTCAGCGAGACCTACCAAAAGCAGGGCATGGGGTGGGGCATGGCCAAGTTCATCGCTCTGGCTAGCAACAAGGGCGAGGTTCCGACCGACTTCGCCGACCAGCCGGTTGATCCGGCGATGTTCGGCATGCCGACCGACGATGACGGCACGCGCGACGACGTGTTGCTCGGCCAGAACCTCGTTGCCGGCACCTCCTATGAGTTCGACTTCGAGGCGCTAGCCCAGGCTCCGACCCGGATCGTGCTCGCCGCCGGCGCCGAATCGGAAGGAGAGCTCGCCCATCGCGCGGCGAAAGGTGTCGCCGAACGGCTCGGAAAGTCCGCCGTCACCTTCCCGAGCCATCACGGGGGGTTCCTCGGCGGCGAGTATGGCCAGCAAGGCGACCCTGACGCGTTCGCTGCCAAGCTTCGGGAAGTCCTCGGCTGAGGTCGCGGGGTCAGCGATCGAAGAGGTAAGTGCCCGGGCCGGTCTTCGATCCAGTCTTGAACTCGTGCCGCAGCCGGGCGGGAAGCGGCTCGCCCACAAGGTAGGTGTCCGTAAGCAGGGTCAGCTCCAGACGAAGAAGTACTCTCTTCGGAGTTGTGGGCAAGAGCGGCGGCCAGGGCAAATTGCGTTTCGGGCTGCGCATTCCGTCCTACGCGCCACCCGGCCTCACTTATCAGGATTCCCGAGACCTGCTCGACTACTGCCGGCGGATAGACGCGCTTCCTTACGAGGACATTTGGGTCATCGACCATCTGCTCGTCTCGAAGGGCGTCTACGGGGTGTCATGGCTCGACGCGCTCGCCACCCTCTCCGCCGCCGCGGCAGTAACCAGTCGGGTTGGCTTGGGGACTGCCGCCTTGGTCCTCCCTCTCCGCCATCCGGTCACCCTCGCCAAAGAGATCGCGTCGGTTCACCAAATCTCGGGTGGACGGCTTCGCTTCGGGGTGGCTGTGGGGTGGGATCCGGACGAGTTTGCCGCAGTCGGGGTGCTGCTCAAGCAGCGGGGAACCCGGACCGACGAGGCGCTCGAGCTCATCCGTCTCCTCCTGACCGAAGAAGCCGTCTCCTTCTCGGGCCGCTACTGGCAGACGAGCGAGCTGACGATCTATCCGCGGGTACCGGATCCCCCGCCGGTTTGGATCGCCGGCGGCACCCTGACCCACGCCCCCGACACCCCAGACAAACCCTTCATCGCCCCCGGGGTGCTTGATCGGATTTTGAAGGCGGACGGGTGGATGGCCCGGTCGAGTGGCAGCGACCCCGCCGATGTGGCCAATGATTGGCGGGTCGTCCAGGAACACTTGACCGCCCGGGGCCGTGACCCGGCCACCCTGACCTTCGGCGCCACCCAGTTCCTCCATGTCACCGAAGAACCCGATCGGGAGAAGGCCCTCGCCGAGCAGATGCCGCATTTCCTCGAGATCATGGGTGCCCATCGCACCGAAGAAGACCTCCGGGCCTCCTATCTGACCGGAACGATCGACGACTTGCTCGCCGCCATCGAGTCACTGCGCGGAGCCGGCCTCCAGTACTTGATCCTGACTCCGTTGGTCAAAGACCCTGCCCAGCTAGAGCTGATTACCCGCCACATCGTCGAACCGCTGCGCTGATCGAATTGCCGCAAGGACCCGATCGGGGGTGGCCGGCAGCTTTCGGATACCGACCCCGATGGCATCACGCAGCGCGTTGAGGATCGAAGGAGCGGTGGGAATCAGGGAGTGCTCACCGATTCCCTTGGCACCGTACGGCCCCCGCGGGTCGTTCGATTCCACCAGGATGCTCACGACTTCGGGCACATCACCGATAGTGGGTATCAGGTAGTCATGGAGGTTGTCGGTGCGGCCGGGGATGTACTCCTCCATCAGCGCCATGCCGATTCCCTGCGCGATGCCACCCTCGATTTGGCCCTCCAAGAGCCCGGGGTTCACTGCCCGCCCGACGTCGTGGGCGGCGGTGAACTTCAGTAGGCGAACGGTTCCCAATTCCAGGTCGACTTCTAATTCGGTGAGCTGGGCACCGAATCCGTAGACGGCGTACGGTTCGCCTTGACCCATCTCATCGAGTTGAGTGGTGGGAGGGTCATATGTGGCCATCGCCACTGCCACCAGGTCCCCCTCGATTACCGGCAAGGCGCCGAGATCGAGTCGTTTCACCTCGCCCCGGTCGTGGACGAGGAGCTGCGAGCCGTCGACTTCGAAGGACGATTCCTCCGACGCACCGACTAGGGCAAGCAATTGCTTGCGCAGCGACTGGCCGGCGGCAAAGGCGGCATTGCCGCTGATATAGGTCTGGCGGGAGGCGGAAGTCTTGCCCGCATCGGGAGTGGTATCGGTGTCGGCCCCGACCCGGATCATCGACTCGAGTGGCACCCCCACCGCATCGGCAAAGATCTGGCTGATAACGGTGTTGGCCCCCTGGCCGATGTCAACTGCGCCCTGAAAGAGAACGAACCGTCCTTCCCTATCGAGTCCAACTTTGATCGTGGAAGGGTTGGGGAGAGCGGTGTTTCCGCATCCGTACCACAGGCCCGCGACCCCTACCCCTCGCCGCCTTCCATTCCCGCGCTCGTTGAAGGAGGCGGCTTCCGCCCGGGCCCTTTGCCAGATCGGCGCCAATGCCTCGAGACAATCGACATAACCCACTCCCGCTTCGAATACCTGACCGGTGACAGTGGGTTGGTGAGCGGTGAGGGCGTTGCGGAGCCTGAACTCGAGCCGGTCGATGCCGACCGCATCGGCCACTTCGTCGAACAGACATTCCTGGGCGATCGCCGCTTGCGGCACCCCGAAACCGCGAAAGGCACCTGAGGGCGGGCAGTTGGTGTGCACTGCCGCGGTCCGGGCCCGGTAGGCCTCATAGACATAGGGTCCGCCGGCGTGAATGGGCACCCGATTGGCGACCGTCGGTCCCCAGGAGGCATAGGCGCCGGTGTTGAAGATGGCTTCGAAGTCCATCGCCAGAAGCCTCCCCTCCGCGGTCGCCCCCACCCGCACTTTCATCTGCGCGGGGTGGCGCTTGGTGGTCGACATCATCGACTCTGGTCTGGTGTAGGTCATCCGCACAGGTCGATCGAGATTCCAGGCGGCCAACGCGAGAAACGGTTGAAGGGAGATGTCGAGCTTTCCCCCAAACCCGCCTCCCACCGCCGTAGGGACGATTCGCACCTGGGCAGGATCGAGAGCAAGGATCTCCGCCACTTCGATGAGATCCATGTGCGGCGTCTGGGTGGTGACATGGACCTCGATGCGGTCTCCGATCCGGCGGGCAAATCCCGCTTCCGGTTCGATATAGGCGTGCTCGATGAAGCCGGTCGCGAACTCGCCTTCGATCACCTTGTCGGCAGAGGCGAACGCGGCGTCGAGATCACCCCGCTCAACCCGGCCCCGAATCAAAACGTTCTGTTGCCGAGTCGGATGGAGGAGAGGGGCGCCATCGGCCAAAGCCTCCTCAGTCGACATCAGGGCCGGCAGCTCTGTCCAGTCGATCGGAAAAGTTGCAAGATCAATGGCATCCATCGGCGCGGGCTCGCCGACCACCAGCGCCACCGCCTCGCCCCGGTAGCGCGCTTCCCCCTCGGCGAAAACCGGCTGGTCGGCGAGAGGCACGATCACTCCAAACCAATTCCGGCCGGGAATGTCTGTGGCGGTGAAGACCGCTACGAGTCCTTCGTGGGATTCGACGAAGGCCTGGAGGTCGCCGAATTCAAACGAGGCTCGGGGATACGGAGAGCGGATGACCCGCGCCACCAGCGCCCCGGGTGGAGACCAATCCGCGCCAAAGATGTCGGTGCCCCGCACCTTGGGGACGCCGTCCACCCGCGGCACCCGCTGACCCACCGCCTTTCCTTCCGGAGCTCGTATCGGCTCCTCCTCAAAATTGGGAGCGGCGATGACAGCATCGATGATCTTGCGATAGCCGGTGCACCGGCACAGCACCCCACCGAGCCCGTCCTTTACCGCTTGTTCGTCGGGGGCGGGGTTGGTGTCTAGGAGCCCGGCGGCGGCTACCAACATCCCGGGCGTGCAGATGCCGCATTGGGCGGCACCGTGATGGAGAAATGATCGCTGAAGGCGCTCGATCCGACCCGAGGCGTCGAGTCCTTCCAAAGTGACGACCTCGTGCCCGCGTAGGCGACCGACCGGAACCGTGCAGCCGTTGACTACCTCGTTGTCGAGCAAAATCGAGCATGCCCCGCAGTCGCCCGCCTCGCAACCAACCTTGGTGGCGGTGAGGCCAAGGTCGTCACGGAGCACATCGGTGAGACGGCGCAACGGGGGCGAGTCGACCTCGACCGGCTGCCCGTTAACCAAGAAGTTGACTGTGGTCACGGGGACTCCGAAAAGAGGCGGAGCGATCGTCGGACCAGGGCCAGGGTCGCATCGAGGCGATAGGCAGCAGTGGCGCGAACGTCATCGATCGGGGCGAGACCGCTGACGTGATCCATTCTCGGCAGATCTTCCAATCGATCGCTGCTCTTAAGACCCCGAAGGTCGGACTCGAGTTGGGTGAGCCTCTGTGCCACTGGTGAACACGCTCCCACCGCGATGCGGGAGTCAACGATGGTGCCATGTGCCGAGCTTTCAATCACCGTCGCCACCATCACGATCGAGATGACGAGATAGCTGCGTGATCCGAGTTTCTGGAAGTCCGAGAATCGTTCTTCGACACCGCGGGGGACGATCACGGCCGTCACGAGCTCATGGGGCCGAAGATCGGTCTGCCGGTAGCCGGTGAGGAACGCCTGCAGCGGGACGACGCGACGCCCCACTTGCGAGGTCAACTCCACCGAAGCGTCGAGGGTTAGAAGCGGCGGGATCCCATCCGCAGCCGGTGAAGCATTGCAGAGATTGCCGGCGATAGTGCCGGCGTTTTGCACCTGAATGCCACCGATCTCGGAGGCGGCGAGACGCAAGCCATCGAAGACCCGCGGCAGATCAGCTTTTCTGATGTCGCTCCAGCGGGTGAGAGCACCAATCCGACAGGAATCCTCCGTCATGGTTATTCCCCGAAGCTCGTCGAGCCCCGAGATGTCGATCACCGGCTCGGTCAAGGGACGCCCCACCCGGGCCGGGTAGAAGTCAGTCGCTCCCGCCATCACTGTCCGCGTTCCGTCGGCTACGGCGGTCAGGGCGGAATCGAGGTCGGACGGGGCCAGGTAATCCACAGATCCATTCTTGCGTACATCTGCCCCCGCCAACACCGGTATGGATACGCAAGAATGAGGGTATGGAGATTCGAAAGCTGGTCACCATGGTCGATGAGGTCCGGGTCGAAGCCGGGCGGCCGGTCGATCC
>JACCTH010000085.1 GCA_013812505.1 Acidimicrobiia bacterium | reverse complement strand
GGTCTGCAGGCGGCCGTGTTCACGAATGACATCACCAAAGCCTTTTGGTACGCCGATCGAATCCGTAGCGGGACAGTCATCGTCAACGACTCGACCGATTTCTGGGAGACCTTCCAACCCTTTGGCGGCGCGGCCGGGACCGATACCGGCTGGGGGCGCCAGCGCATCGAAGAGTTTACCGATCTCCAAACCGTGGTTTTCAACCTGCGCCAGGAGTAAGCCTTCGGTAGCGTGATCGGATGCCCCACGATTTTGCCTCGGTCCCCTATGAGGATCGGGCGAAGGAAATTCCGTTCGCCTCGGCCGAATACATCGCCTTTGCCTCCCGCAGCTCATTCCTCGGTGTGCCGGCGAAGACACTCGATGATCTGGGCGACGGTCAGGTCGTAATTCTCGGAGCGCCCTTCGATTGGGGGGCGAGCTATCGACCGGGTGCCCGCTTCGGACCGCAAGCGATCCGCGACGCCGATTACGGAGTTATGGACGGCTACCGCCCCCATCTGCCGACTGGGATCGACCCGCTGCGAACCCTCGGTGTAGTTGACATTGGCGATGTCTATGTGGTGCCGGGACAGGTCGAGCTCTCGCTCGAGCGGATCATCGCCACCGTTGAAAAGGTCACCGCCGCCGGCAAGATCCCGGTCGTTCTGGGGGGGGACCACACCGTTACCTTCGCCAACGCCACCGGAGTTACCAACGTCCTCGGCGCCGGCGAGATCGCCGTCGTGCATTTCGATGCGCATGCCGACACCGGCGTGAGCCAGAACGGGACGCTCTATGGGCACGGCACGCCGATGCGTCGGCTGATCGAATCCGGCGCCGTGCCTGGCCCGCGTTTCGTCCAGATCGGCCTCCGGGGCTACTGGCCCGAGCCAGAGGTGATGGCGTGGATGAAAGAGCAGGGAATGCGGAGCTACCTGATGAACGAGATCGAGGAACGAGGTCTCAAGACTGTGGTCGACGAAGCGGTCGAGTACTCGATTGCCGGAGGCGCCAAGGGGGTGTTCATCTCAATCGACATCGATGTCGTCGATCCCGGCTTTGCCCCCGGCACCGGCACGCCCGAACCCGGGGGCCTCACCTCGCGCCAGCTGATGGACACCGTGCGCAGGCTTGCCCGCGAACTTCCGGTCGTCGGGGCCGACGTGGTCGAGGTCGCCCCCGGCTACGACGGCCCCGGCGAGATCACGGCCTATCTCGCCAACCGGATCGTTCTCGAGCTTCTTAATGGCTTGGCCGAAAAGAGCTCATCAGGGGTTTAAGACTCGGTCGCTCCCACCGTGACTGGCACCGGCTTTGCTCTGCGGGCGCGGCGCCAGAGCCACCAACCCAAGATCGCAAACGGGCCAATCACGAGTAGGAGCACGGGCAGGGTGTAGAGGACGAAGCGGATCGCCACCGTACCTAGCGCCTGCATCGCTTCGACGAGGTTGCGAAGGGCTTCCTTAGCCACGGTCGCTGGTTCCCACACAGGATCGGCCGGGACGATCGGGATTGCCGCCGGGGATGGATCCACGGTGAGGTTGATCGTCGCCAATGCGACCAGGTCCGTTAGCAACTGCTTGCGGCCTTCGAGCTGTTCGATTTCGCCGCGGGTGTACCGGATTTGTTCGAAGACGGCCAGCAACTTGGCCGGGTCGGCGTCGGGGTTGTCGCGCAACTCGGCCAGCAGAGCCAAAAGCTCTTCCTCCAAGGCGTAGAGGTTGCGGAGCTGGGCGTCGATGTCGACGAACTGGTCCGTGACGTCCTGGCTCTGGAGCGACTCGGATACCACTCGGTCGGAAACGTTTCTGATTTCGGCGAGGGTCGCCGTCAACTTGTCAGCCGGAACCCGGACGGTGAAAAAGATCGACGGCTGCTCGCCCTCGGCCGCCTCCTCGATCGTGGAAGAGGCAAGGAACCCGCCTGATGTCTCCACCATGAAAAGGATCTGATCGAAGGCGGTGCGGGTGTCAGCCGCTTGCAGGGTCATCGACCCCTCGTAAATGACCTTCCGATCGATCACCGGCGGGATCCCAAGCGAATCGCCGTCACCATTGCCCTGCGAGGAGGCAGTGGCGGTTGTCGTCGCAGCCGCCATGTCTCCAAGCTGGGCCTCGTCCGGCGCAGTCGTTCTCGCCGCATCTGAACCGCCGCAGGCAATGAGCGTGACGCTCAATGCCAGTACCACCAGCATTGTTCGTTTCATGCCGCTTGGACGGAGCGAAGCTCCCGCCGGTTCCAGACGTTTCTCCCCCCGGGGGGGAGAAACCCGAACGCCTGGCTTCCGGTTTATTTGTCGTCACAGGAACGCTTTGGGGAAATTTGTCTCGTGGCGAACGAGTACCGTTCGCTACAGGACAGATTTGGTTTAGGGAGTTCGCCGCAGGACGAATTACGCGCACGCGGGGAGTTCGCGGCGAGTCAGGTCCAGGTAAAGCGACATTTTTTCCGAGGGGAGAAACAGAGCGCTAGATGCCGACTTTCCTTTGGCGCCGCTTCTGTGACCAGAGGAAGAGCACCATGACTGTCACAGTGAGAACAAAGATGATGGTTCCCCAGACGTTGACTTGGGGAGGGATCCCGCGTCGGGCCGCGCTCCAGACGTAAAGCGGATAGGTTTGGATTCGGCCGGACGTGAAGTTGGATACGACGAAGTCGT
>JACCTH010000079.1 GCA_013812505.1 Acidimicrobiia bacterium | reverse complement strand
CGAGGCGGCGGGTCTTCTCCAACAGGCCGTAGAGCCGGCCCAACGAAAACGTATCCGCCGTCTCCAACAGCTGGTCGGCGGGGAGGCCGGCGGCGGCCAACTTGGCGACTACTGCGGCCCGGTCGATCCCCCACTCCCGGCCAACATCTTTTCCCGCACCTGGGGGAGGTCGGTGCGGGCGGCGGTCATCAGGCGGGCAGAGGGTGTGACAGAAACGGTTCCGCAACGACCGATTCCGAAAAGAAATCCAAAGAAAATTCTGGGCTCGGCCAGAACGGTCGACTGCCGAGCGAGCCGTTGTCAGTCTTGCAATAGATGGTCGTCGCAGCCTTGCGTTCCGCTGTTGACACCGTCCGGACAAATGGTGTTGGACCAGATGACACCCTCGGGCCGACGCTCTTCCTGACCTTCGAGGTTCATGAAAACGACTCCCCGCAGGTTGGCATCGGTGAAGTCAGCGCCGACCAAGGATTCGAACACGATCCACACGTTTTCGAGATCGGCCCCTGTGAAGCTCGCCCGGTCAAGGCGTCCGCCGCCGATGGAGACACACCCACCGGCCTCGTAGCTACTGAGGTCGGCGGCGGTGAAGTTTCGGCGGAGCATTGGCGTTTGAAATTCCGAGCCGCAGGGGAGCTGTGCGCCTCTGAGGTCGGCTCGGGCGAAATCGACTACAGCGAGGTTGGCGTCCATCAGGTTGCCCTCGCGAAGATCAGCGCCGACGAATGACGCATTGCGGTGGAAGGCTCTGAAGAAACTGGCGCCGACAAGATACGCACGATCGAAGTTGGCCATTGAGAGATCCAGTCCGTTGAAGTCCACACAGAGGAAGTTCCCACCTTCGAACACGCCTGGCAGTTCAGGGTTGACGGTCAGAGCGCGCAGCGTTGCGCAGGCGCCCTCGACAGCAACCGTTGCCGATGAGCTCGACGAGGTGGTTGTCGTAGCTGTCGATTCGCTTGTCCCTGGACTATCGGGCGCAGCCAAGCGCCCGATTGCTATGCCGGCGAGAAGAGCGACGGAGCCGACTAGCCAGGGGTTCCGCTGCATGAGCGAAAGGCTATAGGGCTGCCGCCCCACAATCCCTGGCTGAAGAACCAATACCCCTCGGGGTACGTATCATCTCGACAGTCCTTACCTGGGAGAGAGGGTTCACCTTGGAGACGAGAAAATCCCGCCTGGTGTCACCGCGCACTTTGATCATGGTCGCGGGACTTTTAGCCATAGGCCTGATGCAGGTTGCCGGAGCCACCAGCCTCGGCGACGCCGGCCGCTTCGACACCTGGGTCGGCTACCCGGTGGGCCGCTCCCCATCCGCGGTGGCAACAGCGGATTTCAACGGCGACGCCCTAGTGGATGCAGCTTGGGCGCGGAGGGACTTCTTTACGGGTCAGGTGGTGGGCAACAGTCTTGCCGTCCAGTTGAACCTTGGCGATGGCACCCTGTCTGACGTCGTCAACTATCCGGCCGTAGACAACTCGAACGATGTCGCTGCTGGTGACATCGACGGTGACAACGATGTCGATTTGGTTTCTGTAGCCGATGGCTCGAGCCTCAGCAACACCTCCATCGATGTTTACCGGAACTCCGGCAATGGCACCTTCACGCGGGAAAGCGCGACCGGAGGCTCGGCTGGTCGTCGGGTTGAGCTGGTTGACCTCGACGGGGATGGCGACCGCGACCTGGCGATTACCAATGGATGGGGCGCGACGTTCACCAGCGTCCTTCTCAATCAGGGCGGCGGCACCTTCGGCCCCCAACAGCAGATCGCCGTCGGTGATGGGCAGGGAGGCATCACTTCTGCTGATCTCGACGGTGACGGAGACCGCGACTTGGCTGTCGGACGGCTCGATTCCAATACCAACGAGTCCGAGGTCGTTGTCTTGACCAACAGCGGCGCCGGCGTCTTTGGCATCGCGACCCGGATTCCACTTTCAGGGCCCGACTACTCGGGCATCCCCTCGCTGGATGCAGGCGATGTCGACGGTGACGGCGATTCCGACTTGGCTGTTGGGGGTAGTCGGACGACTCATTTGGTCCTTCGCAACCAGGGCGGGCTCTCATTCACGACCGACACCTACACGGCCGGGTTCAACTCGATGAACATCGTCCTCGCTGACCACGACGGAGACGGTGACCTCGATATCTACAGCGCGACCTTGGGCTCCAGCCTGACCGGCGACGTCTCGATGCTGTTCAACGAGGGGGCGGGGATTTTCGGCGTCGTTCAGATTGTGGAATCGAGCCACCAGCCGCATGACATCGCGGCGGCCGACTTCACCGGTGACGGGAAGTTGGACATGGCAGTGAGCAACCAAGGCAGCGGGACCGGCGCAATCCATCCCCAAGCTGTCACCGCCGCCTTCGAGGCACCTCCGACCTACCCGACCTTCGCCCCTCCCGATACGGTGACCATCGCTGATTTCGACGTTGACGGCGATCTCGATGTGGCCTCCAGCATCCCCACCCAGAAAGTCATCGACATCAAGCTGAACGACGGCTCGGGCGCGTTAACTGCGGGTTCGACGATCTCGTCGCCTCCCGGATCGCCTACCTCGGTATGGGCAGCGAGTCTCAACGGCGACTCCGCACCGGATTTGGTGTGGCAAGCCAGCGCCTTTCCCAAGCAATTCGGCTTCGCGCTCAATCCGGGCAACGGCACTTTTGGCGCCGCGACTTTCCAGGCTGTAAATGGTTGCGGGGTTGGTCGCGTTACGACGGCTGACGTCGACAACGACGGCGATCAGGACGTCGTGGTTGGCGGGTCCGGCTTTTCCTGTGGGACACACACGAGCGACGTCTCCGTCAGCCTCAACAATGGCTTGGGCGCTTTCCCGACTGAGATATTCGTTCCCGTGCTGCACCAGGTCACTATGGCGATGGGTGCCGATCTCAACGGTGACGGGCTCACCGATTTGGTAGGCATAACGAACAACGCCAGTTTCGGGCAAGGCGATGTCGGCGTGGCCCTTGGAACCGGCGGAGGCCAGTTCGCCAGCCCCGTCTCGTACACCGTTGGTGCCAGCCACCGAGAGCTCGCCCTGACCGACCTCGACGGTGACGGTGACACCGATGTGACCGCGACCAACCTCAGCCCAGAAGGCACGGCCGTTTTGTTGAACAACGGTCTCGGTCAATTGACGATCTCCCAGGTCCTGCCGTCTGAAGTGATCAGCGGCCTGTTCAATGAATGGGCGATCGACACCGGCGATGTGAACGGTGACGGCCTCGTCGACATTGTTGTCGCCAACCGCACAGGCAAGGACATCGGCGTCCATTTTGGGCGAGGCGGAGGCACTTTCGATAGCGCTCAGTTGCGTTACGGCATGCACACCGACTTGACCGATGTCGAGTTGGCTGACATGAACGGCGACGGTCGTCTCGACGTGGTAGGTCCGGCCACTGCTGAATCCGTCACCGCCGCCAGCGGTACTGCCGATTCACTTCAGAGCGCGGGTGCGGACGTCTTGGCCGCAACGTCATCGACCAACGGGATCAGCGTCCTCGTCAACGTCGGTTCCGGCGTCGGCGGCGGCCCCTTCACCTTGACGATCACCAAAGCTGGCACGGGTACGGGGACGGTGACCAGCTCACCGACGGGCATCAACTGCGGCACCGACTGCACCGGGGCCTACAGCAACGGCACAGTGGTGACCCTCACGGCTACCCCTGCCGCCGGTTCCACCTTCGCCGGTTGGTCGGGCGCCTGCACCGGCACCGGCTCCTGCGTCGTTACCATGAATGCGGCCAAAGCTGTGACCGCCACGTTCAACACGGCTGGCGGCGGCCCCTTCACGTTGACGGTCACCAAAGCTGGCACTGGAACCGGGACCGTGAAGAGCTCCCCCGACGGGATTAGGTGCGGCACCGACTGCATCGAGGCCTACAGCAACGGCACGGTGGTGACCCTCACGGCTACCCCTGCCGCCGGTTCGACCTTCGCCGGTTGGTCGGGCGCCTGCACCGGCACCGGCTCCTGTGTAGTCACCATGAATGCTGCCAAAGCTGTGACCGCCACCTTCAACACGGCTGGCGGCGGCCCCTTCACCTTGACGATCACCAAAGCTGGCACGGGTACGGGGACGGTGACCAGCTCACCGACGGGCATCAACTGCGGCACCGACTGCACCGAGGCCTACAGCAACGGCACAGTGGTGACTCTGACCGCCCGAGCCACCAGGGGCGCCACCTTCGCCGGTTGGTCAGGCGCCTGCACCGGCACCGGCTCCTGTGTAGTCACCATGAACGCGGCCAAAGCCGTGACCGCCACCTTCAACGCGAGCGGCGGCGTACTCGTTGAGTAGCTGGGAGCACCGTATTTCCCTGGTTGAATCGCTTCATGCGGGTCATTGCCGGGGAGGCCAAAGGACAACGGCTCTTGGCGCCGGCCGCCGCCGCCACCCGTCCGCTCACCGATCGGGCGCGGGAAGGGATCTTCTCGGCGATCGCTGATCGGGTTGAGGAGGCTGAAGTGCTCGACCTCTATTCGGGGTCGGGGAGCTTTGGCATCGAAGCGCTGTCGCGTGGCGCCAGGCGAGCGGTCTTCGTCGAGAACGGTCGCGAGGCCCTCGCGGCTTTGCGCCGAAATCTGGCTTCGGTTGGGTTCGAGCACCGCGCCGTCGTGAGCGGATTATCGGTGGCCGGCTTCCTGGCCCGCCCACCGGCTGAAAGTTTCCACCTCCTCTTCCTCGACCCTCCGTGGTCGCTGCCGACTGCAGTCGTGGCGGGCGAGATGGAGACGGCTGCCAGCGTGGCGGCGGAAGCGGCGGAGATGGTGGTTCACCGCCGTCACCCCGATCCGTTGCCGATTTTGCCGAAGGGCTGGGCCGAAGCCGGAGTCTATCGATATGGCGATACCGTCCTCTACCGGGTTGCCGCGCCTTCCACCCAGGCCGCGGCACAATGAGCGCGACGAAACGGAGCTGATCTGACCACCGCCCTCTGCCCTGGAAGTTTTGACCCTCCTACCAACGGCCATCTCGATGTCATCGCGCGGGTGATCGACTCCTTCGACCACGTCGTGGTGGGAGTGGTAAGCAATCCGTCGAAGACGCCGCTCCTTTCGGCCGAAGAACGAGTCGAGGTGCTTTCCGACCTGATCGACGGCAAGGCCGAGGTCGAGGCCTTCGAGGGGCTGTTGGTGGATTTCGCTCGTTCCAAGTCGGTCGACGTAGTGGTCAAGGGTTTGCGAGCCCTGAGCGATTTCGACTACGAGCTGGCTATGGCGCAGATGAACCGGACTCTCTCCGGAGTCGAGACTCTTTTCATCCCGACCAACCCGCAGTGGAGCTACCTCTCCTCGTCGCTCGTGCGGGAGGTGGCACGGTTGGGAGGCGACGTCGAGAGTCTCGTTCCGCCGTCTGTGCAGCGGATCTTGAAGGAGCGGCTATGACCGATCACCTCTACGAAAGCGACGAGAGCATATTCGAGATCCTCGAATCGCTCGTTGCCGAGGTACAGGAAGCCAAGTCGGTGCCGTTGTCAAGCAACGTATTGATCGATCGCGACATGCTGCTCGCCCGTCTGCAAAAGCTCCAGGCTGAGCTCCCGAATGAGCTGCGGGCGGCGCGCTGGATGGTCCGCGAACGCGAAGCTTTTATCGCCCGCACTAACGAGCGAGCCAAAGAGATCACCGACAAGGCCAATGCCGAATCGCGTCGCCTTGTATCTGATAACCATGTGCTGGCCGAGGCCGTAGAGGAAGCCAACGTGCTCGTCCGGCGAGCTGAAGGTGATTCCCGCAGGATGAGGCTCGAAGCCGAAGACGAAATCGATGGCCACCTTTCCCGAATCGAGACGCTCCTTACCGAGCTGCTGGGCCGCGTCCATTTCACTCGCGACGAGTTCTACCGCGCCCGTCCCAAACCGCCCGAGGTTCCTTACGACTGATGGACAACCTTTGCTTTCAAGTGTCCGACCTGCTCGGGCATCCCGGGGCTGATCGCTGGGTCTACGGCGAGGCCAAGTTCACCTTCGAGATCGGCGAGAGCAGCGTCTCATCGAGCTCGGCAACCTATGCCCACGTCACCGCCACCAGCCTCGGGGTCTTGGTCGACGGCTGGTCGGGGGTCATGGCGGATCACGTCTGCGCCCGCTGCCTCCGGAAGTGGGAGGGTCCGATCGAAACCGAATGGTCCGAGCTCTTCGGGCGCCATCCAGGCGAAGACGAATCGCCGATCTGGGTTGACGGGATGATCGACCTTGGCCCAGTTGTTCATGACGAGCTGTCGTTGGCGCTCCCGGCCGACCCGGTCTGCCGGCGCGACTGCCTCGGACTTTGTGTTGAGTGTGGCGCCGACTTGAATACTGACCCTTGCGCCGGGCACGGCGAGGAGCCCTCGTCACCTTTTGCCGCGTTGAGACAACTGTTCGGATCCGAAAGCTGAAGGAAGACACCATGGCGGTGCCAAAGAAGAAAAGCTCGCGCATGCGTACGCATTCGCGCCGGTCGTCGTGGAAGGTCCGAAAGCCCCCCACCTCCGTCTGCCCTCGTTGCAACACGGTCAAGTTGCCGCACCGTGCCTGCCCGACGTGCGGTACCTATCGCGATCGCGAGGTCTTAGAGACCGAATGACGGCAATCGCCCTGGATGCGATGGGCGGCGACCGGGCTCCAGCTGAGATCGTGGCGGGAGCGGTGATGGCAGCGGCAGACGGGATGAATGTGCTACTGGTGGGCGAGCGCGACGCGATCTACCAAGAGCTCGAAGGCCACGATATCGATCTTCCAATCGTCGACGCCAGCGAGCAGATCGAGATGGGTGAAGATCCGGCGCGAGCCTTGCGTGAGAAGCCAAACTCGTCGATCAGTGTTGCTGCCCGTCTCGTCAAGGCAGGTGAGGCGGGAGCTTTTGTTTCCGCCGGCTCGACGGGGGCGGCGATGGCGGCGGCGGCCATCGTCATTGGGCGGAGCGAGGGAATCCATCGTCCGGCGCTTGCCTCGGTCATTCCCACCCCGGCCGGACCAATCCTGATCCTCGACTGCGGAGCCAACCTCGAAGTCAAAGCCGAACATCTCCTCCAGTTCGGGATCATGGGCTCGGTTGCTGCCGAGGTGTTCTTTGGACTGGCTAGCGCACGAATAGGTCTCCTCAACAATGGCGAAGAGCCTGGCAAGGGACGGGGTCTCGAGAAGGACGCCTACAAGCTCTTGGACGAGTCCAGCCTCAACTTTGTCGGCAACGTCGAAGGCAGGGACATCGGGACCGGCCGGGCCGACGTCTTTGTAACCGATGGATTCGTCGGCAACATCGCGCTTAAGACAACCGAAGGCGTGGCCGCGATGGTCGCCGACATGGTGGTAGAAGCGGTGTCATCGTTGCCGCCCGAGCTGGTGGAGCAGGTGGCGGCGGCGGTGCGACCGATTCGACATCAACTCGATTACGAAAACACCGGTGGCGCCCATTTGCTCGGGGTCAACGGGGTCGTCGTGATCGCGCACGGTTCGTCAGGACGAGTGGCGACCTACAACGCGCTGCGCATGGCTCGAGCCGGTCTCGATCAGGACCTCGTTGCCCGGGTGCGGGATCGCCTGCGCCGGGTGGTGGACAGGAATGACTCAGTTACGTCCGTCTGATCGCAACCTGGAGGAAACCCTCGGTTATCAATTCTCCAACCTGGCGGTGCTCGAAGCGGCGTTGACCCATCGCTCGTTCCAGGCCGAGAACGACGACACGGCCGACAACGAGCGATTGGAGTTTCTCGGCGACGCCGTCCTCGGGCTCTCTGTCACTTCTTATCTCTACTCGACCTACCCATCGATGAGCGAAGGAGAGATGGCCAAAGTCCGGGCAGCCTCGGTGAGCAAGGAAGTGCTCACGGCGGTTGCGGCCGACGTCAGGCTGCACGACTACCTGCGACTCGGCCATGGCGAGGAAGTGACCGGAGGGAGAGCGAAGTCATCAATCCTCGCGAACGCCATGGAAGCGGTGATCGGCGCCATCTATCTCGACTCCAATCTCGAAAAGGCATCGACGGTCGTGCTGGGGCTTTGGGCGGATCGGATTGAAGAGCGGGCCCAGAGACCTGGCGGCGCCGATTACAAGACCCGGCTGCAAGAAGTGCTGGCCGCCTCCGGCAGATCACCCCTTTACGTGGTCGATGCAAGCGGGCCCGATCATCGCAAGCTGTTCCATGCCGACGTCAGTGTCGGGGGGAAAGTCCGGGGCGAGGGGAGTGGCGCCTCCAAGCGGGAAGCGGAGCAGGAAGCGGCGCGTGCCGCGCTGGCGTCGTTAACAGCTGGCGAGAACGACTAGACCGGCGTTGCGGCCAGAAAGAGCCGCTCGGCAATAAACGGGCTGATGCCCACCCGTTCACCGTGACCGACTGCGACCGTCAAGGTGCCGTCTCTTGTCTGCGTGACGAGTTCGACTGAAGCTCCAGGACGAAGACCGGAGTCGTCGAGAAATCCCATGATCTCGTTGTCGAGCTCGAGCTCTTCTGAGATGCGATGCAAGACCATCGGCTCGTCCGATCCTTTTCTCGCTGGCATTTTCGACATCTGCATCAGGTTGGGTTGTCGGTACCCGGCTCCGGGGATCGGGTTGCCATGTGGACAGGTGGTCGGCCTGCCGAGCTTCGCGAGCATTGCTGCCTCGACATCGTCGGAAATAGCCAGCTCCCAAACCTCGGCCTCGGCGTGGACCTTCACCCACGGCAGCCCGAGCACCTCGCTGAGGAATCGTTCTGCGAGTCGGTGCCTGCGAACTACGACCTCGGCGAGGTGGCGTCCAGCCTGGGTGAGGGTGATCTCACTATTGACCGAGACCAACCCGTCTGACTCCATCTTCCGGATCATCTCTGATACCGAGGCGCGGCTTACCCCTAACCATTCGGCGATCCGCGCCTGAATCACCGGCAGGCCCTCCTCACCAACCTCGAAGATCGCGGCCACGTACTCCCGGTAGGTGGCGGTATAGGCATCCTCGGACATGCGTGAAGGGTACCCCTCCTCCGGGGGAGAAACGATGCTTAGCTTCCTCCCGTGCCCGAGCTACCCGAGGTTGAGACGACGCGCCGGCTGCTGGCGCCCTATCTGGAGGAGCGGCGGATTGTCGAGGCTGAGATTCGCCATCCCCGTACCGGGCGACGTAACGAGAACCCCCAGGACGTAGTGGATCGACTCAAAGGACAGCTCGTCCATCGGCTCGATCGGCACGGAAAGTTCATCCTCGGCCGGCTCGAGTCCGAGCTCACCTGGGTGATGCATCTCGGCATGTCCGGGCGATTCCTCATCGTCTCGCCGGAGGATCAGGAGATCGCCCATACTCACTTCATTGCGCGAACCGACCGGGGCGACGAGATCCGGTTCATCGATCCGCGCACGTTCGGGTTCATCGCCGTTTTCACCCCAGACGAGCTCGAAGCCGAGCTGCGGTTGGGGCGGGACGCCTTCATCGATCTGCCGCGGACTCCACAACTGGCGGCGCGACTCAACGGGAGGAAAGCGCCGATCAAATCACTCCTCCTCGATCAACGGATCGTTGCGGGGCTTGGCAACATCTACGCCGACGAGGTGCTGTTTCGCGCCGGGGTGCGTCCAACTCGTCGCGGCGGGGACCTCAGCGGACAGGAGATGACGAAGGTTCGAAAGGCGATCGGGCCGATCCTGAAGGCAGGAATCGCTGCCGGGGGAACCTCGTTGTCCAAGTCTGGGTATCGCAGCCCCGAAGGTCGAAGTGGCGAGTATCGGCGCAAGCTCTTTGTCTATGGACGAGAGGGCGATCCTTGCCGGCGATGTGGCACCCCGATCGAACGGCTCGTAATCGGCGGCCGTTCCTCGTTCTATTGCCCCGATTGCCAGGTCTGATGACCAAGGCGGTCAAAGCTGTCGTCAGCGGACATGTGCAGGGAGTTGGATTCCGGCAAGCCACCCGGAGCACTGCCCGATCTTTGAACCTTTGGGGTTGGGTTCGCAATGTCTGGGGTGAGCGAACCGTTGAGGTCTGGTTGCAGGGCGAGCCCGAAGCGGTGGATCGGATGCTCGATTGGCTGTGGATCGGCCCGTCGCTGGCAGAGGTTTCCGGGGTCGAGTCCGAGGTGGTGGCGCTCGATCGGTACCTCCAGGATTTCCTGATCCGCTAGCCTGCGGGAACCGAATCACACAGGTGTAACTCTTGTATTTGAAGACATTGAAGGTGGCCGGGTTCAAGTCGTTCGCCGATCGGACGCGGCTCGAGTTTCGTCCCGGCGTGTCGGTGGTGGTGGGGCCGAACGGCTCTGGAAAATCCAATTTGGTCGACGCCATCCACTGGGTTCTGGGCACTCAGGCGCCGCGCTCGCTCCGAACGGCTCGGATGGACGATGTCATCTTCGCCGGAACAGCCACCCGGCCCGCGCTCAACCGCAGCGAAGTGACGGTGGTTTTCGATAACAACGCTCGCCAAATGGCGCTCGACCTTGACGAGGTCGCCATCACTCGCCGCCTCTTTCGCGACGGGTCTTCTGAATATGAGATCAACGGCATGGCCTGCCGGTTGCTCGACGTCACCGAGTTGCTCAGCGATTCCGGAGTGGGGCGCCATCAGCACATCATCATCAATCAGGGTCAGGTCGACTCGATTCTCAGTGCCGGCCCTGAGGAGCACCGGGCAGTGATCGAAGAAGCGGCCGGGATCCTCAAGCACAAACTTCGCAAAGAGCGGGCGATGCGTCGTTTGGAACGCACCGACGAAGACCTGGTTCGACTCACCGACATTTTGGCGGAGGTCAGCCGGCAGATGCGTCCGCTCAAGCGACAAGCGGAAGCCGCCGATCGTCACGGCGCCCTGGTCTCCGAGGTCAGGAGCCTGGCCCTCTTCCTGGCGGGCGAGGAGCTTCGCCAGCTCGACGGCACTCTCGAAGATGCCCGCACCAGTCAAACCGAGCTCTCAGCTGCGTTAGCGGCAGCCCGGACTTTGAATGCCCACCTCGAGTCCGAGATCGACTCCACTGCCCGGGCCGTGTCGGACCGCCAAGAAGCCATCGATCGTGACAGCGAGGCAGCCGCTCGGCTCGAAACGACTACCGAACGTCTCCGGCGGGTTGCGCAGGTGGCGAAAGAACGTCACCGCAACGCCCGCAGCCGTCGCCAAGGCGCCGATGAGCGGCGCAACGATCTCGAGGAAGAGCAACTGCTGCTCCAGCGCGAGATTGTCGAGACGGATGCGCTCTGCCAGCACGCCTCGAACCAGTCCGGGCAAGACGAAGCGACGTTTCGGCTGCTCGAAGAACAGGAAAGGTCGCTGGCCGACCAGGCCGACCTTTCCGCCGAAGGAGCTCTCGCAGTTGTGCAGGGTGAGCAGCGCTCGTTGGTCGCCGCCGACGAACGTGATCGCCACGAGTTAGCCCAGATCGAACATCGCTTGTCGGTGGTGGGCGAGCAGATCGAGGCCGAGAAGAAGACAGTTACGGATGTCGACCAAGAAATGCTCGACCTCGACGCCCTTGTGGGCAAGGCCCAGGATCGGTATGACACCGCGGCCGCAAGTCGTCGACGGGAGCAAGAAGCGTGGGAGACAGCCCAGCTCGACGAGCAGGAGCGCCGGCTCGATGCGGCCGCGGCCTTGGCGCGGCGCGACGCCATCGCGGCCTCGGAAGCGGGACCCGCCGACGTACAACGGATCGTCGCCAATGGACAGGGTGCGCTGGGGTCGCTCACCTCGCTTTGGAACGTGTCTCCGGAATGGCTGCCGGCGGTTAACGCGGCGCTCGGGCCGTGGGCCGACGCGATCGCTTTCGAAGATGCCACCGATCTCGCGGTCGCAATCGCAAGCCTCAAAGCAATTGGAGGCGGAGGGCAATCAGCGGTGCGAGGGCGACCTGGAGGCCTGCTCTCAGCGCCGAAAGCGCTCGAACACGGCATTGAGCCTTTGATCGACTTGATCGGTGCCACAGGGTTCGAGATTGCGGTCGCGTTGTTGGGAGACGTTGTCGTTGTCGACGGATGGATCGCGGCGTGGGCGTTTGCCAAGGACCAGCCGGAGCTAAGGGTGGTCACCCCCGAGGGCGACCTGTTCACTGTCGATGGGATCCGGCTGGCGCCGACCGCGAAGCCGGAAATGCTCAAGGCCGCGAATTTCGAGCTGGACCGAGCCGAGGTTGGGTTGGCGAAAGCCAGAAGCCGGATGACCAGCATGCGGCGCCAGTTTGAGGCAAGCCGGGCAGCAGAGCGCGAAGCTTTGGAGACTCTCGAATCGCTCGAGGCCAGGCTGGCCGGGATCACCGAAGCCCGGGGCAGAACCAAACGCATGGTTGCCGAGTTGGCCGGCGAGCATTTGCGGCTCGAACAGCGGCAGGGCCTGCTCGACAACGTGATCGCCGAGCGCCAACTTGCCATCGAACGGCTCGGGCCGACGATCTCGGCTTTGGAAGGCGAGGAGGCGGAACGCCAGCGCTTGATGGCCGACATCACCGAACGCCGCTGGCAAATGGCGTCCGCGAAAGAGGAGGCTCGCGTTGCGTGGCAAGAAGCCGAGCGAACACTTTCGGCCGCCTCCGAACGGCTGGGGCTCCTCCGCGGCCGCCAACAGACAGTCGAAGAAGAGTTGGCGGCGCGGGGCGGCGGATCTGCCTCCGACGCCGATCTGGCGCGGCTCCAGAGCATCGAGTTCCTTGCCGTTCGCGCCATCGAAGTCATCCGTCACAAGATCGGCGTGCTTCGTGAACGTCAGGCGGTTGGGCGCGAACAGCTGCGGATAGCCGAACTCGAGCTCAGCCGTCAGCGATCGGACCTAAGCCGAGCGAAGGACGAGATCGAAAGCCATCGAGACACTCTCAGCACCCTCGCCATCGTCGAAGCAGAAGCGCGGGTGCGGCGTGAGGCGGTTGCCGAAGGCCTTCGTCGGGATCTCGACACTGATGAGGACGCTGCCTTGGGGGCGAATGCGATCGCGGGCGACAACCTGTCCGAGCTCCTGGTCCAACGGCAAGCCGAGCTGCGGAGGATGGGAGCGGTCAATCCGCTGGCGGCCGAGGAATATCGGGAGCTGGCCGAACGTCACAATTTCATGGCGGGTCAGCTCGAGGATTTGGAAAAGTCACGGAGCGAGTTGCGCCAGGTGATGCGTGCCCTCGATGAGGAGATCCAGGTCCGGTTCAGCTCGGCATTCGAAGAGGTTGCCGCGGCGTATCAGGATTATTTCGGAGTCCTTTTCCCAGGCGGGGCGGGCCGCATGCGGCTGACCGACCCGGGTCAACCGCTCACCTCGGGGGTCGAAATCGAAGCGCAGCCGATGGGTAAGAAGATCGGTGACCTCAGCCTGCTTTCCGGCGGCGAGCGCTCCTTGGCGGCGCTTGCGTTCCTGTTCGGAGTCTTCCGGGCGCGCCCGTCGCCGTTCTACATCCTCGACGAAGTCGAAGCCGCCCTCGATGATTCCAATCTGCGGCGCTTCCTTCGGCTGGTGGACACCTTCCGCGGGGAGAGCCAGCTCGTGCTGATCACGCACCAGCAACAAACGATGGAAGTGGCCGATGTGCTCTACGGCGTGACAATGGAGCCAGGGGGTTCGTCGCAGGTCCTTTCTCGCGACCTGGCCATTCTGAATATCTAGGCCGGTAGCCTCGCCGCGTGGATTCAATCCAAATCGTCATCATCCTGGCGGTCGTCCTTCTCGTCGTCGGGGGTGGGTATTTCTTCGCACGCCGACCATCGCGGACCTCGCCACCTCCAACCAGGCGCCCCGCAGCTTCGGTCGCCGGCCGTCTCGGCAAGAGCCGTTCGACTCTCGGCCAGGCTTTGCGAGCGACCTTTGGGCGGGGTCGAATTGACCAAGAGTTTTGGGAGGCGATGGAGGAAGCGTTGGTCGGGGCGGATGTCGGCGTGACGGCTGCGGCCGGGCTGGTGGAGCGGGTGCGGAAGGCAAAACCCGAGGACCTCGATGCCGCCCGCAGCCTCCTTGTCTCCGAGTTGCGGTCGGCCTTCGACGGCGCCGACCGGTCGCTCGATCTGGCGGGCGATCCGGCCGTCGTCCTTGTCGTCGGGGTCAACGGATCTGGCAAGACGACCTCGATTGCCAAGCTCGCCGGCCGGTTACGCGAAATCGGGCACGAACCATTGCTGGCCGCGGCCGACACCTTTCGGGCGGCCGCCGACGCCCAGCTCCGCATCTGGGCCGATCGGGTAGGGGTGGAGGTTGTGGGCGGGCGCGAGGGCGCCGACCCGGCGGCGGTGGCCTTCGACGGGCTCCAGGCCGCCCGCGCTCGGAAACGGGACGTGCTGATCGTCGACACCGCCGGGCGGCTGCAGTCGAAACAGAACCTGATGCAGGAGCTGGCCAAGATCAGGCGGGTTCTCGAGGGCGACGGAGGCCGTGTCGCCGAGTCATTGTTGGTCCTCGATGCGACGTCCGGACAGAACGGAATCTCGCAGGTCCGCGAGTTTGCTCACGCCGTTGGGCTCACCGGGATCATCCTCACCAAGCTCGACGGCACCGCTCGCGGCGGGATCGTCGTCGCGGTCGAGCAGGAATTTGGGGTGCCCGTGAAGTTTGTCGGGGTTGGCGAGGCGATCTCCGATCTGGTCCCATTCGACCCCGACGAATTCGTCGCCGAGCTCCTGGCCGACGCGTGAGTCCTGAGGAGCTAGTGGAGCGGGCGCGGGCGGTGGCCCAGCTGGCGTACGCCCCGTATTCGAAATTTCGGGTCGGGGCTGTGGTGCTTTCCGATGATGGCCGCGTGTTTGACGGGGTGAATGTCGAGAATGCGGCCCACCCTTCGGCGAACTGCGCCGAGGCGACGGCGGTCGGGTCGGCGGTGACGGCTGGGGTGCGCAAGATCGCGGCAGTGGCGGTTGCCTGTATCGATGCGAGATCGATCGATCATGCCTATCCGTGCGGCCGCTGCCGGCAGATTCTCTCGGAATTCAACCCTGAGGAGGTTTACGTAACCGACGGAGGCGCTGAGTTCCGCCGGCACTCATTCGACGAGCTGCTGCCGTTTCGTTTCAGTCTCTAAACTGCCGGTGCGCGTCCTCCTTCTCATTCTCGACGCATTCGACCCGGTCCGCCTTTCGCCACATCTGACGCCAAATCTCTGGAGCTGGGCGAACGCCGACGGCGCCGCTACGGGCACCGGTGAGGCCGTGATGGCGGCTTGCACCTACCCCAACCACGCCTCGTTCGCCACCGGAGTTCCGCCATCAGAACACGGGATCTATGTGAACCATGTCATTCGGGATGACCAGGTTGTGGGTGCTTGGGAGGTAGGTCCGAGCGTTCCGACGCTGTTCGATAGTTATGTGGCTGAATCACTCGCGGTGCTTGGCGACCATCATCTAGTCGGAGTCATGGGAGCACGAGCCGCTGCGTCTCATTGGCCACCTAACGGCGACCTTCCCCTTGACATCGAGCTCGATCCGCTTGGTTATCCGGCCGATTCGGCGGTGCTGGCTCGCCTCGTAGCGGGACTTGCTGAGGCTGCTCGGCTCACGATCGGCTATTTCGGCTCGATCGACACCTACTCGCATCTCTTCGGCCCGGAATCGGAGGAAGCCCGCGAGGCCTATCGACGCGTCGATGGGCGGATCGCCGAAATCGAAGCGGCGATCTCCTGGGACGAAATTGCCGTCATCGTTGTAAGTGACCACATCCAGAACACCGTGGAGGATCGGCCCGGGATCGACCTCCGTCCCGTCGTCGGCGAAGGCACGATCCTGGCCGACGAGGGAAGCGCAATTCTCATTGGGGCAACTCTCGAACCGACTGAGCTGATGTCAGTTGACGGAGTCGCCGGTGCGCGGTCCCTTGACGACGGCAACACCTTGGCCTGGTGCGAGCCCGGCCGTTTCTTCGGCCCGTTCGACTCACCGATCCTGCGAGGCGTCCATGGCAACGTGGCGACCCGGACCCAACTTGCCATGGTGACGGGCGGTCATCCCAAGCGTCATCTTGCTGCTGACGTTGTCAACGCTGGACCCGTCCCAGCCACCGCTTGGGCCGGCGTGATCAGGTCGATGCTGGATCAGTAGCGGGAGGATCCCGCCAAGGTGATCGGCCCGCCTCGCAAAAAGCGTTTCGCAACGGGTCGCCTTGTTGCGACTCCCAATTTGCGAGGCTGTCGAAATAGGTAAGCGCAATACGCCAATCGTCGACGTAGGTGAGCTCGAAGCTCCCGAGGTTGGAACCGCTGGTCCACGCCACGTGATATGTGCGTCGGCCCGGTTCGTCTGGGCCACAAGTGCCAATTCCAAGGATTTCAACCGGCTCGATGATCGTTTCCAATAGCGAGTCAACACGCGCTTCGTAGGCATCTTCATCGACGAATTCCACGGTCAGTTCTGCGTCGCTCAGACCGTGACCCTCAAGTGTCTCCGCCTTCGCACAGCCCGGGAAGTAATCACGCACCACCTCGGAGCAAGTGATCGTGTCTGTGCGGCTCAGCTCGACGAGCCGACCTGCATCCTTTGCCGCCAATGCGTTTGCAGCCTCCACGGCGATCCCGCACGCAGCTTCGTCATCGATCGGGCAACCCTCAGAGTTAAGAGTTGGCTGAGGCGCCCCACAAGAGAGCAAGAGGAGAGCGACGAGCAGCAGCGCGCCCTTCATGCGTTCATCGGCCAGGTTTTTTGCGCCATCGGAAGTTTGAATTTACGGAGACCTGCCGCTGGTGGGGTATTTGTGGCCGAGGCGGCTTTGGTGGAGGTGGTCGCCGTTTTCGAGGGGGGTGCGGGTCCAGCGGGCGCGGTGGCGGATGGTGTGGTGGTAGGCGCAGTAGGGGTCGAGGTAGTTGGGGTGGGTGGGCCGCCGTGGGCGTATTCGATCCGATGGTCGATGTCGGCGTTGATGGCGGGGGCGCGGCAGCCGGGGTGGATGCAGGTGGGGTTTTGGGCTTCGATTTGGCGGCGTTGGGCGGTGGTGGGTCGGCGGCGGGTGATCCCGTTGCCGAGCGGCTGGCCGGTGTCGGGGTCGTCGATGGTGTAGCGCCACTGGCCGCGGGTTTGGGCTTCGGCGACTTGGCGGGCGAGGTCGGAGATCACCGGCCCGTAGCCGGCCAACTCGCCGGGGTGGTCGTTGGGTCGGGTGAGGGTTTCCAAGTCGACATGGAGGTTGACGACCCCTTGCTTTTTGCTGGTTCCGTTGCCGATCAGCAGGTCGAGATAGACATCGGCGCGTTGGGATCGCTGGCGTTGGGTTCTCGTCGTCGCCGACGTTGTCGCGATTCTTTTGTCCGGGCTTATGTCGCTTTTTCCCCTTTATGAGTAGCGATTGTCGACGTCGACCCACGGCGCGTCGCTGCGAGGCCAACGACGCCGAGACCGAAGATGACCGGTATCACAGTTGGCGCGCTCCACCAATGGAAAGGAAGTTCCGCCCAACCCGTGGTGAGATGACCTGCCGCGAACCACATGGCGGCTAATCCCGTTAGGGCTAGTACGAACCCGAAGCTTCCAATCATCCGGCGTGAGACCCACATGTTTTTCATCCTTTCGTCGACTCGCATTGCGAGAATGGTCATCAACAGATCGAAACGGTCGAGCAGCGGATGGGGAGACTGACTCAACATCTCAAGCACCTCAGCCTCGTAGCGGTCTCGCCAGGTTTTTGGTGCGAACCGGATGACGATGCGATTCATGTTTGATCCGCCACCGGGCGTTCGACACGCCTGGCCTTTGCCGTTCGGACGATCGCGGCCATGGACCGAGTTTCCACTTGGACATGTCTTTGCCCGAGCTCGGTGATCTGGAACGGCTTGCGCCGTTCGACTTCGGGCAACTCGATCACGAAGCCGGCATCAACTAGGCGGCCAATAGCTCCGTACAGGGTTCCCGGCCCGAGACGTTTGCCAGCGAACGCCTCGATGTCAGCCGCAATCGCATAACCGTGGCGAGGCCCTTCGAGCAGGCTTAGAAGAATAAGAAGCGCAGGTGACATCTAGTACGTTCAGCGTAGTACGCGCAGCGTACTATTTCAAGTTCGGTACTCGCTGAACCGTGTTTCCTTAACGACGCTGCCCTCGCGATCAAACGTCTTCCAGGTTCCAATCTGGCGACCGCGATCGAACTCACCGGTCCGCATGAGCGACCCGTCAGTCCGATACCACGACCAAGCTCCATGCATCTCTCCGTCGAGACGGAAGCCCGTGTACTTGACACGACCGTTGCCGAAATGAACGGTCTCTTCGACAGCCTCGTTAGGAGCGTTCAAGCTCAGGTGCGAGCTTCGAGGGCTTCGATCAGTTTCGGTAGGACCTTGTGCACGTCGCCGACGATGCCAAGGTCGGCGATGGTGAAGATAGGAGCATCGGCGTCCTTGTTGATGGCGATGATCGTCTTCGCGTCCTTCATCCCGACCAGGTGTTGCATCGCCCCCGAGATTCCGCAGGCGATGTAGACCTCGGGCTTGACGGTCTTTCCGGTTTGGCCGACCTGTTTGGCATAGGGGACCCAACCCGCGTCGACGATCGCACGGGTCGCTCCGGTCGCCGCTTTGAGCCGTTTGGCCAAACGCTCGATGAGCTCGTAGTTCTCGGCCGAGCCGATGCCCCGGCCGCCGGAGATGATGACCGCCGCGTCTTCGAGCTTGGGGCCCTCCCGCTCCTCGACATGGCTGGCCGTGACTTTGGCCGAGGCGGCGCCGACGTCGGGGAGATCGATTTTGGTGACCGACGGAGCGGTGCCACCAGAGGGAGAGGCTACGAAGGACTTCGGGCGCACCAGGACGATCTTCGGACCGGGCTCGGTGATCTCAGCCCTTGCAATCTGGCTTCCACCAAAGATCTCGTGACTGGTCGAGCCGTCGATGTCGACGTCGACCGCGTTGGACAGTACCGGAGCCCCGATGCGGGCGGCGAGGCGTCCGGCCACGTCGCGATCGTCGTATGCCTGGCCAAACAGGATCAGGTCGGGGGAGTCGGCCTCGATCTGGATAGCCATCGCTCTTGCTACCGGCGCACCGACCAAGGAGTCTTCCGGATCGACCTGCAAAACCGCGCTGGCGCCGTATTCGCCGACTGTGGCAAACGCGGCCTCAGAACCGGCCCCGGCGTAAAACGCGGTGACCTCGCCGAGATCGCGCGCCTTGGTGAGCAGCTCGAGCGCCAGCGTCGGAGGACCGCCGTCGGTTTCCCTGACGAACACCCACACTTTCGCCATCAGATCACCTTCTTTTGCGCAAGCAGCTCGACGATCTTTTGAAACGCTTCGCCATCGTCTTCGATCTTCGTCCCACCGCTTCGGGTGGGGGCATTGGTCACTTCGGTGACTTTCTCGGCCGGACTAGCTGTGACCCCGAGGTCGCCCGCGGAGTGGTTATCGACTGGCTTCTTCTTGGCGTCCATGATCCCTTTGAAGGTCGGGTAGCGAGGCTCGACGACACCGGCCGTCACCGACACGAGAGCGGGCAGGGCGGCCTCGACGACGTCGTACCCGCTCGCGGTCTGGCGATGGATTGTCACCTTTCCCTCAGTTGCTTCGACCTGAGTTGCATATGTCAACGCGGGAATATCGAGCAGCTCCGCCACCATCTGCGGTACCACTCCCGAGTAGCCGTCGGTGGACTCGGTTCCCGCGATGACGAGATCGAATCCTTCTTTCTTGATGGCTTCCGCTAGCACGCGGGCGGTTTGCAACGCATCGGAACCCTTGAGCTCGGCATCGTCGATGACAATCGCTTTCTCCGCGCCCATCGCCAAGGCCTGCCGCAGTCCTTGCATCGATCCTGTCGGCCCCATCGAGACGATCGTCACCGCGCCCCCTGCTTTCTGGGCGAGCTGTAGACCCATCTCGACGCCGTAGCGGTCGGTGTCGTCGAGAACCTGATCGTTGGGCCGAACGAGATAGTTGGTCTGGGGGTCGAGTCGGTAGGGATTGGCAGGGTCGGGGATCTGTTTGGCGCAAACGACGACGCGCATCAAGCTCCTTGAGTGGTCAGAGCCTGATCGTAACTCACTCGTTTTGGTCAGCTAATGGTGAGTGGTTTGCCAAGATAGGCGGCATAGATGTGGGCGGCAGCTTCTGCTCGCGCTTTGAACGATGGCACCACATCGAGACGAATGTTGACCTCGTCGCGACGATTCGACAGGCGCCAGCCGCCGGGGCATTCGGTGCCGGAGATGAACGCCCCGGCAAATGGGTCGGCGGCCATAAAAGGCCCGGGTTCTTCACCGAGGGGGTGGCCGGGCGTCCGCGGGAAATTGAGCCGGGGATAGGTCAACGTCGCTTCGTCGAAGGTGTGAAGCAGGGAATCGCCGGGTTCATACGCCGCCTCGATCGTTGGATCGTGATAGAGGTCGAAGCCATCGACCTCTATACGTTCCAGCTTGTCTCCGAGCTCAGCGATTGCGGTTTGCACTTCGGATTTGGTGAGAGCGGCCCACCGGGTGAGGTCACTGATCTCGCCGGGGCCATGCCCGGCGAAGAACCGGTGGACCAGTCTGACCTTGGCCGCTTCCACATCGATTTCGGCTGGGGGAATGAAGTCGTCGACCAGACGGTAAGTGTGAGCCAGACCTTGGAGTGGTCCCGAGCAGACGAGCGCCCGCAGTTCCGCGACCAAGAGCAGATGGCTGACAGCCGACCCGTTGTATTGGGGAAACGCAGCCCTGATCTCGGCTCGGGTCATCGATTTTCTGTCTGCGAGAAGAATTTGCATGCGATCGAGGAAGGCGTCGATGGTGGGGGAGTCAAGGCCCAACGCGCGGTGACGGTGGGCAACGGCCCGTTCAACCTTGGGTGAGGTCGCGGCCAGGATCCAGCGCAAGTCCTCGGCTGCCACGAAGTGCCAGGTCGGGCGCAGGATGTGGGTGCGGACGAAAGCGCCTGAGCTGAGCTCGGCCGCCGTCGTGTCAATCGTCGTGTGCCCTGCGCGGATTCCTACTGCGTTAAGCGCTGGAACCAGCTCCTGAGATTGCACACACCCGAGCCGCTTAACTGCCTTAAGTGCCGAGCCAAAAGTCGCCCCGGTTAGCCCTTGGAGCGCGAGCCGGCGTTGGAGCGCCCAGTTGTGAGTAGTCATGATGTTGCTCGTGCGATTCACTCCATTCTGTGGGTTGCAACCGTCGCTAGACGACGGTTGCAACCCAGGGTTTAGCGAAACTCGAATGTCCGCCGTCTTTGCGTTGCTTGCTTCGCTGACCTACGCGTCGCCGATTTCATGGGTGGGGTGGTGGGTCGGCGGGTGTCGACGTTTAGTCTGGTGTTCTGGTCACAGCTCGTCGGGCTGGCATTCGGAGTCGTTGCCAGTCTGCTGTTTCCGGCCACGGCGTTCGAAATTCGCGACCTCGCCTGGGGAGCGGTAGCGGGCACGGTCGGGCTCGTCGGCATTCTTGCTCTCTATCACGGCCTCGCTTGGGGGCGGATGGCAGTGGTGTCGCCCCTCGCCGGCTTGATCAGCGCAGTCATCCCGCTCGGACTGGGTGTGGCTCTCGGCGAACGACCCCAAGGTCTCGAATGGCTTGGGGTCGCCATAGCCCTCCCTGCAATTTGGATCGTGGCGGCAGGCGCCGAAACCGAGAAGGGCCGCGGAGGAGTGGGCATGGGTCTGATCGCCGGTGTTGGGTTTGGGCTGTTCTTCGCGGCTCTCGCTCAGGCTGGCGACGGGGCTGGTTTTTGGCCCCTGGTCGCATCCCGGACGGCTTCCGTGACACTGTTAGCCGTGGTCGTTGCGAAGCGCAGAGAACCGGTTCCCGCGACCGGATCGCGACTCGTCATCTACCTCGTCGGGATTGGAGAGGTCTTGGCCAACGTCTTCCTTCTCCTGGCGTACCGGTCCGGCCTGATCAGCCTCGTCTCGGTCCTGGCTTCGCTGTATCCGGCGATCACCGTCCTCCTGGCCGTGAGCATCCTCAAAGAACCACTGGCGCGTCGCCAGATCATCGGCGTCGCCCTTGCCTTGGTCGCCGTTGCCCTGATCGCGCTCTAGTCGATCCGTTCGATCAAGAGCGGCGGAATTTCCGGTTCGTACTCGCTGATTTCAATCGCTCCATCGAGGACGCGAAGCGCTTCGTCAAGGCGTGCTGGGTGGCGATAGTGGAGAGTCAACAGGGGTTGACCTTCTGCGACCTTGTACCCGGGCTTCGCCGCAAGTGTGATCCCAACTGCGGGATCGATCGTGTCCTCTTTTCGCTCACGGCCGGCGCCGAGCCGCATGGCCGCCACCCCGACTTTGTAGGCATCAAGTCGCGAGAGGTAACCAGAGGTGTCGGCGGCAAGCTCGCGGTGATGAGGCGCCTTCGGCAAAATCATTTCAGGGTCATCGATCACCCTGCGATCGCCGCCTTGGACGGCAACGACCTTTCCGAAGAGCTCCAAGGCCGTGCCGTCGTCGATCGTCGCGATGAGCGACTCAGGATTGATCCCGGCCACCGTCAGCATCTCCTCCCCAAGGGCATTGGTCACTTCGACCAGATCAGCCGGACCTTCGCCCCGCAGAACCGCGATCGACTCTGCGATCTCGTTGGCGTTTCCGACCTCGTTGCCGAGCGGGGTGTCCATCCGGGTGAGCAGGGCGACGGTCTTCACGTTGTAGGACTGGCCAATCTCAACCATCGTCCGGGCAAGCTCGCGCGCCCGTTCCAGGTCTTTCATGAACGCCCCCGACCCGATCTTGACGTCGAGCACGAGACCATCGAGGTCCTCGGCCAGCTTCTTCGACATGATCGAGGACGAGATCAATGGGATGGATTCGACGGTCCCGGTGGCGTCACGCAAGGCATAGAGCTTGCGGTCGGCTGGGACCAGCGTCTCCGACTGTCCGGCCAAAACGATCCCGCACTCAGTCAACACTTCCCGAAACCGAGCCGGATCGAGCGAAGTGGTGAAGCCGGGGATCGATTCGAGCTTGTCGAGGGTGCCACCGGTATGACCAAGGCCTCGACCCGACATCATCGGAATCGCCACCCCGCACGCACCCACCATCGGCGCCAATGGAATCGAGACTTTGTCGCCAACCCCACCGGTTGAATGCTTGTCGACCTTCGGCCGGTCGATATCGGAGAAGTCGAGCACCTCGCCCGAGCGGAGCATGGCTCCCGTCCAAGCCGCGAGCTCATTCTGGTCGAGGCCGTTGAGAAACACGGCCATCGCCATCGCCGCCATCTGATAATCGGTCATCGTTCCGTCGGTGTAGGAACTGATCAGCCAGGCGATCTCCTCGGGTTTGAGCGAGCCGCGATCGCGTTTTCGTTGGATCAGCTCGACGGCATTCATCAACGGATGTTTGAGTAGAACGAGATGCCCCGCGCTGGAGCAGTTAGGCCCATGCCCTCGGCGATCGTCGCCGCGACATCGCAGTATTGGTCCCTGGTCCCGAGGTCGACTCCGGCCGCGTTCATCCCGCTGACGAGGAGCGGCACGTACTCGCGGGTGTGATCGGTCGAGCCGTCAGTGGGGTCGTTGCCGTGATCGGCGGAGAGGAACAGAAGATCTTCCGGTCCGAGCAAATCGACCAACGACGGGAGATAGGAGTCGATCAGCTTGAGGCCGGCGGCGTAACCATCGGGGTTCTCGCGGTGCCCGTAGGTCATGTCGAGGTCGACGAGGTTGGTGAAGATGATCCCGGGTTCGGCTCGTGTACCGATGGCGTCCACCGTCTTGTTAAGTCCGTCCTCGTCGCCTTCGGTGTGGACAGCTTCGGTCAGGCCCTGACCGGCGAATAAGTCCTCAATCTTGCCGATACCAAACACCGCCAATCCGGCGTCTTTGGCGTGGTCGAGGAGGGTTAGACCACCAGGGCGCAGCGCGAAGTCGCGCCGGTCGTAGGTACGCCGAAACCGGCCAATTGCACCCGTGAAAGGTCGGGCAATGACGCGTCCGATCTGAAAGCGATCGCAGTGCTGGCGGGCGATCTCGCAAAGCCGATAAAGGTCGCCAAGTGGGATCACCTCTTCATGGGCGGCGATTTGAAAGACCGAGTCGGCGGAGGTGTAAAGGATCGGCTTGCCGGTGGCGAAATGCTGTTCGCCGAGCTCGTCGAGGATCACCGTTCCCGAGGCGGCGTAATTGCCGATGAACTCGTAGCCCGATTCGGCCTCGATCGGCTCGACCAGCTCGGCGGGAAACCCCGTGTCGGTGAAGGTGGCCTGCGGTTCGGTGGTGATGAGACCCGCAATCTCCCAATGCCCGGTGGTGGAGTCCTTGCCAGCCGAAGCTTCTGCCATCCGGCCAAAGGCCATGGACGGCGACTCGACCGCCGGAACCCCTTGCAGGTCACCATGAAGGTTGCCAAGCCCGGCCTTTTGGAAGTTCGGTAGTTGAAGCCCACCAACCGCCTTGGCGGTGTGGCCGAGCGTGTCGCTTCCCCCATCGTCGTAATCGGTCGCGTCGTGCGCTTCCCCCACCCCAACCGAATCCATCATGATGATCACCGCCCTACGCATTAGCCCGAGTATGCCAACGAGCGGGTCAATCTGGGGCAATCTGCCCAGGCGGTCACGGCGAAATACCTATGGCCAAAAGGCCGATTTGAAATTGCAAGCGTCTTCAAGGAGGCGAGACAAATGAATGCTTCGTTCGCGAAGTCTTACATCACCGTTATCGGAGTGGTTCTGATCGTCGGCGGGATCTTGGGTTTCACCAACAACCCACTGTTCGGCACCGACGGCTTGTTCGCCACTGACGCACTTCACAACATCGTCCACGCCGCCACCGGTGCCGTGGCACTGGCGATCGGCTTCGGCCAAAGGGGCGATTCGCTGGCCCGCGGCGTGATCGGCTTCGGTTGGCTCTACATGGTCCTGTTCGTCGTGCTGCTGGTGTTCCCGACCCTCTTTGCCCTGTTGAGCGTTGAGGTCAATGTCGCCGACCACTTCCTCCATGCCGGCCTCGGAGTCGTCACCCTGGTTGTGGGTCTTGGCGTTCGGCGGGCGGTGGGGAGCCCGGTCGTCGCTTGAGTCGCTCGATCCGGCTCTCCTCGTCCAGAAGCTGGGCTTGGAGAGCCGGATCCGGGGAACGGAGGACGCCGCCTGCACCCACGACCCGCCACCAGGGAAGATCGTCGGGACTGATCGCCAAGATCCGTCCCACGGCGCGTGCCCGACCCGGATAGCCGGCCAGCTCGGCGACCTCGCCATAGGTGACGATTTCACCTTTCGCGAGCGATCTCAGGACTGCCAGCACGGCCTCTTCGAACTCGCTCATGCAGTGCCGAAGAGACGGTCTCCCATGTCACCCAGACCCGGCTGAATGTAAAACGCATCGCTGAGGCTGCGGTCGAGAGCGGCAGTTACGACTCGCACCTCCGGGTGCCGCTCTTCCATCACTTTCAATCCGGCAGGCGCGGAGACGACACAAACGGCAGTGACGTCTGTTGCTCCATTGGCCTTGACCTGGTCGCACGCCCAGGCCAGCGAGCCCCCGGTGGCGAGCATCGGTTCGAGGATGAGCACCCGGGCGTCACCCATCGGCGGGAACTTCGTGTAGTACTCCATCGGCTCGGCCGTTTCTTCATTTCTCTGGACGCCGGCGTACCCAATCCGAGCATCGGGGATCAGGTCGAGGGCGGCGTCGATGAGACCGAGCCCGGCGCGGAACACCGCGACCACGACGATGGGCCGGCCGAGGGCGGTCCCGGTGGTGGGTTCGAGAGGAGTCTCGATCGGCTTTTCGATCTCCGGAATATCCGACGTCGCTTCGGCGACGAGAAGGTAGGCGAGACGACGTGCGGTCTCCCGAAAGAGAGGAGTCGCGGTTGTGCGGTCGCGGAGAATCGTCAGGTAGTGGCGGCTGAGCGGATGGTCGACGACGGTCACCGGCATTGCCAGCGAGAGTAGTTCGAGCGAATAGTCTGAAACCCCAATGTCCCAACCTGGCCGCACCACCGTTCTCGGCACCTGTCATCACGATTGCCCGGACAGTTGTGGCTGGGTCGCGACTGTCGAAAATGGGGTGGCGATCAAGTTGCGAGGCAACCCCGACCATCCATACAGCCGGGGTGAGCTCTGTCCCAAGGTGAATCGCTTTCTTAACCGGGTCTATCACCCAGACCGTTTGCTCTATCCCTTGATCCGCACCGGCCCGAAAGGGAGCGGCGAGTTCCGGCGGGCCTCATGGGACGAGGCCTTGTCGCTTGTGGCCGATCGCGTGTCGGCTGTGGTGAAAGTGCACGGTGGCGAAGCAGTTCTGCCCTGGTGGGACGCCGGGACCCAGGGCTTGATCCAAATGAGCTCGCTCGACCGGCGCTTCTTCGCCAATCTCGGTGCCAGCCGTCTCACCGGTTCGCTGTGTGGGGGAACTGCAAAAGCCGGCCTCGCTTCCACCTATGGCTCGGGGCTCGGGGCCGATCCGGCGGAGGTTCGCCACGCCAAGCTCATCATCCTGTGGGCGACCAATACCCGGCTCACTAATCGTCACCTGTGGCCGTTTATCGACGAGGCGCGTAAGAACGGGGCCAAGGTGGTGGTGATCGATCCGATCAAGACGATGACGGCCGGCTCGGCCGACTGGTTCATCCAGCCGCTCCCGGGCACGGACATCGCCTTCATGCTGGCGATCATGCACGTGCTGATTCGCGACGACTTGATCGACCGCGACTACGTGTCGAAACATGCCACCGGATTCGACGAGTTGAAGGCGCATGTCGCCGACCTGACGCCGGAATGGGCGGCGGACATTTGTGGAGTCGAGGTTTCGGAGATCGAAGCGCTGGCTCGTGAGTACGGCACGACCGCTCCGAGCTTCATCCGGACCTTGATCGGCGCCGAGCATCGTGAGCAGGGGGCGATGTTCTTCCGCACCTTGGCCATCCTCCCCGTGCTGACCGGTGCGTGGCGTCACCGTGGCGGCGGCCTAGCTCGCTCGGTGGGGTCGTGGTCGGCTGACCAGGTCAAAGAAGAGGTCTTCGATGTCCCCTCCGAAACCCGCCAGGTCTCGATGAACCACCTCGGCCGGGCATTGCTCGAAGACAGGATTCACGCGCTGTTCGTTTGGAATGGGAACCCATTGATCTCGGTGCCGAGCGCCGATCTCACCCGGCGTGGTTTGCAGCGCGAGGACCTCTTCACGGTGGTCAGCGAGCAGTTCCTCACCGATACCGCCCGCTATGCCGATGTGATTTTCCCGGCGACGACCGAGCTTGAGCATTTCGACGTGATCCCCGCCTGGGGTCATCTTTATCTCGGTTGGAACGAGCCGGCCATCAAGCCACTCGGGGAAACGGTGCCCAACACCGAGCTCTGGCGACGGCTGGCCCGGGCTCTGGGGATGGCCGATCCCGAGTTCGACACCGATGACGAGACGCTGATTCGGTCCGCCTTAGTTGACACCGATGTCGAGCTGATGCGCAGCAAGGGGTATGTCCGCCTCAACCTCCCCGAGGTGCTGATGCCATACGCCGAAGGCGGTTTCGCCACAGCTGATGGACGGGCCGCTCTGTATTCACCGGGGTTGGAACAACAAGGCCACGGCGGGTTGCCTGTGTTCAGGCCGTCTCGCGAGGGCGTGACGAGCGAGGCCCGGGCGCGTTTTCCTTTGATGTTGATGACACCGAAGAACCACACCCGGTTCCTCAACTCGTCTTACTCCCACCATCACGGCGAGAAAGAAGACGGCCCCTACTTCGAGATCGACCCGGCCGACGCGTCGGCGCGTGGGATCGGCGAAGGCGACCACGTCCGCGTCTGGAACGACCGCGCCGAGTTGACCCTGCGTGCGAAGCTCAGTGCTCGTCTCCGGCCTGGGCTGGCGGTGATTCCGTGGGGCTGGTGGATGGACGCCGCCCACGCCAACGCCCTCACCAACGACACCCTCACCGACTGGGGCGGAGGCGTCGCCTACTCCGACACTCTGGTCGAAGCGGCGCGGGTCGAATAGATCAGTTCTGTGGGCTGGGGTCGTTGTTGTACAACGCTACGAACCCTGGGTTCGCAGTTAGCCCGTGTTCCGCATGCCCGCGGCGATGCCGTTAACGGTCAAGAGGAGGGCGCGTTGTAACAATTCGTCGGGGGCGGCGCGGCGGCTGCGTTCGAGGAGCGAGATCTGCAGATAGTTGATCGGGTCGAGATAGATGTTGCGGACCTCGAGGGTGCGGGCCAGTAAAGGGTTGGAGCCGAGGATCCCGCGCCCGGTGAGCTTGGTCACCTCGGCGACGGTTAGCTCGTACTCGGCTTTGATGACACCGAACAGATGCCGGTGCTCGGGCGCGACCAGCCGGTTGACATATCGCTCGGCAATCGAGAGGTCGGTCTTGGCGAGAGTCATCTCGACGTTGGCCAGAAACGTCTCGAGATACAGGAAACGCGCAGCCATGTCAGAAAGCGTGTCGCTGTGGTCGGCGGTCGCGGCGGCCAGGCCGGTTCCGACCCCGAACCAGCCGGGGATGATCTGGCGAGACTGCGTCCAGCCAAACACCCAGGGGATGGCGCGCAAATCGGCTAGCCCCCCTCCGCCCCCTGGACGCCGTGACGGACGAGAACCGAAGTTCATCGCCCCCAGCTCCTCCACCGGAGTCGAGGTCAGGTAGTAAGGGATGAGGTCGGGATGCTCGACGAGCGAGCGATAGCTCTCGTAGGCCGCGGACGAGAACGCCTCCATCGCCTCGGTCCACCTATCGAGGACGTCTCTGGGCTGGCGCGAGGTCCGATGCAGCAGCGACGCCTCGAGCACCGACGACAGCACCAGCTCGAGGTTGCGCGCGGCGAGCCGGGGAAGCCCGTACTTGTCGGAGATCACCTCGCCCTGCTCGGTGACCTTGATGGTGCCGTCGACCGTTCCATAGGGTTGCGCCAGGACCGCGGTGTGCGACGGACCGCCCCCGCGCCCAATCGTTCCGCCTCGGCCGTGGAAGAGGCGCAAGTGAACGTCGTGTTGCTCTGCGGCGTTGCGCAGCAACCGTTGCGCCTTGTAGATCTCCCACTGCGAGGTGGTGATGCCTCCTTCTTTGTTCGAGTCGGAGTAGCCGAGCATCACTTCCTGGACATTCCCTCGCAACTGGACGATGCGGCGATAGGGACCGACGGCGAGCAGCCGGTCCAAGAGCTCGCCCGCCTGCCGCAGTTCAGCGATGGTTTCGAAGAGAGGGACGAAGCTGATGCGTGCGAGATCCTGGTCGAGGTCGATGAGCCCGGCCTCGCGTGCCAGCACCGCGGCGGCGAGGACGTCGTCCACCCCTTGGGACATGCTGATGATGTACGACTCAATCACCGGTCCGAACCGATCGAGCGCCTGGCGGATCGTCTCGAAAGTCCGCAGCGTCGTCGCCGATTCGCCTTCGAGGGTGCTCACTGGAGCCGACAGCGGACGAGGGTTGGTGAGCTCGGCAGCGAGGACGGTTTCCCGGCTGTCGCGATCGGACGAGTAGGGGAGCCCGATGCGGGTGTAAAGGTCTGCCACGCATTCGTGCAGCAGGGCGGAGTGCTGGCGAATGTCGAGGGTAGCGAGGTGAAATCCGAACGTGCCGACCCGACGCCGGAGCCGGGCGAGGGCGCCGCTCGCCATCAGCTCTCCGTCGTTCCCACGCAGCGACTCATCCATCAGGTTGAGGTCGCTCGTCAAGTCGGTAGGCGATGCATAAACCGGTCCGGGCCGGCCGCTGTGCAAAATCGCCTGCCGGGTGTTGATGAGACGTTGATGGATGTAGGCGCACTTGAGCCGGTAGGGCTCGTTGGCGTTGAGCTCGCGGAATCGCTGCCAGACCATTGGCAGATCCTCCTGATCGACCAGCAGCGACGCCTCTAGCTCGGGGCTGATGGACTTGATCCGGGTCGAGACCGAGGCCTCCTCAGCCAGCTCCTCGACGGCGGCGATGAGGTTGCGGAGGCCGTGATCGTGTGCCAGCTCGAGCGTCTCCATCGTCACCTCGGGCGTCACCGCCGGGTTGCCATCGCGGTCACCACCGACCCAAGTGCCGAAGCGGATGACCGGTCGATCACCGACTCCGAAACGGCCGAGGTTCAGGGCGATGTCCTCGCCGAGCTCGGGAAGGACGCTCGTGAACAGCTGGTCGAGATAGAAGATCACCGCCTTCACCTCGTCCTCGGGGCTGGGACGGGTCGCGCGGAGCTCGTCGGTCTGCCAGATCTGGTCGATCAGCTCCGCTACTCGCCGGTCGATGCGAGCGCGGGCAAGCTCGGTGGTGGTTGGCTCGAGCCGCTCACCCAACAGATCGGCGATGTGCCGCAGTTTGATCAGGATGGAGCGGCGCGCCGCCTCGGTCGGATGGGCGGTGAACACCGGACGGACTTCGAGCCGGTCGATGACGGGCGCGATCTCGTTGGGGGGGACTTTGGCTTCAATGATCCGGTCGACGGTTGAGCCGAGGATGCGCTCGTTGCCGGCCAACTCTTCGACCCGATGCGTCTGCTCGGCGACATTCGCTAGATAGAAGTACGCCGAGAAGGCTCTGACCGCTTCGATTGTGGTTTCAAGATCGAGCCCGTCCAGCAATTCCGTCAGCCGATCGTCGGCGGTGTCGTCGCCGGCGAGGCGGTTGGCTTTGGTCAACGCCCTGATCTGCTCGATCAGGCTGAGGAGATTGGAGCCGTGCTGGCGGGTCAGCGCCTTTCCGAGCTCGTTACCGAGCCGGCGGATGTCTGCCCGCAGGGCGTCATCGCGCGCATCGTCTGCAAACGTCATGGGCCCCGCAGTGTCATTTATCCAGCGTAGGTAGCCTCCCTCCCGGCATGTTCGAGTCGATATCCGAACGGTTTGAGGGAATCTTTGGTCGTCTGCGCAGCCGCGGCAGGCTTTCCGAAGCAGATGTGGACGCCGCGCTGCGAGAAGTACGGCTGGCCCTGCTCGAAGCCGACGTCAACGTTGGAGTTGTTCGCGAGTTCCTCGAGCGGGTGCGGATTCGCGCGGTCGGTTCGGAGGTTCATCAGAGCCTGTCTCCCGGCCAGCAGGTCGTGAAGATCGTCCACGAAGAGCTGATCGCCACCCTCGGCCAGGCGAACGCGCCTTTGCGGTCGGCGTCGCCGCCATTGACGATCCTCGTCGTTGGCCTGCAAGGCTCGGGAAAGACCACAACGGCCGCCAAGCTCGCCCGTCACCTCAAGAGCAACGGACGGCGGCCGCTGCTGGTCGCAGCCGATCTTCAGCGGCCGGCAGCCATCGAGCAGCTACAAACCCTCGGGGAGCGCATCGACGTGCCGGTGTTCACCGAGCGCACTAGCCGCCCGCCCCGGCTGGTCAGGTCGGCCTTAAAGGAAGCAACCCGCCTGTCGCTCGACACGGTGATCATCGACACGGCAGGTCGGTTGCAGATCGATCGCGACCTGATGCGGGAGTTGGCCGACATCTCGAAGGAGGCGAAGCCACACGAGACCTTGCTTGTCGTCGACGCCATGACGGGCCAGGAAGCCGTGAATGTCGCCCAGGGATTCAAGGACCAAGTCCCGCTTACGGGCCTGATCCTCACCAAGCTCGACGGCGATGCCCGGGGAGGAGCGGCAATCTCGGCGCGCGCCGTCACCGGGGTGCCGATCAAATTCGCCGGAGTCGGCGAGGGGATCGATGGGCTGGAGGCCTTCCACCCCGAGCGGATGGCCGATCGCATCCTCGGCATGGGCGATGTCCTCACCCTCATCGAAAAAGCTGAGCAGAACTTCGACCAGGCCGAGGCCGAAAAGGCCGCGACCAAGATGCAGAAAGGCCAATTCACCCTCGAAGACTTCCTCGAACAATTCCAGGCGCTCAAGCGGATGGGCTCGCTCAAAGACGTGCTTGCTATGCTTCCGGGCGCCGGTTCGCTGCTCAAGCAGGTCAACATCGAAGATCGCGACCTGGCGAGAGTGGAAGGGATCATCCGTTCGATGACCCCAGAAGAGCGCCGGAACCCCAAACTGATCAGCGGGAGCCGCAAACGACGGATCGCGGCAGGATCGGGTCGAACCCCGACCGACATCAATCAGCTGCTGAAGCAGTTCGGCGATGCACAACGAATGATGAAGATGGTGGCTGGCGGGAAGGGCATGCCCAATCTTGGAGCGATCGCCGGAGGCCGACCTCCGCGACCGCCGGTGGGGCGGCCAACCAAGGCCAAGAAGAAGAGCAAGAGAAGGTGATTTGATGGCAGTGAAGATGAGGCTGATTCGAATCGGGAAGAAAAAGCAGCCCGTCTATCGCGTCGTGGTCATAGACGGTCGCTCGCCCCGCGATGGGCGCTACCTCGATCAGATCGGCCGCTACGACCCGCGCCAGGAGCCGTCGCTTATCGAGATCGACAACGACAAAGCGGTGGAGTGGATGCGCAACGGCGCCCAGCCGACCGACACAGTGCGGAAGCTGCTCGAGATCTCGGGAGCAATGTCTCGATTCCAGGCGGCTAAGGGCGAGGCGCACTTGGTGGGGACGGATCAGTAGCGATGGCCAAAGGTGACATCGTCAAGAACGTGGTTACTTATGTCGTCGGCCAGATTGTCGACGACCCTTCCCAGGTGCAGGTGAGCATCATCGAGCAGGGGCCCGACGAAGTCCTCGCCGAGGTCCGAACCGGTCCCGGCGACATGGGCCGGGTCATCGGCCGCCGGGGACGTACGGCGCGCTCGATCCGCACCGTCGCCCAAGCCGCGGCCGACGAGGAGGGCATCACCGCCTCGGTCGAGTTCGAAGACTGAACGATCCCGTTCTGGTCGGGACGGTCATCCGCCCCCACGGGCTAACCGGGGAAGTGCTGGTTTTTCTCCATACCGACTCCGAGACCCGATTCCGTCGCGGACAGGTGCTGATGACCTCAACTGATCAGGCGCTAACAGTTGCCTCCTCTCGATCGACCGGGCATGGACTGTTGGTCCGCTTTTCGGAGATCGTCGATCGCAACGCATCCGAGGCACTGGGAAAAGTCGATCTTCTCGTTGATGCCAGCACACGGCGCTCGCTCGGCGCCGACGAATACTGGCCCGACGAGCTCATCGGCCTCGAAGCCCGTGATCAATCCGGCGCACGGCTCGGCATTGTCACCGAGATCGACGATTCGTCGTCACAAACGCGACTCATGCTGAGTACTCCGACCGGCGTGCGTCTCATCCCTCTGGTCACCGACCTCGTGCCCGAGGTCAACATCACAGACGGTTTTCTAGTCGTGCGAACGATCCCGGGCCTGCTCAATTCTTAAGGCGATTTTGGTGGCTAGGCCACCACGCAAACCTTAGGTTTACGTGGTGGTAAAGCCGCTAGTACTCGATGTCGAGGATTACGCCGCGGGGGGAGCCGTCCTGGGCCGAAAACTCGCCGACAAATAGCTCGGCTGGCCCCGAACCCTCCGGGGAAACAGCGATGCCGAACTCGCCCCAGGTCTCGGACCAGTCGGCGGCCGTGGTGAAGTCCTCGGCCACCACCGTTCCATCCTGGGTCACCTGCACGACGGTGTTGGCCTCGAAGTTACGCGAATAGCCCGAGATGTCGATGGGGACGACAACCGGACCGGGTGCGGGCAACACGACCACGACGTTGTCGGCGAACGACGCTGCCCCCTCGTAGGCGGGCCCGCCCGGCTCGAGGAGGATCTCGATATTGCCGGGCGAACCTGACACCCCGACCGCGGCTAGGGCTGGAATCGAAAGATGGAAATCGACAAACAGCTTGCGGTCGCTTTGCCGAACCACATAGAGCCGGTCGACCAAGCCGCTCTGCACCAGCTGGTCGGTCACGGCGGTCACCTCGACATCCAAGAACACCCGCAGCACCGCGGCGTCGCGCATGAAATTGGCTTCGAGGAGCGGGGAAGTGGTGGCGGGGGCACCCTCGGCGCTGGTGAACTCGAGGCTGAACCTCTCGCATTGAGGATCTGGATCCCAAGTTATGGCGGCAAGCTGTTCAGCGTCGCTGGCCGCCGGTGCCGGGGTAGCCAGCAGCCCTGCGTCTGCCATTTCGCTCCCGCAACCGGCGCCGCTGGGTGCCGTCGTCGGCGTTGTGACCGCCGAAGTGGTGCTAGCCGAAATCGTGGTGGATGTCGTTGAAGGACTCGCCGTTGTGGTGGTGGAAGCTCCTCCCGAGGTACACGCCACGACCAAGCCGAGAAACAGAAAAGACAAACGCTTCATAATTCGATACTGAGACGCAGGTTACCGCCAACCGGTTCCGAGCCTTAAGAGCAGGGCGAAAGGAGCAAATCCTGTGCGCACCGGCCAATCCCGTTCGCCGGCCAGTCCGAACCAAGGCCGAAGGAACGGTCGCCATACGATGAAAGCGCGCACCATATGAAACGACTCCTCGTCCTCGTGGCCGGGGCCATGCTAACGATGACGTCGATCGCGGCGCATCCGTTGGGCAACTTCACGACGAACGTTCACCTGGGTCTCGTCGTCGGGGAGGACGAACTCTTGGTGAAGTTGGTGGTGGACATGGCCGAGATCCCGACCTTTCGTGAGCAGGTTGGCGACGGATACGAGGACCAACAGTGCGAGACGCTGCTTGCCGACATCGACGTCTCGCTGAACAACTTGCCGCTCGACCTCTCCGTTATTGGAACCGCGCTGTCCTTTCCGCCTGGCGAAGGTGGTCTCGACACTTTGCGTTTGGAGTGCAACTACCGGACGGCCCTCGCGGCGGCAGATGGTGATTTGCGAATCGAGAATCGCGTCTACGCCGACCGACTCGGCTGGGCTGAGATCGTCATGGTGGGAGCCGAAAGTGAGCTTCCGACCTCGAGCGAGTCCGACGTCCTTACCAACTACCCGTCTGACGCGATTTCCGAGGTGCGAAGCGGCGAAGCGAGCCTGACCGGCGAACGGAGCGAAACTGGACTGGCGCCGACGATCATCGAACGAGTCGGAAGCGGGCTGAGCGAGGGACCCTGGTTCGTGGCATTGCTGGCGGCGCTCGGATTGGGAACCGGCCATGCGCTGGCACCTGGTCATGGCAAGACCCTGATGGCCGCGTATCTAGTCGGGAGGCGCGGCGGGGTCCCGCAAGCGGTAATCCTCGGGCTCACGGTCGCGATCGCTCACACGATCGGCGTGGCTGTCCTTGGATTTATCACGGCGTTCACGACATCTCAGTTTCAACCCGCGTCGGTTTACCCGTGGCTTTCGGGTTTGTCGGCCGCCATCGTCACGGTGATCGGCTTGACCATGCTCTACCGGGCGCTCAGGGGGTCACGCGGGGGTGCGGAGTCAGATCACGGGCACGACCACGACGATCACGACCATGTGCACGACCACGATCACCCACATGGGCACAGCCATGAGCCGACGACGGTTGGCTGGCGCTCGTTGGCCACCCTCGGTCTGGCCGGAGGCCTGGTTCCATCCGCGTCGGCGGTAGTCCTGCTCCTCGGAGGGATCAGCCGGGGAGAGCCCTGGTGGGGAGTGATCCTGGTGGTGGCCTTCGGGATCGGAATGGCGGCCACCCTTGTCGGCGCCGGGTTGATCGTGCTGTTCACCGCCCGGTTCGGGCTCAACCTCCAGGTGGCGCGCAGGTGGCGGCTCGGGCGCTATGTGCCGATCATTGGTGGGGTGGTCGTCACCCTGATTGGCGCCGGGCTGCTCTGGCAGGCGGCTGTTTCAGCCTGATTCTTCTGGGAAAGTCTCGAGTGTTCCCACTTTGTGACATCATTGACTTGACAAACTGACAGCGATGTGACATCATGCATAGTGTCAAACAAGCAACAGCCGGATTACCGGCAGAACAGTAAAGGAGACACCATGTGGTTTGTTGATCTGCAACTAATCGACGCAATCCGCGAAGCGCGGTACCCGATCAAGAAGTACGGCGAGCGACGTAATCCAGTGCCCCGTCACTAATGCAAACCTCCGCCGTGTTGCACAACTTGGAGTCGAGTCTTCAGAACCAGCTTGCCCTGGTGACCGATCCGGCCATCGAGGCGGGAGGGCGAGCGGTTCTGAGCTCACTCCATCCAGCTTTGAAAGAGGCGGCTTTGGAACTTGTCAACCAGGCCGCTGACGAGGTTCGGGCCCAGCTCCCCGGCCACCGGGTTGAAGTCATGCTGAGCGACGGCGAGCCCAGCCTTCGCATCACCTCGGACGACATGTCTGCCGCAGCTGTTGAAGGCGATTTCGATGCCCGGATCACCTTGCGGCTTCCCGATTCGATCAAAAACGTCATCGAGCGCGCCGCTTCCGACTCGGGGGATTCTGTCAATGCTTGGGTTCTAAAGACGCTGGCGGGGCGGGCATCCTCGGGTTCAAAATCAAGCCGCCGCCGGGTAAGTGAGACTTTCGACGTATGAACATCTTTGAGATCGAGGACGGCACGGCCGCCACCATTGAGCTGCGGGTAGCCGCCGGGCGAGCCGATTTCTACCCTGGCCCCGACGGCCGCGTCGACGTGGATGTTTCCGGCTCCGGAGCCGAGTTCGTGACGGTCGAACAAGTCGGCAGGGTGATCATGATCCGCGAAGAGCGCCGTCTATTTGGGGGCCGCACCGTCAACATTCGCGTGACCGCGCCGGCCGGCACCAACCTCGATGCGTCGGTGGCCTCGATGGATCTTTGCTCACGCGGGGCTCAACTGGGACGTGTCAACCTTCATACGGCTTCCGGCGACGTTGATCTGGGGCTGGTCGAGACGCTGATCGCGCGGAGCGCTTCGGGCGATATCACCGTCGAAAGCTGCAGGACCAACTGTGAGGTCAGCTCAGCTTCCGGCGACTTTCGAGCTCAAAATGTAGAAGGTGACCTGCTGGTTTCGACCGCTTCCGGTAACATCTCGGCTGACCGGGTTGAGGGGCGCTCGGAGATCAAATCGGCATCGGGCGATGTGCGCCTCGATTGCTGCCGAAGTGGTCAGATCGAGCTCAATTCGATGTCGGGCGACGTAACCATCGGCATCCCGGCCGGCACCCGGGTAGATGCTCAGATCGATTCTCTAGCCGGAACCGTGAGGTTTCCTTCCAAGGCGAGCGGAGCCGAACCCACCCGGTCGGCCCGTCTCAAGGCGCGCACAGTCTCGGGCGACATCGAGGTTCGTCGAGTCGAGTAGAAAGCAACGCCGACGGCGAGCCATACTCATCGAGCATGGAGCCGTTCGACTCAGCCGGAGAAGCGATCTTTCGGCGGGACGCCCTCGACTGGTTGGCGGCCAACGCCAAGCGGCCGGCAAATCCTCCGATCTCACCGTCGGTGATCGTTGTCGAGTGGTCGCCTGATGAGGAGGATCAAAAACTGGCCGAAGCCCGCGCCTGGCAGCGGCGCAAGTTCGAGGCAGGCTGGGCCGGGATTGCTTGGCCGCCCGAGTACGGAGGGCGCGGCGGAACCCTGGTCGAGCAGGCAATCTTCACCGCCGAGGAGGCCCAATTTGACATCCCCTTTGACGCGCTCGCGGTCGGGACCGGATGGTGCGGGCCGGCGATCCTTTTTCTCGGGAACGATGCTCAAAAGCAGCGCTACCTGCCACCCCTATTGGCCGGCAACGAGGTCTGGTGCCAGTTGTTTTCCGAGCCCGGCGCCGGGTCCGATCTCGCTTCGCTGACGACCCGCGCCGTCCGTGACGGGGACGAATGGGTTCTCAACGGGCAGAAAGTGTGGACCACTCTGGCCCACAAGTCCGACTTCGGGCTTTGCATCGCTCGCACCGACCCAACCGCGCCCCAGCATCGCGGGCTGAGCGCATTCATCGTCGACATGAGGTCGGCAGGTGTCGACACCCGCCCGCTGCGTCAGATGACGGGCGCCTCCAATTTCAACGAGGTGTTCCTGTCCGACGTGCGAGTGCCCGACACCGATCGGGTCGGCGAGGTCGGTGACGGCTGGCGAGTGGTCATCACCACCTTCATGTTCGAGCGCACCTCGGTGGTGGCCGTCGGCGCATCCGTTGCCGATGCCTTCATCGGCCTCCTCGCCGAACGCGCTCCGGATAACCGCAGGCAGCGAGACCGATTCTTGCGGTCATTGGTGGCCGGCAAGGCTCTCGGGTATACGCAGCTGCGATTGATGACCGCCCTTTCCCAGGGAAAGGTCCCGGGACCGGAAGGCTCGTTGGGAAAACTGGTGGCGACCATGTTGCTCTCCGACATCTACGAGCAGGCGATCGATTTGCTTGGGCCCGCCGGGCTTCTGGCCGGAGACGATGCGCCCGACAATGGCGACTGGCAGGAGGCGTTCCTAGGAACTCCCGGCCTGCGAATCGGCGGCGGGACCGATCAGATCCAGCGCAACATCATTGCCGAGCGGATCCTCGGCCTGCCCAAAGACGTTCGGGAGACGTGAGTGCTGATCCGTATCGTCACCATTTTCCCGGAGTTCTTCGCCAGCCCGCTCGGCGTCTCAATCGTCGCGCGAGCCCTCGAATCGGAATCCTTACGAATCGAGCTCATCGACCTGCGCGAGCATGGCAAGGGAACCCATCGGCAGGTAGATGACGCCCCTTTCGGAGGCGGCCCGGGCATGGTGATGATGATCGAGCCCATTGATCGAGCCCTCGGCGACTCCGGCCATCGCGTCTTGTTGACTCCCGCCGGTGCCCGGCTCCGACAGGATGATCTGGAGCGGTGGGCAGGAATAGACGAGCTGGTGCTGATCTGCGGCAGGTACGAAGGAGTCGACGAGCGTGTCGCTGAGAATCTCGTCGACGACGAAGTGTCGTTAGGTGATTTCGTTCTCGCCGGAGGAGAGGCCGCGGCGGCTGCGATCATCGAGGGAATCGCAAGGCTGCTTCCCGGAGTTGTGGGAAATGAGGAGTCGATCAAATCGGAATCGTTTCGTGACGGCCTCCTCGAAGAACCGCAATACACCCGGCCGTCGTCGTACAAAGGATGGGAAGTGCCCGAGGTGCTTCTGTCCGGCGACCATGCCCGCATCGAAAGGTGGCGGGCGGAGCAACGCCGGCGACGAACGGCGGAACGCCGCCCCGATCTCCTCGGCGGCGACTCCGCAGTTGCCCGTCCCTGATAACATGCGTTTTTCCCCGGCCGATCGGTCCTGCAAGGAATCGCGATGAACAAGCTCGACACCGTCAAACGCGCCTACGCGCGCGACGACATCCCCCAATTTCGCCCCGGTGACACGGTCAAGGTCCATGTCCGGGTGGTCGAAGGCAACCGCGAACGCGCCCAGGTTTTCGAGGGGGTCGTCATCGCCAAGAACGGCAGCGGGCTCGACGCCACCTTTACCGTTCGCAAGCTGAGCTTTGGGGTCGGGGTGGAGCGAGTGTTCCCGATCAACGCGCCGATCATCCAGAAAGTCGAAGTGACTCGGCGCGGCGACGTGCGGCGCTCGAAGCTCTATTACCTCCGCGACCGCGTCGGCAAGTCGGCCCGGATCAAGGAGAAGCGGGACTGACTTCTGATACCCGGTACGAGGTGAGCCCGCCCTCGTCCGCGGCGAGTTCGGCCAAGCCCAAGAGCAATCGGCCATTCTGGCTCGAGCTGGCGATCTTGGTTTTGGTCGCGGTTTCGATCGCCGTCGTCATCAAGACGTTCCTCGTCCAGCCGTTCTACATCCCAAGCGACTCGATGGTGCCGACCATCCTCCCCAATGACCGGGTGATGGTGTCCAAGCTGAGCTATCGGTTCGGTGAACCGCAAAGAGGCGATCTGGTTGTGTTCGTCTCGCCGTTCAACCAAGAGTTCGACGACGAGACCTTTTTCGAGAGCGTCTTCCGGCACGTCGTCGAGTCGGTCGGCATTCGGACGGCATCGGCGGACGACCTCATCAAGCGCATCATCGGTCTCCCAGGCGACGAGATTCATATCCGAGAAGGCAAACTGTTCGTCAACGGCGCTGAGGTGCCCGAGCCCTATTTGTTGGAATCGGGGAGATTGAACGATTTCGGACCGGTGATCGTCGCCCCGGACTCGGTCTTCGTCATGGGTGACAACCGCGTGATCAGCTATGACAGCACCCGGTTTGGAGCCATCCCGATGGACCACATTCTGGGTGAGGCGGTGCTTCGCATCTGGCCGGTCGATCGCTTCGGCGCCGTCGACGTGCGGAAATAGTTTTCGTCACCCCCGGCAACTAGAAACCAACCCATGCGCTGGGCCGAATGTTTGCGCTTAACCACGGCTGAGCTGGGCCGGCTCGGCGAGGATCTTGCAACCGCGTTTCTGGTCCGACGTCAGATCAAGATCATTTCTCGGAACGTCACGGTCGGGGTGGGGGAGATCGACCTCATCGTCAGTGCCGGCGGTTGGAGGACGGCGGTGGAAGTGAGATCAATTCGAAGGACTCATGAAACCTCGGCGCTGGCGATCGATGCCTTCGATCCGGCCAAGGCAATCCAGGTCAAAAAGCTCGCCAGAGCTGCGCGGTGTCGGAGAATCGATCTGATCTCTGTCAGCTTCCACGCCGGCGGGATCGATCTGCATTGGGTGCCCGAGGTCGTCTAGGGCGACCGTTAGCCTTCGCGCCCTGATGGATGCCATCGTCGTCGAAGGCCTCCGCAAGCGCTATCGAAAGACCGTCGCTCTCGACGGGCTCTCGTTTGCGGTGCCGACCGGCAAGGTCACTGGCTTTCTTGGCCCCAACGGCGCCGGGAAGACCACCACCTTCCGATCCATCCTCGGATTGACCAAGCCCGACGCAGGAACGATGGAGGTGTTGGGATTGTCCGTCGCCACCAGCCTTCCTCGTATTGTCAAACGGCTAGGTGTGATCGTCGAAGAGCCGGGGCTGATCAAGGGGTTGAGTGGTCGCAACGACCTCAAGGTGGCGGCCCGCACCTTGGGACGTGGCAAGGAACGGGTCGACGAGCTGTTGCGTTTCGTCGGCCTCGAGGCCGACGGGCGGCGCCGGATCGACGGTTACTCCAAAGGAATGCGACAGCGACTGGCGTTGGCGGCGGCGCTCTTGGGTGACCCGCAGCTGCTAATCCTCGACGAACCGCTCGACGGCCTCGACCCTGCCGGTCAGGCGCAAATCAAGGCCAACCTGCGCGGCATCGCCGCCGAAGGCCGGACTGTGGTCGTCTCATCGCACAACCTCGCTGACGTTGAGGCAATGGCCGACTACGTCGTGATGATCAACAAAGGGAAGCTGATCACGAGCGGCCGCCTCGACGAGCTGCTTTCTCGCACAGGCTATCTGCTCGACATCGACCAACCACAGTCGGCAATCGCAGCCCTGAGCGCGGTCGGAATCGTTGCCACCGTCACGGACCAACGAATTCTCGTCTCCTCGGACGATGGGAAAGCGATATCGCAGGCGCTGGCCGCGGCAGGTCTTTATCCCGCGGAGTTAGCCCGCCGCACGGGGCGCTTGGAATCGCTCTTTCTTGAGCTGACCCAACAATGATCGGCCAAGAATGATCGGCTTGATCGCAGCCGAAATCACGAAGACGTTCAAGCGGAGAACCTACTGGGTCCTCACCGTCGTTCTCACTGTGGTAACGATGCTCTTGGTCGGGCTCTTTCTGTTTCTCCCGCGCGTGGTGGATGAGGGAATGCCGATCTTTTCCAAACCCGAGATTTACACCGTGGGTGCTGCCCAGGTGCTCGGCCAGACGTGGTTTCCGTTGATCCTGGCGGCCCTCGCTCTCGCCGGTGAGCTCGCAACCTCTGCCTGGGCGACGGCACTTACGCGAAACAGCCGTCGCGGCCAGCACCTTATGGCGCGGATGCTCACGGCGACGATCTCGGCGTGGATTGCCATGCTGGCGGCCATCGCCCTGTTCACCGTCGCCGCCTTTTTCTTTGCGACTGGGAGCGGCTCGCTCACTGTCGAAGAGTGGTTGGGTATCGGCTGGAAGGCGTTGTTGGTCCAGTTCACCTGGGTGGGGCTCGGCTTGGCTTTTTCTGCATTCCTGCGGTCGGTGGGGCCGGCGATCGGTGGCGCCATTGCGTTCATGTTCATCGAGGGCCTCCTGCTGCTCTGGCCCGCCTGGCGCCCCGTCTCCCTGTCGTTGGCGACCAGTGCGATCCTCGGAGATCTCGCCGCCGCAGACTTCGGGCCGGTAATTGGAGAGCTGCCCGAATTCCGCACCGCACTCATTACGGCGCTCGCCTGGGCCGTCGGAGCGGCGTTACTCGCTTGGGCTGGTCTTCGTTTCCGCGACGCCTGATCAGGACTTGCCAAGCAGGCGGCGGGTTTCCTTGTGCCAGCAGCCCTGATGCCAATGACGTCGGAGGTCGGGCTCGTCGTCAGGCACAACGACGAGATGGAAGGTGCCAGGAGGGATCGTGCCGTGACACCCCGGGCAGGTGTAGTGCTTGCGGGCGTTATGGGCCTGAACCGCGCTGACTGCTACCCCCAGATCGCCCATGCCAACAGTCCGATCACGAGGACGACGGTGGCCGCGACTAGGACCAGATCGAAGGCATCCTTGCGGACGTGCCGAAAAGGGTTGAACCCCATCAAGAGGACGTTAACGGTCGACAGCTACCGTCCCTTGCGATGACTTGGTTACTCATCGAAGATCGAGGCCGGGTGCGGACGATCACCCTCAATCGGCCCGAGCGCAAGAATGCCATCCCCCCCGATGGCTGGACCGAGCTGCGAGAAGCCTTCATGTCCTTCGAAGAATCCGCGCAGCGGGTCTTGGTCATCACCGGAGCCGGAGGGGCGTTCTCGTCCGGCGCCGATCTTGACCCCGAACGCGTCGAGCGCAACGTCGTCGCCGCTCGCCGGCGCATGAAGGTGGTGGGTGCGGCAGCGACCGCCCTCAATCGCCTCACCAAACCAACTCTCGCCGTCGTCGATGGCGTGGCGGCCGGTGCCGGGATGAACCTCGCGCTGGGCTGCGACCTGGTGATCGCCACGTCCCGCGCTCGTTTCACCGAGATCTTCGTCAAGCGCGGGCTCACGGTTGACTTTGGGGGGAGCTGGCTTCTGCCTCGCTTAGTTGGATTGCAACGCGCCAAGGAGCTGGCTCTCACCGGCCGCATTGTCGAGGCCGAAGAAGCGTGCGCGATTGGACTCGTGCTGGAAGTAGTCGAACTTGAAAACCTCGCCAAGAGAGTCGACGACCTGACCGCAGCCCTTGCTGCGGGGGCGCCGGTGGCGCAAATGTTCGCCAAGCAAAGCTTGAACCGCGCCTTCGGGGTGAGCTTCGCCCAAGCTCTGAACGATGAAGGCCAGTCGCAAGCGATGTGCTTGACGAGCGAGGACGCCGCCGAAGGCGTCGCCGCCTTCCTCGAGAAACGCGCCACACGGTTCACCGGCAAGTAACCCTCTAGAAGTCGAGGCTCAGGACCCGTACAACTGAGGGGTGTTCTCGCAAACGATGTCGGTGGCGATGGTTGGAGCCGAGCCGCGGGCGGTGCGGATCGAGGTCCATGTCGGCGCGGCCTCCGAAAAGTTCAACCTCGTGGGCCTTCCCGATACCTCGATCCGGGAGGCAAAGCAGCGGGTCAAGGCCGCGATCACTTCGAGCGGGCACAACTTTCCGCATCGGACGATCACCGTCAACCTGGCCCCGGCCGACTTGCCAAAGGCCGGCGCCGACTACGACCTGCCGATCGCGCTCGGGGTACTGGCGGCGGCGAAGACCATCCCCCATTTTTCGCGAGTCGTAGTCGCCGGCGAGCTTGCCCTTGACGGCACAGTTCGCCGGAGTCGATGGGCGATCGGAGCGGGTTTGTTGGCAGCGAAGCGGGGCTGGCCCTGTCTGGTGGCGAGGAGCGACGCTCCCAGCGCGGCGCGGGTCCCGGGCGCCGAGGTGTTTGGGATCGCGAGCCTCGCCGAGGCAGTCGCCTTTGCGACGAAGAGGCCGGAACCAACCCTGCCGATTGTCCACGACGACCCAGCTGACGACGGGATCGACCTGGCCGAGGTGCGAGGCCAACCCTTCGCGCGCCGGGCCTTGGAGGTGGCGGCCGCGGGCGGTCACCACATGCTGATGGTCGGTTCGCCCGGATGTGGGAAGACGATGCTCGCCAAACGGTTCCCGGCATTGCTCCCATTCCTCACCGACCAGGAAGCAGTCGAGGTTGCCTGTTTGTGGGCGGCCGCCGACCGGCACCGGCGATTCTCCAACCAGCCTCCCTTCCGTTCCCCCCACCATTCGGCTTCGATGGCCGCCATCCTCGGCGGCGGGAGCCTCCATCCAACCCCGGGCGAGATCTCCCTCGCTCAT
>JACCTH010000041.1 GCA_013812505.1 Acidimicrobiia bacterium | reverse complement strand
GTCGGTCAACCGAGAACCAGGAACGGCCGTCCTCACCCCACGTGGACCATGTTTCGCGTTCTACCAGGCCGGCGTTCTTAGCGACCGATTGCAGCGAGCCGTCGCCCTGGCCGAGATCGAGCGTCCGGGCGTAACGAGCACAAGTGACTTGGGCAACTCCATCAGCAATTGGAACTGCGGTCCCGGACCGATCAGCCAACGCAGCAAGGGTCTCTCCCCTCACCCACGGCTGGTCGACTCCTACCAGCAAGACGTCGTCGCCGAGCTCGAGGGCGGCAGCCAAACCGGCCACCGGTCCTTCGTAGTCGGGATGGTCGTCAAGGCGTTGTCGACCTTCCCAATCGTTTCCCGAGATCACGACTCGAGGGCAGACCGCTTCGAGAGCGTCAACGACCCAGGCGATCAACGGCCTTCCAGCTAGCTCCACGGTGGCCTTGTCGATACCCATCCTCCGGCTGGCCCCCCCGGCCAAGACGACTCCAATCATCCAATCAGGCGAGATGAAACCTGGTCGTCCTCGCGTGCTCGACGGCGAAGCTGCGCCGGGTCGATCTTGCCAACCAGGGCGGCTAGCGCCCCTTCAGCCGCGGCGATCGGGTCATCGGGTGCAGGCTCGAGGACGATCCGGTCGCCCTGGTCATCGAGAGCCAGGGTCGTCGTGCCCCAACGATGCCGGATCGCGGCTGGGATGGAAATCTGCCCACCTTTGGAGATCCTCGCGCGCTGTCTCATGGATCATCCAAGGCTAAACCCTGGTTTGCAACCCACACAATGAAGGCGCGGAAGTTACGACGGCCACCGACCCGCGCTCAGCTCGCGGGCGATCACGTTGCGTTGGATCTCGGAAGTGCCTTCGTAGATTCGCGGGGCTCGGACCTGGCGGTAAAGCTCGGCCAGAGGATGGTCGTGGACAAGCGCCCGGGCACCCAAGATCTGCACCGCCCCGTCGACCGCTCGCTGGGCGACTTCGGTGGCATAGAGCTTGGCGGCGGCGGCTAGCGAGGTGAGCTGCGCCTTGTCTCCGCGATCGTGGGCCGAAGCGGCGCGATAGACGAGCATCTTGGCCGCCTCGATCTCGACCGACATGTCGGCAAGCTGGTGACTCACGGCCTGAAAATCGAGAATCGGGCGGCCGAAGGCCTCCCGCTTGCGGGCATGGTTAAGGGCGAGGTTGCGGGCGGTCTCCGCCATCCCGATGGCGAAAGCACCGACTGAGGGTCGGAACAGATCGAGTGTCCGCATCGCCACTTCGAAGCCGCGGCCCGGCTCCCCGATCATCTGGCTGCGAGGCACCGCGACATCTTCGAAGACGAGCGTCCCGACCGGATGTGGGGCGACGAGTTCGAGGGCTTCGCCGGAAAGGCCCGGCGCATCGCCTTCGACCAGGAAGCAGCTGATCCCCTGACGGCCTTCGGCGGGTTCGCTCCGAGCGAAGGCGGTGTAGAAGTCGGCGTCGGGGGCATTGGAGATAAAAGCCTTCTCACCAGTGAGGCGATAGCCGTCGGCTCCGTCCGGCTCGGCGCGGAGTTGGAGATGGCCAGCATCGGAGCCGGCGGCGAATTCGGTCAACGCGAATGCCGGTATGGCCTGGCCGTTGCGGACCGCGGGGATCCAACGCTGGGCGAGATCGTCGGAACCCGAGAGGACGATCGGATACGCTCCTAAGCCCTGCATCGCCAAAGCCGTCTCGGCATGGGCCGATTGCCGAGCAACACCCTGGCGGAGTAGACAGAGGTCGAGGGCCGAGACCTGGCCGTCGACGGGCAAGAGATGGTCGAGCAACCCGGCCTCGGCTAGGGCTGCGATCAACTCGCGATTGACCCGGCCGGGTGACTTGGCGGCCAGGTTGGCCAAGTCGCCGCCGACGGCCTCGGCTTCGGAGAGGAGCTCTCGGGACTCAGCCGCGAGTTCGAAGCGGTCCACTGCCGGCACCCTACCGGCCTAGCCTCGGCTCCATGCGCGTCGGCATCGGCTTACCCAGTGCCATCCCGGCCCGTGCGTCCAATCTTGTTGTGAAATGGGCGGAACGCGCCGAAGCCGCCGGCTTCTCGAGCTTGGGCGTCTTGGACCGGGTCAACTACGACGCCTACGAGCCCCTGGTCAGCTTGGCCGCGGCAGCCGCGATAACCGAACAGATTCGCCTGGTGACAATGGTGGTAATTGGCCCGTTGCATAACGCGGTGCTGCTTGCCCGCCAGGCCGCCAGTCTCGACGCTTTATCGGGGGGCCGCCTAACCCTGGGCCTAGGTCTCGGAGCTCGCCTTGACGATTACGAGCACGCCGAGATCGACCACCGCGGGCGAGGAGGGCGGCTGACCGAACAGCTCGCTCGCATGCGCGACCACTGGGAGGACGGCCAGGTCGGCCCCCGCCCCGTCACCCCAGGCGGCCCGGATCTCCTCGTGGGAGGCAGCTCGGGTCCCTCCTTGCTGCGACTGGCCCGTCTTGCCGATGGCTATGTCCACGGCGGCGGTCCCGCTCGCTCGTTTGCGTCCGCGGCCTCCAAGGCCAAGATCGCTTGGGAGGAAGTGGGCCGGCCCGGAAAGCCGCAACTGTGGGCCCAGGCATACTTCGGTTTGGGTGACCCGGCAGCCGGCAGGAGCTACTTGCTCGATTACTACGCCTTCACCGGCACTTTCGCGGAGCGTATCGCCGAAGAAAACCTCGAAACCCCAGAAAGGATCGCGTCCTTCATTCGCTCATACGAAGAGGCTGGTTGCGAAGAATTGGTCCTGCTCCCCACCACGGCGGACATCAACGAAGTCGACCGGCTCGCCGCCGTCGCCCTCCGATGAGGATCGCGGTGGTGGGCGCTGGTCCTGCCGGTCTCTATTTGTCGCTGCTCGTCTGCCAAGGCGGCGACAACGCCGTCACCGTTTTCGAACGCAACCCGGAAGGGGCAACGTACGGCTGGGGGGTGGTCTTCTCCGAAGGCACCCTCACCGAACTCGAAGGAGCCGATCAACGACTCTCACGCCGCTTCGATCAGGCGCTTATTCGCTGGTCGACGATCCGTATCCACAGGGCGGGGAATGAGACGATCGTCGCCGGTCAACCATTTGCCGCCATCTCTCGCCGCACCCTCCTAGGGCTGCTTGCCAAAGCGGCGACTGACGCGGGCGTCGAAATCGTCTACTCAACCGAGTTCGCGCCTGGGTCTGCCGAGAGCTACGACCTTGTCGTCGCCGCCGACGGTGTCAACTCGGCGTGGCGGCAAACGTTCGCGTCTCATTTCGGACCCGAAGAGTGGATCCACCCCACCCGCTACATCTGGCTGGGGCTCGGCCGGGCGCTTCCTGGGTTCACGTTCGCCTTTCAGCCCACCGGCCATGGCCTCTTCTGGGTGCATGCCTATCCCTACGAAGCGGGCATGTCGACCTTTATCGTCGAGACAACCGAGGAAAGCTGGCGACGGGCGGGTCTCGACCAGGCCGACGAGAAAGCCAGCATCGCCTTCTGCCATGAGACCTTCGCCGTCTTCCTCGACGGCGCCGAACTCAGGTCGAATCGCTCAACGTGGTTGCAGTTCGTTACCCTGCGCAACCGCCGCTGGATCCGTGAGGGCACAACACCGTTGGTCCTCCTTGGCGACGCCGCCCACACCGCGCACTTTTCGATCGGGTCGGGGACGAAGCTGGCGATGGAGGACGCGCTCGCCCTGGCCGAGGCGCTGAACCTCCACCCCGGCAACCTTGCGGTCGCGCTGTCCAATTATGAGGCCGTGCGCCGGCCCGCGGTCGAGCTATTTCAAGAAGCGGCGCTGGCCAGCGCCGACT
>JACCTH010000012.1 GCA_013812505.1 Acidimicrobiia bacterium | reverse complement strand
TTCGGGGGTTGGTCAGCCAGGCCGGCGTTGATCTTCACAGCATCAACCAGATCGACAGCGTTCTGCAGGTGGGCAACAAAGTGACCGGGGTGCTGGCCGACGGCTCGACATTCAACGCCGCCGTCGTCATCGACGCCACCGAGTTCTCCGACCTCTACCCGCTGGTCGACGGGCTCGCATATGAACTGGGGGGAGACGGCGGCTGTGTCCAGGACACCACCTGGCTCGCCATCCGTTCCTGGTATCCCGGCAACCCGCCGGAGGATCTCGTCCCGACCCGCGACGCCGCCCAACAGCTCTTTGATGTGTACGGGACCGAGTTCGACAGGTGGCTCGAATCGTTCCGTGGAAGTGTCCTAAATGTGCCCGACCGTGGAACCACCGGACCCGGGATCACCCCCTGGGATGTGGCAACTGAAACCGAATATCGGGCGCTGGCCGACCGCCGCGACTACTCGACCACCGACGGCGTGCCGTCGATCACGCGTACCGGGGTCAACTATGCCAACGACTATCCCCTCTCACTGGCTGCGATCGAAAACCCGGCGACCCGTATCACTGAGTTCACGACCGCGATCGACAAGACCTATGCGTATTTGTGGTATCTGCGCTGGGAGCTTGAGGTCACAGAATGGGGAATCGACACGACCCAGGGCTACGCCTCCGGGCAGCGGATGCTGTGGAGCCCCCAGATCCCCGACGCGATCGAAGTGCACATGCCGCTGGCGCCGTATGTGCGCGAGGGCCGGCGGCTGGTTGGCGTCGAATCGCTCACCTCGGCCGACCTGTCCAACGACGTGCGTGGGTTTCATCGCTTCGACAACTCGGTGATGCTTGGCGGATACTTCTCAGACTTTCACGGCTGCACCGAACCGGAGTCGGGCGCTGGATTTGGGCTCTTCGAAGTGCCGATGGGCGTGTTCATCCCGGCCACCATCGACGGGTTCATGCCGGGGATGGCGCGCTCGGCGAGCGTCGCTCGGTCGGCAGCGGCGGCGGTCCGGACTCAACCCGAAGAGATCTGGAGCGGACAGGCAGTGGGGATCATCGCCGCGCTGGCCGTCCGCAACGGCATCGAAGTGCGAGAAGTCTCGGCCACCGCGGTGCAGGAGCAACTCCTGGCCAACGGCCTTATCTACTTCCTCCCCGGCTAACCCCCGATCCATTCCTGCGTAAAAACCCCCGGCCAAATTGATCAAATTGGGGGGCGCCAAGTTACGTAAGAATGGATGGGTGCGGCGTGTTCTTGTCTGCGGGTACTACGGCTTTGGAAATGCCGGTGACGAAGCGATCCTCACCATCCTGCTCGACGACGTCCGCGCTCTCTACCCCGACGCTCAGATCGCGGTTGTGTCGGGGAGTCCCGAGACGACCTCGCTGCGCTACGGCGTCACCGGTGTGCCCTGGTCCTCACCGTCGGCCCTGATCGAAGCCGCCCGCGACTCCGACCTGCTGGTTCTCGGCGGCGGAGGGTTGATCCAGGATTACAACGGTTTCGATCCCTCGGATCTCCTGACCACCAGGCACGGCGACGTGATCTGGGCCGAGTTGGCGTTGCTGGCTCGGATGTGGTCGAAACCGCTGGCGATCTATGCGATCGGGGTCGGGCCGCTCGACACCAAGGCTGGCCGGGACGCAGCCCGGCTTTCTTTCGAATTGGCCAGCTCCGCGTCGGTGCGAGATGACGCCTCTGCCGAGCTTTTGGTCGAGATCGGAGTGCCGCGTGACAGCTTCGTTGTGAGCGCCGACCCGGTGTTTCGGTTGCAGCCGGCCGCCGGCGGGAAATCGATCCTCGAGGCTGAGGGCTTGCCATCGGCGAGCTACACGATCGGGGCGTGTCTGCGACCTTGGCGCTCCGGTCTGCCGACAAAAGAATTGGCCGCGGCGTTCGACAAATTGGTCGAAACGGACGACGCCCGAGTTGTCTTTCTCCCTTTTCAACTTGCTGCTACCCGCAACGAGAACGACGCCCACGCCGCTCACGAGGTCATGCTGGCGATGGACGCGGCCGACCGCGCCGGCATCGTGCGCGGCTCCTATGGACCGGCGGAGAAGCTGGCGATCTTCCAATCCTTCGATGCCGTGGTGGCGATGCGGCTCCATGCCGCCATGTTCGGGCTCAAAGCCGACAAGCCCACGACGGCGATCTCCTACGACCGCAAGGTCGATTCCTTGATGGCCGATTGCGGTTTGACCGACTGGGTGATTCCGCTGTCCGATCTGACTGCGGATCGACTGGTCACGACCTTCGAGAAAGCGACCGATCGCGGCGTGACCAGCGACGCCCGCCGACGACTTGCCGAGCTCACCACTCGTTCCGCATTGAGCCGAGATTCTCTCGCCGAGAAAACGACCGAGGTGACGACAGCTGCCGACGACCGGGTGTTCGGCCTTCTCGCCGAGGCGGCGCTCGCCCGCACCGACGACGCGCAAGCCCTTGCACAAACCACTTATGACCTCCACCTTTCCCGGGCAATCAACGACCACCTGCGAGCAGAGCTCGCCGAAGTCCACGGGTCCCGAGCGCAACGCCTGGCGCGCCAGTACTGGAAGCTACGGCAAACGGCGCGCGAGACGAGCGAATCGCTCAAGCGAGCCGTCGTGAATCGACAGGTCCCGGAGATCGCTGCCGGCCCCGAGCGGTTCAACGATCCGCCCGACTACGGCGGCGCCTTTGAGCTCCGCACCCACTACACCCGCCAGCTCGCCCAGATCCTCGAAGACAACCCCCAGGCGATCGGGTGTGCGGTCCTCCCCCATTCGATCGGCTGGCGCTCGAGCCTCTTTCAGCGCCCCCAGCAGATGGCCCTGGCATTGGCTCGCCAGGGATACCTGGTCTTCTACGGCCTCGATCATTTCACCAGGGAAGAGACGGACGGATTTCGATGGGCGGCGCCCAATGTCTATCTCTTCTCCATGGATCCCCAGTACCTCGACGTGCTCAAAGGCATTCCTCGCCCGCTCACCCTCTCCTACGTCTACAACTTTCGCTTCATCCGCCACCTCGCAGATCCGGTGACGGTTTTCGAGCACATCGACGAGCTGGAGGTGTTCACGTCGACCCATCCGATGGACCACCTCGAGCAGTGGTACGAGGATGCCATCACCGAATCCGACATCGTCGCCGCCTCCGCCCATGACCTGTTAGAAACGGTCCGCAAGCGCCGGCCCGACGCGCTGTTGTGCCAGAACGGGGTCGACTTCGATCACTTCTACGGCCAGCGCGATGGCGCCCCTCCCGCCGACCTGGCGCCGATCATCGACCAGGGCCTGCCGATTGTCGGCTACTACGGCGCGCTGGCGGAATGGCTCGACTACGAATTGCTCGACTACGCCGCCGCCGAGCTAACTGATTTCGAGTTCGTCTTCATCGGACCTAACTACGACGAGTCGATGGATGCAAAGCCTGTGTTCAATCGAGCGAACGTGCATTGGCTGGGCGCCAAGACCTACGAGGAGCTGCCCACCTATCTGCAGCATTTCTCGGTGGCCACCGTCCCTTTCATTCTCAACGACGTCACCCATGCGGTTTCACCGGTAAAGCTGTACGAGTATCTCGCCGGCGGAAAGCCCGTCGTCACCACCGCCACCCGAGAGGCAATCCGCATCCAGGTGCTCGGGATCGCCGAGAGCCGCGACGAGTGGGTGGAGAAACTGCGCGAAGGGGTGAAGCTGTCCGAAGACCCCGCGCATGTCGAGCGGCTCATCATGACCGCGCGAGCCAACACCTGGGACCAAAGGGTCGGCGTGTTGATCGACGCTGCCGCTCGCCTCCACAAGCTCTGATCGTGTCCCGGGTAGCGGTGATCGTGCCGGTCCTCAACGAGGAGGACTCGATCGAGGAGCTGATCACGAGCCTCGCCGGCCAGACCAGGCCACCCGATGAGATCGTGATCGGAGATGGCGGCTCGACCGACCGCACCCTCAACATCCTCGAACAACTCCAAGGCACGATTCCGCGGCTCAGGATTGTCACCGGGGCCGGGGGGATCGCGGAGAATCGCAACGCCGCCATCGCCGCCACCGACAGCGAGGTCGTGGCCTGTACCGACGCCGGATGTGTGCCCGAGCCGCAATGGTTGGAGCGCCTGGTGGCACCGTTTGCCGACGGCGCCGAGTGGGTGGCGGGTTTTTACCGGCCGGTCGGCCGGACCACGGCCGCCACCGCGGCGGGGGCGGTGATGATGACAACGGAGGCGGAGGTCGATCTCGACCACTTCCTCCCCGGCGGGAGCTCGCAGGCTTTTCTGCGCTCCGCCTGGCAGCGAGCCGGCGGATTTCCGGAGGGCCACGGTGTCGGCGAGGACACTCTTTTCGGGGAGCGCTTGTGCGCTCTCGGCTACCGGCCGATCTTCGTGCCCGATGCGGTGGTGGCTTGGCAGCCGCCACCGGACCTGGCGACGATGGCCCGAAAGGCCCGAACCTGGGGACGGGCCGACGGGGTCAACCAAGTCCGGACCGGGGCCTACGCCAAGGTCCTCCTCGCCTACTGGCTCTTTCCGGTCTTGATAGTTCTCGCCACCTTGGCCAGGCGTTGGCTCGGATCGATCGGCCTGGCGGCCTACGGGGGGTTGGTCGCCTTTCGGACCCGGCACAAATACTCAGTAGTCCCAGCTTGGACACGCCTCTTCTGGGTACCCGCCGCTCATATTCGCCAGCAAATGGCAGCCAGCGCCGGCTGGATCGATGGGTATGGCTGGCGCCGGCTCGGTCGCAAGATTGCCGGCCGCTTGGGGTTCCGTTCCAGTTTCTCGGGCCGGGCCGAGGCGGCGCCGGTGCGCCACAACGTCGACCTCCTGGTGCGAAGCGAACGTGAGGCGAGGCATTGGCTGGCGGATTTGCCGTCTTCTTATCGAGTCGGCGCGGTTTCCCGCGATCCGGAATCACCCTTCGTCACCGCCACGCTCACTCCCACGAGAGGCGAACCTGAGGTGGCTCCAGTCACTGTCGAATACGGAAACGGAGAAGGTCCTGAGCTCAATGATCAGGTAGCTC
>JACCTH010000084.1 GCA_013812505.1 Acidimicrobiia bacterium | reverse complement strand
ACGCAACCGATAGGTTGCGTTTGACGCGCGATAAACGGGTCACAGGATCGTGGCCGCCATTTCGGAAAGCGGGGAGCGGATCGACCGTTCGAGGGTCACGTGCCCGAATAGAGCCAACCCCTTGAACTTTTCAATTAGCGCGGCGGCACCGCCAAACGGGGAAATGTAAGGATTGTCGATTTGGGTGAGATCGCCGCAAAAGATCACCTTCGAGTCCCGGGACATGCGGGTGAGAATGACCTTGAGGGTTGGAAGTTCGAGGTTCTGCGCTTCGTCGATGATCACGATCTCGCCGGTGATCGACCGCCCCCGCAAGTAGGTGATGGCAGCCATCTCGAGCTCCTCTCGAGCCAGTAAACCTTCGATCGCGGCCCGCACCCCCTCGGCACCGGCGTCGGAGAAGAGGGCATACAAGTTGTCGTGAACCGCCGCCATCCAGGGGGCGAGCTTCTCGGAGAGATCGCCGGGGAGATAGCCAACTTCCTGACGACCAACCGGAATAAGCGGTCGGTAGACGGTGACCTTTCGGTACCGGCCCATCTCTACCACCTGTTCGAGAGCGGCGGCGAGGGCAAGAAACGTCTTGCCCGTTCCGGCCATCCCCATGAGCGAGACTGCCGGGACGGTCGGATCCATCAGCAAATGGAGCGCCACGGTTTGGCGCAGGTTCTTGGGCTCGACGCCAAAGACCTTGAGGCCGTGGCTGGCGCGTTCCACCACGGTCTCGGGCTCGGTTTCGATGACCCTGGCCAGGGCCGACTGTGAGCCGGCCCGGAGGACGACGAACTCATTGAGTAAATAGTTCGTGTCAGCGAGCGAAACCTTGTTCTCGTGGTAGATCCGATCGACCAGCGCGGGCTCGACTTGGAGATCGTGGACTCCGGAGTGGAGCTCTTCTACCGGCACGGTGTCGCCCCGGTAGTCCTGCACCTCCAAGCCGAGTTGAGCGGCCTTGATCCGGAGAGCGGCGTCTTTGGTCACGAGCACCGGGCTGTCGCCGGCGTCGGCCAGATTGAGGCAACAGGCGAGAAGGCGATGATCGGGAGTTGTGGGGTCGAGCACAATCGGGAGCCGGCCGGAGACGATGCCGTTGAGCTCGATGCGCAGGCTGCCGCCGCCAGGAAGCTCGACCGGGTCCTTCATGCCCTGCCGGCGCGACGCCCCCAGGTTTTCGAGGAGACGGAGAGCCGCCCGAGCGTTCGTTCCCACCTCATCGAGCCGAGCCTTTTTCCGGTCGAGCTCTTCGACCACCACCATCGGAAGAACGAGTTGGTGCTTGTCGAAACGAAGCAGGGCGTGGGGGTCGGCCAGCAACACACACGTGTCGAGGACGTAGCTCAACGATTCTCCTTGGGGACGGCTGCCAACAGCTTCACCGTACCGCCACCCAAATACAAGGAAATACGTCTCCTCGGGGGGAGGGAGGCGCAGCCGAAAGGGGGGCGTTCTCTCCGGCGCGCGAACCTTCTACCGACGAACCGTGGTCGTTTCGGCGTCCGTGTTGTCCACCGGGTCGGGGTCGGTCCCCGAGAAACTGACTGTGGCCATGTTCGTCAGCGAGCCGGACCGGGTTGGTGTCACTCTGATCGTCACGGTGACCGATGCACCAACGGCGATGCTGCCCAGGTTGCAAGTGACGACAGGACCCGCAACAGCACAGCTACCGGCGGCAGTCGACGTCGAGACGACGCGCATGGTCCTCGGCAGGGTGTCCGTCAGCGTCACGTCGGTGGCAGTCTCCGGACCACTGTTCGTCACTACGAGGGTGTAGGTCAAATGACCGCCCACCCGGACCGGATCCGGCGAGTCAGTCTTGGTGACCGAGAGGTCGGCAGCGCCCGCTGGCGGCGGGGGTGTTTGTCCGAGGTCGTGCACGAAAACATCCGGACAATGGCCCGGGTCGAAGAAACCACAGGTATTCGTGTCGTTGGGAACAAGATTCGAAGCCAGCGAGATGAACGACACCACAAGCCCATCGGCGCTGATATCGGTGTCGGAGCTGCCGTCATCGCCTTCGACCCCGGCGCTGTCCACGCTCAACCTGACCGTCGTTCCGCCGGCACGATCGCGTACGAAGGCATCGGGGAATCCGTTGGTGTCGGCAGGGACAAGGTTGGTGGCGAAAGAATCGAACGAAACTTCGTTGCCGTCGAAGCTCAAACGCGTATTCGACGAATCGCCCTGGACGCTGAACGAGCTCTGCGCATCGGCCTGCGCCTCCTCGCTCGACACATTGACTCTTTCGGTGATGCCACTGGTTCGGTCATGAACGAACACGTCGCGGGTGTCGTTGGTGTCGTTGGGAACGAGGTTGGTCGCTTCGGAGAAGAACGCGACGATGTTGCCGTTGCCGCTGATCGCCGCCCCCGAGCTCAGCCCGTTGCCTTCCACCCCGGCACTGTCGACGCTCACCCGGGTCGTGGTATCGGTATCCCGATCGTGGACGAAGACATCAATGTTGGCATTGGTGTCTCCCGGCACCAGGTTGGAGGCAAACGATCCGAATGCCACAAAGCGGCCGTCATCGCTGATGGCACCAGGGGAGCTGAACCCGTTTCCTTCCACCCCACCGGTGCCGATGCTGACTCGTTCCGTTGTTCCCGTGGTGCGATCGCGGACGAACACGTCTCTAGTGCCGTTGGTGTCGCCGAGCACCAGGTTGCTGGCGTCGGAAATGAAAACTACGAAGCGACCATCGGGGGTGATATCGGGGACAAAGCTGCCCAGGTTCCCTTGGGTGCCGTCGGAGGCCATGCTCACCCGTTCGGTCGTGCCTGCGGTTCGGTTACGTACAAACACATCGTCGGACGCGTTCGTGTCGGGGGATACGAGGTTGGTGGCGTCGGAATCGAAGGCCACGATTTGACCGTCGCCGTTGACGGAGGCGGTGTCGCTGTCGTCGTTGCCTTGAACTTCGCTGCTACTCACCGAAACCCGCTCGGTGATGCCGGTGTCACGATCGCGAGCGAAAACGTCCACCACCACATTGGTATCACCGGAGACGAGGTTGCTGGCCTCCGAGTCGAAGGCCGCGGTGAGGCCATCGGCGCTGAGGGCGGACGGCCCGAACCGACCGCTGATCCCGTTGCCCTGCACTTCCGCACTGCTTACCGAAACCCGTTCGGTTGTTCCCGGTGCGGCCACGGCCACGGTGGCCGTCAAGCTCACCACGAGTAGCGCCGCGACGAATGCGGCCAGAATCCTCGCCCTTTTCATGAGACCTTCCCTCAGTCGACCTGGCGAGAAATACGTCGCCCTCGGCGATGACGGTTCGCGCCTTTCCCGCCCGAGAGCGTCGTAGGATCGAAAAGTGGACCTCGCAGCCACGGCTCGGCGCTGGGCAGAAGTTTGGACGTCCGGCTGGCCAGCCAAAGATGTCGAGGCGATGGCAGCTTTCTACGCTCCGGATGCCACCTACCTCTCGGTGCCGTTCCGCGAACCCGACCGAGGCGTCGAAGGAGTCCGCTCCTATCTCACCCGCGAGTTTGGGGTTGAGACCGATATCGAGTGTTGGTTTCGGTCGCCCGTCGTCGACGGCCAGCGAGCGGCAATTGAGTGGTGGGCAAGTTGGGTAGAGGGCGGCTAGGAGCTGACCTTGGCCGGTTCTACGTTCCTCCGTTTCAACGACGACGGCCTGATCGTCGATCACCGGGACTATTGGAATCAGGTCGACGAGAGGCGACCTCCGTACGACACTTGGGACCCGTAGGCCTACTTCCGGCAGAGGGTGACCCATTCGGGTGAAGGCCACGGACGAAACTGACTGCGGATAGTGCCAAGACCTACGTCGGCCACCTTCTCTGCGACCAGTCTCGGATTCAGCTTGTGGACGTGCACCTGGCGGGCCCGGAGCGGGTTGCGATGGAGGATGACCGCGGTCGGGATCGCGTAGAGACCCCGAATCGGCTCCGCCGGGTAGACCAGGAGCACCTTGCCATCCGGTTTGACCACTCTCGCCATCTCGGCCAGGGCGGCGTCCACTTCCGGAATGTGCTCGATGGCGTGAAATGAAACCACTGCGTCGAAGCTGGCCGAGCCGAAGTCGAGCTTGGTTGCCGACATCGTTTGCACGTGCGGCGCCACGGCGACCTCGGCGGCATTGGGATTGAGGTCAATTCCTTCTGCTTCGACGCCGAACTGGCGAAGGGCGTTGACGACATGCCCGCGCCCACAGCCGACATCGAGCACTCGATCGCCGGGCTTCGGCTTCACCCAGTCCCGAATGAGCTCGAGGTTGCGGGGGTTCCACCGGTTGATCAAGGCATAACGCCGCGAGTCGTAGGTCATCATTTGAGATCCGAATTAGAGCAGCCCAACCAGCGCCATCACTGCCCCGATCGTGATCATCGTCTTGATGGCAGCGTTGAGGGCAGGACCGACCGCATCCTTCAAAGGGTCGCCGGCACTGTCACCGACCAGAGTGGCTCGGTGTTGATCGGAGCCGGACCCGCCAAAGGCACCCGCCTCGACCAGCTTATTGGCGGAGCTCCAGACGCCGCCGGTGTTCACAAAGAAAGTGGTCTGGATAAAGCCGACGAGAACGACCGCAACCAGGAAACCTCCGAGGGTCTCGGGATGGGCGATGCCCAAGACAACTGGCAATCCCAATACGACTCCTCCCAACGAGAGCATCTCTCGCCGGGCCCTGCTCGAAACGAGGTCGAGCAAACCCCCCAAGCCAGCTCCGCCGATCCTGACGGTGTCGATGACCATGGCCGCCGATCGACCGACGGCGACGAGGTTCAGGGCCGAGAAGGCGAACGGAAATGTGATGCCCAAAATCACCCCTAGGAGCGCGGGCACCCTGGTGAGGTCGGCCGCGTCGAGCCCAGTGACTTCAAGGAAGACAAGAAGCATCACCAGCGCCCCTCCCAAAGCAGTGGCCGTGGCATATCCCCTACTGCTCGAGGTGGTGGCGTTGCCGACGGCATTCAGACCAGCGATCGAGCTCTCGAGCTGATCGGTCTGCTCGTTGAGGATCAGCACTCCGTTGCCGCTGTCGGCAATGGGACCGAACGCACCAATGGAAGCCCTTATGGCTAGCACCACCGCCGCGCCGATTGCCCCGAGCATCAGGCCGACGCGACCGCCTTCGTCGGCCCACGCCCATGAGCCCGCCAGGTAGGAGCTCACAAAACACGCCGCCAACGTGATCGTCGACAGCGCCGCTGCCCTCATCCCTGCCGCGATGCCTCCGATCACAAGAGTTGAAGGCCCGATCTGGGACTGACGGGCAATCTCCTTCACCGTCTTGAAGTGGTCGGACGTGAACCACTCGGCGACAAATCCTGCCCCCCAGGCGGCCGCGGCTCCGGCGGTTAGCGCGAGAAGGAGTCCGATTGGATTCTCAACTTCCGGAGTGGCCATCGTCGCCAGCAGCCACCAACCTCCCCCAACAATCAGCGCCACGGAGATCAATGTGGCAACGAGAAAACCGGCCACCGGGTTGTCGCGTCCGAAGCGGATTACAAAAATTGACGGAAGGGCCCCGAGCAAACCGCAGGCGGCGACGCCGAGAACGACCGGCCACAGCCACGAAGCCTCCGGAGTGATGAAGTCGACGAGCACTAGGGCGCCGAAGACCGACATCACAAACGAGTCGCCGAGGTCGTTGGTCGCCCCCACTACGCCGCCGAGCACATCCCCGGCGCTGTCGGCGATCACTGACGGCTCAGAAGCCTGTGCGAGGTCGGCGCCGATGTCGGCGGCCTTGTTGTAGACGGCGTTGCCGATACGAGTCAAAAGAGTCACGACCGAGAAGCCGAGAATCCCGAATGCCAGACGACGCGAGTCATCGATCGCCAGGATTCCCCCGAGCAGGGCAACCAAGAGGATCACCCCGGAACCGATACCGACGACCAGGCCGCCTCGCAGCGCAAGCTGCATCGAGCGCACTGCTCCCCCCTGACGAGCGGCTTCTCCGAGTCGGACGTTGACGGCGCTCGCCGCGGCTGCCGAAAGCCAAATAATGAGGATGGCTGCGAACACGCCGGCGACGAAGAAAACCACCTCGACGAAAACCCGGTTCGTGAACCAGTACAACGCTCCGCCGAGCAGCGCCACCGGGATAACGATGAGTCGTAGTTGTCGCCGCAGGTGCTCGGCCACCTGGAAGCCCACCTCGCGAGCCGCGCCGGTCAGTTCACCCGTGCCGGATGCCCTGATCTGGCCATTGAAATAGATGACTGTCAATACCGCGATCAACGCGAGGCCGCCCGCCGCCAGCGCGACCTCAGTCACCTGCGGGACCGAGTGAAATCCAAGAACCGTTCGGTCGACCAGGTGTTGGCCACGTCTGCGGCCGCCGCCCAACCGCGCTGAGCGTTGGCTACCCCATACGCCATTCGCCGGAGATCGGAGGTGTGATGGGAATCGGTGGAGATAACCAGTGTGACGCCGGCCGCAACCGCGCCCCTCGTCACCTTGGCGGAGGCGTCGAGCCGATCAAGGGCACCGTTCAGCTCGAGGGCAACTCCCGAAACAGCCAGTCCCTCCAAGACCGTATCGACGTCAAGCTCGATGCCAGGCCGGCGGCCGATGTAGCGGCCGGTGAGATGGCCGATGGCGTTTACCGCCGGGTCGGCCATCGCCTTGAGCAGGCGACTGGTTTGTACCTCGGCCGGGAGATCAAAATGTGAGTGGACCGAAGCAACCGTCCAATCGAAGAGGAGCCGAAACTCGGGGTCGTAGTCGAGAGAACCTTGAGGCCCGATGTTGAGCTCGCAGCCGAACAGCAGGCTCATCTCCGGATACTTGGTGTTGAGCTCGCGGATGCGGTCGCGGTGCGCCAGCATCTGCTCCCGACTCGAACCGTTGATTGCCAAGTCCTCGCCATGCTCGGTGATGGCGAGATACGTGTATCCCCGGTCAGCGGCGGCCGCCACCATCTCCTCCAGGCTGGAACGGCCGTCACCCGATTGATCGGAATGGAAATGGAGGTCGCCCTTCACCTGGTCGAGGGATACCAAGTCGGGCAAGGAACCGTTGGCGGCCGCTTCGATCTCGCCCTGGTTCTCCCGAATGGAGGGTGGCAGCAACGGCAGATCGAGCCGCTGGTAGATCTCCGACTCGTCTGCGGCGGCAAGCAACTCTTCGCCTTCGAACAAGCCGTACTCGTTGAGGAGCCATCCACGATCAATCGCTCGTTGTCGCAGGGCGACGTTGTGCGCCTTCGAGCCGGTGAAGTAGAGCAGAGCGGCGCCGAGCTGGGACGGCGCGACAACTCGGACATCGACCTGGAGACCCGACCTCGTGAGGATCGAGGTCTTGGTCTCCCCGGAACCGACGATCTCGGTCGCCGCGGGGTGAGTTGCCACCGCCTGCATCACCTGCTGGGCGTCGTCGGCTGCAACGACAATGTCGATGTCGCCGATGGTCTCGGCCAAACGACGGAGAGAGCCGGCAGGAATGGCCGCTTCGACCCCGGGGAGGGCGGCGAGCTCGGTGGCCAGACCGGCGGCGATGGGCATCGCTTCGGCGATCGGAGTCCGTCGATCCTTTCCGTGCAACCCGAGTCGCTCGATCGACTTGGCGATCTTCTCCTCGGTCGTTCGGCCTAGGCCGGGCAGCTCGCGAAGAGCTTGGCGATCGATGGCGGCTTTGAGATCATCGAGTGTCTCGATGCCGAGCTCGGCCCGGATCAGTTTTAGGGTCTTCGGCCCCAGACCGGGGACTTTGAGCAGCTCGACCAAGGCCGGCGGATACTTGGCCCGCAGCTCGTCGAGCTTCTTGACGCTGCCGGTATCGACAAACTCTTTGACCCGGGTTGCGATCGAGCCGCCGACGCCTTTGATCGCTTCCATCTCCTTGACCGTGAGGATGGAGACGTTGCCGGGGTAGCCCTCGATCCCATGAATCGCGTTCTCATATGCCCTCACCTTGAAGGCCTGGCTCGAACCTTCGTCGAGGGCGATCAGCTTGGCGAGCTCGGCAAGGACCCCGAGGATCCGGGCGTTAGAGATCACGGCCGCACCTTAAAGGGGAGCAAGATTCATTGGCTGAGCTAGGCGAGCGAGTCAAAGGGCGCCACACGCGACTTCAGCAGCAAGAGCAGCCAGATCGACCATGCCGCCCACAGGGCGAAGACGGCAGCAAGGACGATGTCCTTGGCGAGGGTCATCTCCAGAACATTGAGGGCCGTCACCAGCCACATGAATCCACCCAGCGTGAGCGAGAGCCGGGCGAATCCGAGCTGGTCCGTCCGGAGAAGGAAACCCAGTCCGATCATCCAAGCTCCGATCACCAACGTATCGAACAGCTGCCACACCCCACGCCAGACCACCTCCATCAAAACCGCGAAGACCGTGGCGATCGAGGCCTGATCGGCGCCTGCGGTGGCATACGCTTCCAGCAGCAAGGGCCCGGCCAAGGCAAGAGCCGCCGCGGCGGCCCCACCCGCCACTACGTAGGCGAGCGCGCCCAGCGTCGCGAGATCGGTCGCGCGGCCGCAGAATTTGCCAGAGGACAATGGCAACGATCGCGGTCGGCAAGTAATAGCTGAGGAGATCAGTGACCGCCGCCCAGCGCAGGAAGGTGGCGGAGGTACTACCTGCGGATACCAGCTGCGCAGGGTCCAGAAACCATTCGATCCGGAACTGGAACGCGAAGAGGAAGAGCACGTTGCTAGTCATCCCCAGGACGAGGGTCACCGCCAGCGAGACGAGGGCGGCCCGACGCATGGTCAAGCCTATCCTCAGCCCCGATCCTCGCGCTCTTTGGAGGGGTCGTTCTAGTCAGAGTCGATCAGTACGATTTCTGCCTACATGACGTCGAGAACCACGCCAGAGAAGAAGCCGCCGGGTTGGAAGGTGGAGGGAGTACCCCCCGCCGAAGGAGAAAAGAGCCAACCGCTCAATCCGTTGCGGCGGCCAACGAACCGTCGCGTGCTGATCCTCGCGCTCGTGCTTCTCGCCGCCAACTGGTTCCTCACCTCGCTGCTTTTCACCCCTACCCGGCTCGAACTCTCCTACACCGAGTTCCTCGACGCCGTCGAAACGGAGAAGGTCGAGACGGTCTTCTCGCAAGGAGATTCGATCCAGGGACGCTTCCTCAATGCTCAACCCGTTCCCGATGACCCAGAGCAGACCGCCGAGCTGTTTTCAACGGTTCGTCCGAGCTGGGCCGACGACAGCCTGGTCGAGATGCTGCGCGCCAACAACGTCGAGATCTCGGCGGTCGATCCGGAGCAACGTCCGATCTGGCAGCAACTCCTCTTTGGGTTCGGACCCACGATCCTTCTCATCTGGATCTTCGTCGCCATGTGGCGGCGCGCCGGTTCCGCCCTGGGCGGGATCGGGGGGCTGGGCCGCAGCCGGGCCAAACGCTTCGAGGCGACCACCCAACGGACGACCTTTGATGACGTGGCCGGCATCGACGACGCCAAAGCCGAATTGACCGAGATCGTCGACTTTCTGAAGAACCCCGGAAAGTACACCCGTTTGGGGGGCGCCATCCCCAAAGGGGTTCTGCTCTCAGGCCCGCCGGGTACGGGTAAGACCTTGCTCGCTCGGGCAGTGGCCGGTGAGGCAAACGTTCCCTTTTTCTCCATGTCCGCCTCCGAGTTCATCGAGATGGTGGTTGGAGTGGGTGCCAGCCGGGTCCGCGACCTTTTCGAGGAAGCGAAAAAGGTTGCTCCAGCGATCATCTTCATTGACGAGCTCGATGCCATCGGTCGCACCCGTGGCGGCGGCGTCTCCCTCGGTGGGCACGACGAGCGCGAGCAAACCCTCAACCAGATCCTCACCGAGATGGACGGCTTCACGGGTTCGGAAGGGGTCATCGTCATCGCCGCCACCAACCGCCCCGAGGTCCTCGACTCGGCCCTGATCCGCCCTGGCCGCTTCGACCGCCAGGTAGCGGTCAGCCCTCCCGACCAACGCGGACGCCTGTACATCCTCCAAATCCACACCCGCAACGTGCCTCTTAACGCCGATGCCGACCTTGCCTCGATCGCCTCCTCGACTCCCGGTATGGTCGGCGCCGACTTGCGCAACTTGGTCAACGAAGCGGCGCTGATGGCGGCGCGTCGCAACCATGAGGACGTGACGATGGCCGACTTCGCCGATGCGCTCGAAAAGATTGTCCTCGGGACCGAGCGCCAGATCATGATGTCGGACACCGAAAAGGAAAGGACGGCTTTCCACGAGGCCGGGCACGCGTTGCTAGGGATGCTCTTGCCCGGCGCCGACCCGGTGCGGAAGATCTCGATCATTCCCCGTGGTCGGGCCCTCGGGGTCACCTTCCAGTCTCCCGATGCCGACCGCTACGCCTATGACCGTGGATATCTCGAAGGCAGAATCGTGGGCGCCCTCGGAGGCCGCGCGGCTGAAGACGTCGTGTTTGGCACCATCACCACCGGGGCCGAGAACGATTTGGTGCAGGTCACCCGGATCGCTCGTTCAATGGTCGGAAAATGGGGCATGTCCGACGCCATCGGCCCGATCACGGTGATCGACGAGAACCGAGAGGCATTCATGCGGCCCGAGGTGGGCGAGAAGACTCAGGAGATCATGGACGATGAGGTTCGCCGAATCGTCGATGAGTGTTACCAACGTGCGGTGACGGTCCTCAAGGAGCATCGCTCACAGCTCGACGCCCTCGCGGCGGCTTTGCTCGACAAGGAGACCCTTGATGAGGCCGAGGCCTATCAGGTGGCGGGAATCCCGCGCAAGGAAGTAGTAGACGTCAAGCTTTCGAGCTGATTGGTGGCGGACTGGGATCCCGAAAAGCTGATCGCCGAGTGGGCAGAGCAACACGACGGCCAACTTGTCGACGTCCGGACTGTCGCCGCTCGCGAGCCTCGCTACGGAACGCTCGAACTCGAACCCCTCATCGCTTCCCGGCTCGCCGAGCGCGGGGTCGAGCGCCTCTACCTGCACCAAGCCCAGGCGATCACGGCAATACGCGACGGGCGCCACATCGTCCTGGCCGTAGGAACCGCCAGCGGCAAATCGCTCGCGTTTCAGGTTCCGATCATGGAGACACTCCACAACGATCCGCGGCGGTCGGCCTTGTTGCTCTATCCCACCAAAGCCTTGGCCCAAGACCAGGCTCGCTCCCTGCGGTCGTTCCGGATCCCGACCATCAGCGCCTCGATCTACGACGGCGACACCCCAACCGAGACTCGCGTCGAGATCAGGCGCCGCGCCAATGTCGTTCTCACCAATCCCGACATGCTCCATATGGGCATCCTGCCGTTCCATGATCGCTGGGGGGATTTCCTTCACCGCTTGGCGTTTGTGGTGGTGGACGAGATCCACAACCTCCGGGGCGTATTTGGGACTCATGTCGCCTTCGTCCTTCGACGCCTGCGACGGCTCTGCGCGCACTATGGAGCTTTCCCAACCTTTATCTTCGCTTCGGCGACGATCGGCAACGCCGCCGAGCTGGCCTCGAACCTGACCGGGCTCGAGGTCGAGCCCATCGCAGCGGACTATTCGCCCACCGGAGATCGCACGTACGCGCTCTGGAACCCAGGGTTGACCGATCCCGAACTTGGCCTCCGCCGCTCAGCATTGTCGGACGCAACCTCGGTGTTTTCCTTTCTGGTCGATCACGGTCGGAAGACGATTGCCTTCGCTCGGGGACGCAAGTCGACCGAGCTCATGTACCGATGGGTGCAGGGGCGGGTGACGAAGGACAAGAACATCGCCACCTATCGAGGCGGCTATACCCCCGCCCAACGTCGGCAGATCGAAGAACGACTCTTCGGCGGAGAGCTCGACGGAGTCATTGCCACCAACGCACTCGAGCTCGGGATCGACGTCGGCGGACTCGACGCAGTCGTGGTCACCACCTTCCCCGGAACCCTGTCGGCATTTCGTCAGCAGGCTGGGCGGGCGGGGCGGAGCCGCCAGGCCTCCTTGGTGGTCTTGTCCGCCGGTGAGGACGCCCTCGATCAATACCTGATGCGTCATCCCCAAGAGCTTTTCGATCGACCAACCGAGGCGGTCGTCGTCAACCCGGCCAATCCCCAACTCGCTGAGGCGCATACGGCCTGCGCCGCCTATGAGCTGCCGCTGCGGATCGACGATCGGGAGATTCTCGGACCGGCGATGGAGGAGGCGGCCAACCGGCTGGTCCAGGCCGGCCATCTCCGGCTCAAGGAGGACCGGCTCTACTGGGCCCGTCGCCAGCGCCCGGCGCCGTCGATCGATCTGCGTTCGAGCAGCGGACCTCCCTATCAGATCATTGCCCGGAAGGAGCTCTTAGGCACGCTCGACGGCGACCGGGTCAACCGTGATGCTCATCCGGGAGCGATCTATCTCCATCTGGGAGACAGTTACCTCGTCGAGTCCATCGACCATCAACTGCGCGAGGTTCGCGTCACGCCAGCGTCGGTCGACTACTACACCCAAACTCGGGCCGAGACCGACTTGTCGATCTTGGAGCTGACCGCTCGCGCACCGGTCGGTCGGCAAGGCGTGTCGATCCATCTGGGGATGGTCGATGTCGAATCACACGTAGTGGCGTTTCAAAAGAAATCGCTGCGAACCAGAGACGTGATCGAGACCATCGATCTCGACCTCCCGCCGACCCGGCTGACGACCGCGGGGATCTGGCTGACCTTCCCCGGGGTTGCTGACCTCGGCGCTGACCTGTTGGGAGCGCTCCACGCCGCCGAGCATGCCGGCATCGCTCTCCTGCCGTTGATGGCGGTCTGCGACCGCTGGGACATTGGCGGCCTGTCGACCAACTTCCACCCCGACACCGGGACGGCCACGATCTTCATCCACGAGGGTTATGCAGGCGGAGCTGGTATCGCTCCTATCGCTTTTGAGCGCCATGACCGCCATTGGCAAAAGACTCGCGACTTGATCGCTGAATGCCCCTGCTCAGCCGGCTGTCCCTCCTGTGTCCAATCCCCCAAATGCGGCAACCTCAACGAACCGCTCTCCAAGACTGGCGCCATCCGCCTCCTCGATCTCATTCTTGCGTAAAAACGCTAGGGAAAAAGGGCGCCAGGTTACGCAAGAATGGAGGATCAGGGGACGAACTCGGCGCGGCTCACTGCGCTGACGGCGACGTCGCCTACCAGGATGACGTGGGTTGCCAAGCGCACTTCAACCTCTACCGACCGGGGTTCGAAGGTGTCAACGACCGGGCAGGAGCAACTCGTGACGACCGCACCATTGGCCGCCGCGAAATCGATGGCCGCCGCGAGCGGCGTCTGCACGCCCAGCGGGGGGAAAGTCATCGGCGCCGCGGCGAGCGCAGCGGCATCAGCGGCAATCACCGCTCGAGTCCGGGCAGTCACGATCTGCGTCGCTGCCACAACCGCCAAGCCCACCGCCACGATCATCAGCAGCAACGCGAGAGCGAGGATCGTGGCCGATCCTCGCTCTCTCATCGCTCAACTCGCATTGTCGCCCTTCCAGTGAGCTCGACCGAGTGCCAGCGCATGATCGGGGTGACGAGCTGGTGCCAGAGCCGGACCGTGACGGTTGCCGGACGTCCCACTACCGCGGGTCGGGTCACCGTGACGCTGACCTTGCCGGCCAGCTCAGAGGAAAGCGTCGAGGTAGCGGCGGTGAGCCCTGCTTCGGGGTCCGGGTTGGTGGCCGCGACCCGCGCCCCCTCGCGGGCCGCTGCCACCAACTCGAGTTGGATGCGAGCGACGACCACTACCTCGAGCACCGCCAACAGGACGAGGATCAAGGTGGGAATCGTCAGCGCCAGTTCCAGCGCCACCCCACCCCTTTCGCTCAGAACTGGCTGGACACCCATCCCACGACCTTGCCAAGGATCGTGTCGATGATCGAGGTCCCTCCGCTCGACTGCACCCACTTGAAGAGAATTACCGCAAGGGCGGTGGCGGCCAGGATCACGAGGAAGTATTCCACCGTTCCCTGCCCCCGCTCGTCGCGATGAGCGCTCTCCAGCCAACGTTGCCACAAAGCCAGCATGACCGGCTCCTTTCATTTGCATCCGGCGACCGGCCGGAGCGGGGGGAAGCGAGATCATGTGGGAAGCGAACCACTCAGCTCGACCAGCGAGCCGATCAGCACGGGACCGACGAAGAGCAAGACAAACCCTGGAAGGATCAGGAGGCCGAGGGGGATCATCAGCGTGACCGGCAGCCGGCGCGCCTTTTCGAAGGCTTTCGTGCGACGTTCAAGGCGGAGCTCACCGAGATACGACCCAACGGCGTCGACCATCGGCGCCCCCGAGGCCGCGGCCATCGCCACGCGGGTCAGCAGTGAATTGGTATTCGGTCCGGTCCAACGGGTGAGCGCCTGGGCGATCCCCTCTCGACGGGAGCGCCTTGTTACCAAAACGAGCTCATTCGCCACCGCTCCCGTCGTCTTGGTGGCGGCGAGCTCGAGCGACGACAGCAGTGGGAGCCCGGCCGTGAGGCCGACCAAGACGATGCGAGCTGCCAATGCCTGCTGGTCGTGGACCAGGTCGGGCATGCGTCGCACCCGCCGCTGCCAAAGGATCACGATGATGGGGATCAGCCCAAGGAGTGGGTGAAAGACGATCACGGCTGCGGCCAAGCCCGCAAAGAGCGGCCGATCAAACACCTGGGCAAACGTCACGAACGCGCCTTTCGCATCAGGATCGCCGCGATGGTCATGCCGGAAACAAGGAGCCCGATGCCGACAATCACCAGGGCAGCCGAGACCACTCCGCCGCGCAACATCCGCGCCACCTCGCCGCGGGCGATTTGTGTGACCAGCACCAGCAATGGGAAGCCACCCACCAGGGCGATCGACCAGCGGGCTGCAACCGTCAGCGACCGCCGCTCGGCGATGAGTCCGGCCTCATCGGAGGCTTCTGCTGCCAGCGCCTCGAGCACGGGGGCCACCGAGCCCCCGGTGAGGCTCGTCACCTCCAAGACCACCGACGCGGCTTCCATTCCGTGCACGCGGGACATAACGGCACTGACCTCGGCCATGGGACGGCCGGCCACCGACAGACGTGCCACATGCTCGAGACCAAGGTCGGGATACACCTTCACGGCCGCCACCAGTGAGGACCGCAGCGACGTTCCCGCCCTCAGCTCGGCCGCGGCCGTGCGCAGCCAACCGGCCAACTGCTCCGACCGCATCTGGTGCCGTTGGGCAAGCAAGACTTTGCCGGTTGCGATCGCCAACACCGGCGCCGCTGCGATCGGTTCCAGCCAAAGCAGGCCGAGCCCGAGCGCGGGGCCGAGCGGAATGATGCCCCAACAACCGAGGGCGAAGATCAGCGCGGTCACCATTGGAGCTCCTCGATTCGCCCTTCGCTCACCATTCCGACAGAGGCGAGACGTCGCTGTCCGTGTCGCCGTTCAAGCTGGAGGACGCAGCCAATCGCCGCCCAGAGCTGTCGCCGCACCGCCTCTTCTCCGACTCGCTCCTCGCCGGACAGAGCCAGGGTTTCTAGCCGCCACATGGCTTCTTCTGGGCTGTTGGCGTGCACCGTGGCCATCGAACCGGCGTGACCGGTGTTCAGGGCGTTGATCAAATCGAGCGCCTCCGCGCCTCTCACTTCACCAATCACGATGCGATCGGGCCGCAGACGCAGTGCCGAGCGCAGGAGGGTCCGAAGGAGAATCTCGCCTTTTCCTTCGGAGTTCGGGGGCCGGCCTTCCAGACGGACGACGTGCCCGCGGAAGGAAAGCTCCGCCGCGTCCTCGATCGTGACGACCCGCTCATTTCCCGGTATCTCGTTTCCGAGAAGGTTGAGCAGCGTGGTCTTCCCGGTGCCGGTTCCCCCGCTCACGATCAGGTTCTTCCGCTCGCGCACCAGCGTCCGCAAACCATCCAGTTGGTCAACGGTGATGGAATCGCGGGCGAGCAAGCCGTCGAGCGAGTCGATCGCCTTCACAAATCTCCTCACCGCGACGATCGGGAAGTCGACTGCCGCCGGGGGAATCACGGCGTGCAACCGGCTGCCGTCCGAAAGCCGCGCATCGATCGTGGGCGAAGCCCGGTCGAGCCGCAGGCCAAGGGGAGCGATCACTCTTTCCACCGCGGCAACGACGGCAGCGTCGTCAGCGAAGGCCACATCGACTGCGCTTAGTTGGCCACCCCGTTCGACGTAGACGGCGCCAGGCCCGTTGACGAGCACATCAGAAACATCGGGATCACGCAGCAACATTTCGAGCGGGCCCAAGCCGACGAGCCCGTCTACGACTTCCTCCACCAGGGCGTCGGCCGCGAGCGGCGCCTCCTCCGCCAACAGCCGTCGAGTGGCTTTGCGGAGGTGCTCGCGATCGAGGGGGGTGTCAGAAGAGAGCAGCGCCCCAGTGACCCGGTCGGTCAGCTTTACGGCCAAGGCAACTCCCAAACCGCTTGCCATGAATGAACCCACCGGCGCGCGGGCAGGTAGCGAAGCTCGAGTAGAGAAACCAGCGTGGCGCGCCGGAGCGGCGGCAGCGCCGGGCCTGGGCCCGGAGGCCGCTGGCCACGATCGGTCTTCTGCCACACAGCCGGCCGCGAGCGACCGGTCGCCAGGACTCCAGGCAGGAGGGGAACGACCGGGATCACCGGCCAAGGCAGATTGGCGTTGCCAGGGGGAACCCGGAGAACGATGGCCGGCCAGGTGGCGGCGAGGCGTTCCACGGTTTCGGCCGCCGCGTGCCAATCCACCCCACCGTTCCGGAGCACCGCCACCGACCCGGCGGTCGGGGTCAGCTCGACGCGCCGAGGGCCTTCGGCCACCACCTCCGCAAGCGAACGCTCGCCGGGATAGCTCGGTCCGTTTGGGTCGAGGTCGATGACGAGAGAAGTGGCTCCCGCCGCCGCCGCCAGCCCCAGGGGGGCCACGGCGCCGAGTACGGCGTCAACTTCGGTTTTGAGCCCAAGAACCCTGGTCACGACTCAGAAAGTACGAAGCGATTTGACCCCCGGCTACCCCTTGTTGTTGGCCCGGATCTCTGGCATTAATAGAGGGTTTCGTAGAATTTGGGGATGCCGGGCCAAGCCGCGTTCTTTGATCTCGACAAAACGATCATCGCTCGATCGTCGACGCTGGCATTTTCGCGTCCGCTCTATCGCGCCGGATTTCTCAATCGGCGAGCCCTGATCAAGGCCGCGATCGCCCAAACCTATTACCAAATGTTTGGGGCCGACCATGCCCAGCTCGAGC
>JACCTH010000081.1 GCA_013812505.1 Acidimicrobiia bacterium | reverse complement strand
CCAACTGAGCTACCTGGCCAGGGAGAGCAGGTCGAATCTGGTTGGCGGGGATGACGGGATTCGAACCCGCGACCTCCGGCTTGACAGGCCGGCGTGAACGGCCAAGCTTCACCACACCCCCGGATGGGGACCGGCTCTCCCGGCGGGCGGAAGTATAGAGCCGGGTCCTCAGACGCCAGCTTGGAACGCACCAGCCAAGCTACGGGCGATGGCCATCACGCGGGAATCGATCGAGGAGACCGCCGCTCGCATCGCTCCATATATCCGTCACACGCCGGTGATCGCAGTCGACAGTTCCGACTTTGGCCTCACCTGCCGGCTGATCCTCAAGCTCGAAATGCTGCAACGCACGGGGACGTTCAAGTTCAGAGGGGCGATCAACTTGATGCTCGAGAGCCAGGACTCTGTCGAGCCAATCGTCGCCGCCTCCGGTGGCAACTTCGCGTTCGCGATTGGCCATGCAGCAGCAATTCTCGGGAAGAAAGCTCACCTGTTTGTGCCGGCCACGTCTCCCGCCGCCAAGATCGATCGAGTGCGAGCTACCAAGGCTGAGGTGACGGTGATCGAGGGTTTCTATGCCGATGCCCTCGAGGCGAGTCGCAAACACGTCGCCAACAATGGCGGTTTGCTGGCCCACGCCTATGACCAAGTGGAGGTTGTCGACGGCGCCGGCACCTGCGGGCTGGAGATTCTCGCCCAGGTACCGGACGTCGACACGGTTTTGGTCCCCGTCGGCGGAGGCGGCTTGATCGCGGGAATCGCCGCCGCGATCCAAGACGACGCCAAGATCATCGCGATCGAGACCGAGCAAACGCCAACTTTGTACGCGACCCGCGCCGCCGGTGAAATTGTCGACGTCGATGTCGGCGGGGTAGCGGTCAGTTCGCTCGGGTCGAAGCGGCTGGGCGACATCGCCTGGGAAATCACCCAGCGATACGTCGACGACTCGCTTCTCGTCAACGACGACTCCGTGCGCGAGGCGCAGAGCGCTCACTGGTCGACCACGCGGCTCATCGTCGAACCCGGCGCCGCGGTAGGAATGGCATCTCTCCTCTCGGGCGTCTACCAACCGCGGAGCGACGAGACGGTCGTGGTCCTGCTCTCGGGGGCAAACGTCGATCCGGCGTCAGTCGTCAGCTAACTCTCACCGCGACCTTGCCGAGTTGGTCCCCGGACTCGAGCCGTCGAAAGGCGTCGACAGCTCCTTCAAAGCTAAAGACCTGGTCTATGTGGATCGGCAGGCTGCCGGCCTCGACCAGATCCAACGTGGCGGCGAACTGGGAACGGTTGGCCATCGTCGAGCCGATGATCCCCAGTTGTTTGAACCACAGCACCGGCAGCGAAAGCTCCACCTTGCTGCCTGCAGTAGCTCCACACACAACCAGCCGCCCGCCGGGGGCGAGCGATCGAAACGACTGGTCCCAGGTGGCTTGGCCGACGTTCTCGACGACAACATTTGCGCCCCGGCCCGTAAGTGCCTTCACCTCTTTCGAGAACTCGCTCGACGAGTCGAAGCCGGCCTCAGCCCCATGGGCGATGGCCCATTCGATCTTCGCCCGATCACGCGAGGTCACCAGGACTCTCGCTCCCATCGCCCGGGCGATCAGCGCCGCCGCCGAGGAAACTCCGCCACCAACACCGACTACCAGCACGGTCTCGGTCGATTGCAAGCCCGCCCGGTCGAGCATTCGATAGGCAGTTGAACTCGCCAGGCCGAAGGTGCCGGCGACCTCCCATGACAACTCCGCGGGCTTTCGAAACAGGTTCGAAGCCGGCAGCACGATCATCTCGGCCAAAGTCCCTGGCTCCCGTTCCCCGAGGATCGTGTACTGCGCGCAAAACACCATGTTGTCACTGGTGCAGTACTCACACTCTCCGCAGGAGAGCGAGGGGTTGATGATCACCTCGTCGCCCGATGCCCATTCGGTCACTCCCTCACCGATCATGTCGACGACTCCAGCGCCGTCCCCGCCCAGAATGTGGGGGAGCGATTTGGGTTTCGGCAAGCCCTGGGTGACCCAGACATCGAGATGGTTCAACCCCGCGATTCGCATCCGCACTCGCACCTCGCCCGCTCCCGGCTCCGGATCTGACACCTCGCCAAGCCGAAGCGCATCAATTCCCGTAGTGTCGTCGAGCAACCAAGCACGCATTGAATCAGCGTAGGCGCAGGCAGGAAGGCAAACATGGATGACCAGCCCACCGTTCGAGTCCACGGGGTGATGATCAACACCACCGACGCATCAAAGCTCGCCAAGTTTTGGTCGCAGGTCCTCGGTGTCGAGATCCGAAACGAGTATCCCGGGTTCATCTTCTTGCATCCCCAACGCAAAGGTGGGGTGGCGATCAACTTCCAGCAGGTGTCGAACCCGACCGAAGGGCGGCGCCGCCTCCACCTCGACACGAGTGTCAGCGATCTGGAGAAAGCCACGAAGCAGATAATCGACCTAGGTGGATCACACCTCGACGATCAAGAGATTCCCGGCTTCGCCTGGCGGGTGATGGCCGATCCCGACGGCAACGAGTTTTGCATCGCGAAGCACGAGTAAGCACCCGCCAATGTCCCATCAGTTCGCGCTCCGCCCGCGCTTCTACGAGCTCGATCCATACAACCACGTCAACCACACTTCCTATCTCCAGTACTTCGAAGCGGCCCGGGTCGAGGCTCTCGCCGAGGTGGGGCTGGGGCTCGATGTCATGCAACGTCGCGGCTTTCAGATCGTTCTGGTCGAGCTCACCGCTCGCTTCTTCGAACCGGCGACCCTGCACGAGGACCTGATCATCTCGACCACGGTTGCCGAGATCGGGCGCGCCAGCTCCATCTGGTCACAGGAGATTCGTCGTGGTGACGATCGCATCGCCACTCTCGACCTGCGCGCCGCCTTCACCAATCTCGACGGGCGGCCAACGCGGCCACCTCCGGATTTCGCCGAGTTGATGGGATCGATCTAGCTAGCCGGCCAGGAACCCGCTCACCCACGGACTCGCAGGCTCGGCCAAGAGCTCGTCATAGGTGCCTGTCTGCACAACTCGACCTTCATGCAGCAGCGCTACGCGATCGGCGATCGAGCGAGCCTCATCGTGATCGTGAGTCACGTAGATGACACACCGCCCGTCAAGCAGTTCTCGCATCTCCGCGATAAGCCGTCGACGAAGCTGACGGTCAAGGGCGCCTACCGGCTCGTCCAACATGACCAGGCGCGGTTCGGTCACCAGGGTGCGCGCCAGTGCGACCCTTTGTTGTTCACCTCCGGAGAGTCGGTCGACCGAGCGAGAAGCCAAATCGGAAAGACCGACCATGGCCAGTGCCTCGGTGGCTCGGCTCTCATCCAGCCCGTGCATCCGGAGCCCGAAGGCGATGTTCTGCGCGACCGTGAGGTGAGGAAACAACGCGTAGCCCTGAAACATCAAGCCGAAACGTCGCAAATGAGTCGGAATCCTGCTCAGGTCCGCGCCCTCGAACATGATGCGACCGCCCTCGAGCCTTTCCAAGCCGGCGATCGCTCGCAACAAGGTCGACTTGCCTGAGCCACTGGGGCCGAGGAGCGCGATCGTCTCCCCAGAACCCACTTCGAGTGAGGCTTGGTCGAGGGCGAGCTTGTCCCCGAAGCGCACAGCGACCTCTTCCACTTGCAGCATCAGAACGTCCCGGCCTGCTCGCCTCGCAGGCGATCGATTACGAGCACGATGACCGCAGTCATCGCTGCCAGCACCACCGCCAGGGCCATGGCCTGCGCGTATGACGCGGTTCCCGGTCGCCCGAGCAAGCGGAAGATGAGGGTCGGCACTGTGACGCTCGACGGGCGAACCACGAACGACGTCGCCCCGAACTCGCCGAGCGAAACCACCGCCGCTAGACCCGCGCCCACCATCACCGCCCGCGCAACGATGGGAAAATCGATCTCACGCCACACCCGCGCGGGCGACGCTCCGAGCACGGCCGCGGCTTCCCGCAATTGGGGGCGAATCGAACGTAGCAAGGGCAGCGCCGCCCGCACCACGAACGGCGTTGCGAGCAGCGCATGCGCCAAGGGGACCAGGGCCGAAGTGCCGCGCAAATCGACCGGCCAATCCAGGGCGAGCAAGAAGCCAAACCCGACCGTGACCGCCGAGGTGCCGAGGGGGAGCATGAGGCCAGTGTCGAAGAGGGAGCTTGTTCGACTCCGACTCGCGGCGATGGCGCGCGCAGCAAGCACCCCGATAACGGTTGCAATGACCGTCGCGATGCACGAATAGAGCAGTGAGTTGCCAACAGCCCGAAGCGGATCGAGGCTTTGGCCGGGGGCGGAGAAGGACCATCCTCCGAAGGAAGCACGGATCAGCGCCCAGATCGGCAACGAAAGCAGGCCCAGGCTCAACGAGACGATCAGTGCAACCACTGCCCCTTGTCGTCCTTGCGGTTTGGGCAAGGCAGTCTCCGCAGTGAAGTCGATGTTGGTGTGTCGTTGCCAGCGCGACGACACCCAGAGGGCGATTACGACAAACACGAGTTGCAGCACGGCCAACGCCGCCGCCACCGGCAAATCACCAAAGTTGACGGCTTGTTGGTAGATCTCCACTTCGATGGTGCGGAGGCGACCACCACCGAGAATGAGCACAGTCCCGAACGAGGCGAAACAAAACAGGAAGACGATCGCCGCCGCCGAAAACAACGCCGGGCACAGCAAAGGGAAGGTCACTGACCAGGCAGCCCGCAAAGGCGACGCGCCCAGCACCCGAGCGGCATCCTCCAGTTTGCGATCGATCCGGCTCCAAACCCCGCCAACCGTTCGCACCACCACCGCGATGTTGAAGAAAACATGGGCAGCGAGGATCGCACCTACTCCCCGCGGCATCAGGCCGAGAAATGCTGCTCCAACGACCACCGTGGGAAGAACAAAGGGGATCGTCACCAGCGCCCGAACCAGGGACTTACCGACAAAGTTGAAGCGGGAAAGAACCCAGGTCAACGGAACCGCGGCCACGAGAGTTAGAACTGTGGACACCAGCGCCTGCCAGATCGTGAACCAGGTCGAGCTCAGAACCCGCGGCCGCGTCAGCTCCCCGAAGGCTCCCGCTTCCAACGAGTATCCGAGCATCCGGAAAACCGGATAGAGGAAGAGGTAGCCGAGGAACGCAGCCGGCAGGACCCAGACCCACCAGTTGGTCAGGCGAAGAGATCGGCCCACTCGGTCAGCCATCGCTCTCGGTTCTCTTCGATGATCTCAGGGTCCACCGTGATGGCGTTGTCCGGAACCGTCGAATGCTCGACAAAGACCTCAGGCAGTTCAACGGTGGAGTTGGCGGGATACACGAACCAAGTCAAGGGGATGGTGGCCTGGAACTCGGGCGAGAGCATGAAATCGATCAGCGTGCCCGCTTCTTCTGGATGGTCGGTTCCGGCGAGGATGCCGGCGAACTCGGTCTGGCGATAACAGCCGTCGGTGATGACTCCGGTCGGTGCCTCGGTGACCGGTGGGTCCGAGAACAAGACTTCGACGGGCGGTGACGAGGCATAAGAAACCACCAGTGGTCGGGTGCCTTCACCCGCTCCGCCTGAGAACTCGCCGTAGTACGCCTCGGTCCAGCCTGCGGCGACCAGCACCCCGTTGTCGCGCAGTTCTCTCCAATAGTCTTGCCATCCTTCCTCGCCGTAGCGCTCGATGGTCACCAGCAGGAAGGCGAGCCCCGGCGACGACAAAGACGGGTCTTCGACCACCAGCTGATCGGCAAACTCCGGCAGCTCATCCAAAGTCGCGGGCGGAGTTGTGAGGGCTTCCTTGTCGTAGTTGAGACAGACATCGCCGAAATCGACCGGGGTCACGAAGTCGGTGGCGGGAAGCAGCTCGGGTCGGATGTCGGCCAGACGTTCGCTCACAAAGGATTCGAAAATGTCCTCGTCGAGCCCTCTTTGCAGGAACGTGTCGTCGATACCGAAGAGGACGTCGGCGAGGGGGTTGTCCTTGGTGAGGATTGCCTGGTTGACCATGGCGCCGGCGTCGCCTGCTGCCAAAACCTCGACACTTATGCCGGTGGCTGAGGTGAAGGCGGCGAAAGTTGTTTCGTCCACTGCGTCGGCGAACGAGTCATGGCCCATCAGGGTGAGAGTGACGGGCTCGGCGGGCTGATCGGCGCATGCCAAGCCCGAAAAAAGAATGACCACCAAAACGGCGAAACGCCTCATCGCAATCCTTTCCTACGCCGGCATTACCCGGATCAGGTTCCTACGGTCGGAGATCCGCGATCTCCCTCTCAGCCCAAAGGGCTCCCGTGTGTTCGAGATCAGACTAGGAGGGCGGGGGCGATACGACGAGCACGGTGTTGTGCCCGCCAAACCCAAATGAGTTCGACACCACCGGAGCGGGGGTGAAGGGTCTCGGCTCGAGGACGATGTCGGTGAGAGGGATCTCGGGGTCCTGGGTGGTCAAGCCGAGGTTGGGCGGGAGCTCTCGCTTTCGAATCGCCAGCACCGCAGTCACGGCCTCGATCGCACCGCTTGCCCCGAGGGCATGGCCGGTCGCGCCTTTGATCGAGGAAACCGGAGGCTGCTCGATGAACACCCGGCCGATGACCGCGCCCTCGGTGCGGTCGTTGAGCTCAGTCCCGGTGCCGTGGGCGTTGACATAGCCAATGTCACCGGGCTCGAGGCCGGCGTCCGCAATAGCCAGACGCACCGCTCGTTCCGCTCCGACGCCAGCGGGATGGGGAGCGGTGAGATGGTGGGCATCGCCGGTCGCCGCTCCACCGGTCATCTCGGCGAGGATGGTGGCGCCGCGCGCCAGGGCCATTTCCCATTCCTCCAAGACCAGGATTGCCGCGCCCTCCCCCAGCACCATGCCATCTCGATCGGCTGAAAATGGACGAGCGGTCAAGGTCGGCGACATTGCCCGCGCCGAGACAAATCCAGCAATCGACGGCGTTCGGATCGCGGCCTCGGCTCCGCCGGCGATAGCGACATCGGCGTACCCCCATTGAATCGCCCGCATCCCGTCGATAATCGCCTGGCCCCCGGCGGCGCAGGCCACGACCTGAGTAGTGATGGGTCCTCCGAAGCCATGCTTGATCGAGATTGCGGCCGCGGCGGCATTGCACATCATCATCGGGACCAAAAGCGGCGACGGCCGCCGCTCCTGCGAGTAGGCGACCTCGACCAGCTCTTCGAGTGCTTCCAGCCCACCGATGCCACTGGCGACCGGGACCGCAACCCGATCCTGGGTGGCGGTGAGCTCACCGGCTTGGGCAAGCGCCTCCTCGGCTGCCACCAAGGCCATCTGCGCGAACCGGTCGACGCGCCGCGCTTCCTTTTTGGGCATCCATTTCTCGGCGTCCCAGTTCTCGATCTCGTGGTGCTCGCCAGCGATGGGGGGCATCTTGAGCCCCGCCCAGAAATCATCGGTCCCGATCCCCGGTCCGCAGACAATGCCGAGCCCGGTGACGGCAACCCGTCGCTTGTTCACCCCTTCAGGTTACGTCCGAGTTGTCGCATACCTTCCAGCCAGCCTTCTCGATCGGAAGCCCGGCGCTGTTCGTAGCGGGCGACTTCAGGATGAGGCAGGATTAGAAACTGCTCTTCGGCGATCGCGGAGACGACGTCCGCGGCCACCTGCTCGGGGGTGATCGCGGTGGTGCGCAGGAATTCGATCACTTCGCCGGCGTTCTCCAGGATCGGGGTCAAAACGCCTTGCGGACAAAGACAGGAAACCCTGATCCCGTCGTCCGCATAAGTAATCGACAGCCACTCGGCAAACGCGACCACCGCGTGTTTGGTGACCGCGTACTGGGCAGCGCCGAGATTTGTCAGCAGTCCGGCCGCGGAGGCAGTGGCGAGGAAGTAGCCGCCGCCGCGCTCGGTCCATCGCGGGATGAGATAACGCGCGGCATAGACATGCGAGAGAAAGTTGACTCGCCACATCCGATCCCAATCCTCGTCCGGACTCTGCTCCGATCCGGCGAAGGCGATACCGGCGTTGGCGCAGAAAAGATCGACAGGTCCGAGAACTCCTTCGACTGTGTCGATCAGCGCGGCGTTGCTCGTTTCCTGCGAGACGTCGGTTTCAAATGCGATTCCTCCAACGGCCGCGGCCACTGCTTCGGCACCTGGTCGGTTGAGGTCGGCGACCGCTACCTGCGCTCCTTGAGCGGCAAACGCCTTTGCCAGCGCTGCCCCGATGCCGCTGGCGCCGCCGGTGACCACCGCCACCTTCCCGGCCAGGTCCATCCCTAAAGAAAGGCGCCGTCGAGTTGTGTGCTTGGTGCGGTGACCGCGGACAGGAGCCCCAAAGCCTGCGGGAGAATTTGAGTGTTGTAGAACCGAGCTAGACCAACCCGGCCGCTTAGAAAGGCGTCGTCGCCGTTCTTCAACGTGGTCTGGGCGGCGACGGCCGATTGGAGGTGGACCCAGCCACCGATGACCAAACCGAACATCTCGAGGTAGGGAGTGGCGCCGGCGAGGGATTCGTTGGGATCGGCGGCGGCGAGCAGATGTTCGGTGGCCTCGCGGAGTCCGGAGAGGGTCGCCAGCAGCGGGGCGCCGATCTCGGCGAGCTCCTCTCCGGCAGCGACGGCATCGGCCTCGATCCGATCGAACAAATCGCGTGCTACTCCACCTTGGCGCATGCCGAGCTTGCGGGTGGCCAGATCGATCGATTGGATCCCGTTCGTCCCCTCATAAATCGGGGCGATGCGGATGTCGCGGTAGAACTGGGCGGCGCCGGTTTCTTCGATAAAGCCCATTCCCCCGTGGACCTGGATCCCCAGCGAAGCCATCTCGACACCGACATCGGTCGACCATGCCTTAGTGATCGGCGTGAGCAAGGCGACGATTTCGGCCGCTCGCTCCCTCTCCTCCGATGTCTCAGAATGGCGCTCCAGGTCGACCTGTCGGGCGTTCATGTAGATCAGGCCGCGGACGGCCTCCTTGTAGGCGCGCATCGTCAACAACATCCGCCTCACATCGGGGTGCTCAAAGATCACCACGTCCTCGGTCG
>JACCTH010000056.1 GCA_013812505.1 Acidimicrobiia bacterium | reverse complement strand
AAGCCGGGAATGAGCACCTTGTCGTCGGGAAGTTTCAGGTCCTGCCAGATCTTCCACTCGTGATAATGACGCGGGTTGGCCACCTCAAATGAATACGCGCCCGCGTTGATGCCGAGCATGAACGGGGGCGATAAACGCCAGGTCGAGGTCGTGGATACGCGGCCCGGCGTTGAGCCCATAGCAAGTGTGGAGCCGGATTTGCTCGGTTGGAATCCCACGCAGCGCGTGGCCGGCTTCGAGGTGCCTCCCTCGCGCCGAAAGCTTGCGGACAAACCAGGCAATCGCCTCGGCAGGATCGTCAAGAACGGCGGCGCCGGCGGCGGTGGCGACCAACCGGCCGTTCTTGGTGAAGACACAACCAACCGTTCTCAGGTTGATCTCGTCCGGCGAGACTGGGTTGCCCAACGCGTATCGCGCCGCCGAAGCGTTGTCGGCGATCACCTCTGGAAGGGTGAACGAGGTAACCGGCGTAACGGGAGTCGAGGATGTCGATTGCTGGCATCACCCCCTCCGTGGCAGCAACAACTTCAGCCGCGGTGACGGCATCGCCGGCCAGCTTCTTGCCTATGACAAATGCGATCTCCGGCTCGGCTCGGGGCTGGATGAGGTCACTGGCCTTTAGGGGGTTCGAGGGCTCGATGCGCGACCCGGCCATCAGCCAGCCATAAGAGGGCTCGTTTACATTCATCTGCTCTTGCTTGGCTCGCGATGTCAGCCCGAGCTTGGCCGCCTCAATCTTGCCTCCGAGCGCGGCGATCACCTGGTCCTGAATGTCGTATGCCGCTTCGGGTGTCAGCTCGGGACGATTCTTGATGCTCGAAGGATCGAGGGCAGTGCGACTCCGCACTGCGTCAACCAGCAGAGCTACGAAGCTGTCCTCCTCAGATATCGAGAACGATGTAGTCACGCCGAGGACTCAGCAACGGCACCTTCTTCGCGAAGGCGTTCTTGCACAATTTCAGCCCACGCCACTGTATCGGCACGCAGGTCCCGGTAGCGCTCGTTGAAGGTCTCGAAGAACAGCTTGCGCTCCAAGGCTTCTACTGCCTCGTCGACTAAGCGCGTCATTGTCAGCCCCGTCGAATCGGAAAGCAGCGCCAGGCGATCGCGAGTTGTTCATTTATTCGAATCGTGGTGCTCATCGGAGGCACACCTAGGCAGCCGTGTCTGCCGGAATGAGCTCCTTGGCAGCCCGCAGAAGATGGGTGATGAAGGCCGCTACCGCCGGCCGGTGTTGCCCAGCTGGTCGAGTCAAGGCGACGATCCTCCGTTTGACGCCAGAGATCGGAATGAGCCGCAAACTCGGTGAGAGCCGGGTCAGCGTCAATGCCGGCAGAATCGAGACGGCGTTGATCGAAGAGATCAACTCCAAGGTGACCCCGAAGTCGTCAGTCTCGAAGCGAACGTCGGGATCGAAGCCCGCGCCCCGGCAGATGTTTCGTAGCGCCCGTCCACAGTCACAGGTCTCGAGCGGCGGTGCCACCCAAGGCCAATCCGCCGCGTCGGTCAGCTTCTTGATCGGGGAGCCTTTGGGAACGACGAGATAGAGCGGCTCCTCCAGCACTTTGTGCTTGGTAAGACCGCCGTGAGCTCGGTTAGTCACGTGGCTGTAGCTTTGATCGACCGCGACGTCGAGAGCGCCCAGGCGAAGCTCTCGAGTGGCGTCGTTGTGGCCCAGCTCGACCATATGCAGGTCGACCCGGGGGTGATCGATCGACATTGTGCGGATGGTCTCAGGAAGGAGCGTCGCCATCACGCTCTGCAAGGTGCCAACCACCACTCGCCCGGCGACCTCACCGGCTGCCTCGGAGACCGCAGTGGTCGCACGCTCGACGGCATCAAAGACGTCTTGGGAATGAGCAACCAGCACTTTCCCCGCGGGAGTCAAAACTACGTTGCGACCCTGTCTTTCGAGAAGGGGTGTTTTCATCTCCTCTTCGAGAATCGTGATCTGTTGCGAGATCGCGGACGGGGTGTAGGCAAGGGCGTCGGCTGCAGCCGAAATAGTCCCTCGCTCGGCTACTTCCCGCAGGAACCGGAGTCGTTTGAGGTCAAGCATGACTATTAAGTATACCTATACGATCACTTAAGGATTATTAGATGGACGTGAAAGGTCAAATCGTCGAAAATTTGGTTTATGGAATTCTTAATCATCATCTTGGTCATCGGATTGGTGGCTGTGGCTGCCGTTGTGGGCGGGGCGGATAGTCGTGACGGTGCCGACTGGCGTAAGCCGTTGGCCGTGCAGTTGTCCGGCCAGAACTGGCACGTCAGGAACTAGTCCAATCCGGAACCAAACCATTCTTGCGTAGAACGGCGCTCCCAATCACGGGGTTTTTTACGCAGGAATGGATTTTTGGCGCTGGAGCTCGACGGCGACGTCGATGATCATGTCCTCCTGGCCGCCGACCACTTTGCGACGTCCCAGTTCGAGGAGGATCTCCTTTGAGTCCACCCCGTAGCGTTCGGCGGAGCGTTTGGCGTGGAGCAGGAACGACCCGTAGACGCCGGCGTAGCCGAGC
>JACCTH010000008.1 GCA_013812505.1 Acidimicrobiia bacterium | reverse complement strand
GTGAGAACAAAGATGATGGTTCCCCAGACGTTGACTTGGGGAGGGATCCCGCGTCGGGCCGCGCTCCAGACGTAAAGCGGATAGGTTTGGATTCGGCCGGACGTGAAGTTGGATACGACGAAGTCGTCGAGCGTGCCATTTCAGTTCTCCTCGTCAAGCGGGGGCCCGTTTGGGATGGGCTTGCGTTCGATGATAAGCGCCTAGCTAGCAGCAGCGTCGGAGCCGAACTCGGGGTTGTCCCAGACAATGAGGGCCGAATCGCCACCAGTCATCTCGTCGTGGAGATAGCCCTTGAGCAACGTCACGATACGAAACCCGTTCTCCATTTGAAAGGTGAGTGTCGGGTCGTAGAGCTCACGATCTCGTACCTTTTCGAGGTATTCCTCCGTAGTCAGCTCCTGACGATGGGCGGCATATCCGGGCATGTGGCCGCCGGCGATGATGCCGCGTTTGTTGTGTCGCTTGACCAGCTCTTTGCGGGCTTCGTAAAGCATGCGGCCGATTCCCCTCCGGCGATACTCGGGGTGCGTGGCCATATCGGTTCCGTAGTACCACTCGCCGTCGGGATCATGGTTCCCGCACTGGTGCTCCCCGGTAATGCCAGCAATCGTGTGTTGAGGATGGTCGAAGTCGAAATCGAGGAAGATTCCCGCCCCTTGGCCCACCACCCGTTCGCCGTCGAGCACCACAACGAATCCCTCCGGAAACGTCTCGCTATAAGCGATGATGTCGTCCTCGCTCAGCAATTCGGAAGCATCGGCATGGGGAAAGGCTGCCAGCTCTAGGGCTGCGCATTGGGCAGCAAGCTCTTTTCGGAGGCTGACGAGTCGAAGCTCGGTCATAGCCGGAACTCCTCGAAATCGTTCTCGGACGGCAAACCCCAACTGGCCCACAATTGCTTCGACTGAGGACGCATGATCACCGCCCCCGCGGATTCGGTGTGATGGGGTGGTTCGGAACGCCGGCAGATCGCTTCCGAGTCCCTGGTCAGGGCCATGAGGTGTTCCGCGTCGACGCCGCCTGAGCGATCGGCAAGCACCTTCTCGGCCCTGGTGAGGCGCGCCTCCGAAGAAGCCAACAAGTCGGGGGGGCGCTCTGCCTCGACCGATCGCGACTTGTCATCGAGGGCATGATTCGTGTGAATGAGGGGCCTTCCCTCAAGCTTGGAAACGGCTCGATAACCGACCATTGCCTCGACGTTGAAGCCGTTGCCTTCCGAATCGAACAAAAGGTAATTATGGGCGCCGGCCAAGTCGGCTTCGAGGATGCACCCGAGGGCAGCGCCGATCGTTGTCTGCTTGAGGGCCTTGCGAACGACGAACGGCCAGGTGACTCCGGCCTTGCCGTTGGAAGCTGTGAGGTTGTTGATGCCGAGAGCGATACCGGCTTCGTTCAGCCCGATTTGGCCGAGACAGCCAACTGTCGAGAACACGAGCGCCGCCGGATCCGTCTCGGGCTCAACTCGGAGCAGCACGACATGTTCGGTCGCGGTGTCGTGCATGTCCCAGGTCTGGGCCAAAAAGCCCGCTCCGCCGGCGAGGTCGTCGGGGACGATCACCGCCGTGCAGTCGTCTTCCTCCGGGACGGTATTGCTGCCCTTTGCCCGCACGAAATCGACGAAGTCGGTAAAGCCCGAGACGATCAGCACCTCTTCGATTGTCAGGTTGGTTGCCGCCGCCAGCGCCGTCATCTCCTCGTAAAGGTCGGCGTCATAGGCGCGATGGGCGTCGAGCATTTGCGATGCCAGGTCCAAGGCATCCTCCGACGTCGCCGGTCTTCCCGCCCAGCTCCCATTGCTGGCCAGACGGAGGCGCTCGGCCGAGTAGCGGCGGATCTCGGAGTAGAACGCAGCGCCGTGCACCGCTCCGCGATGCTCGCCACGCCCGGTGGCCTCGAGAACGCGAATCGGGCGACCCTTCATTGGATCCCGCCGATGTACCTAGTGCGTGGTTCGAGGTATTCGTAGAGGCCTTCCATCCCCGACTCGCGACCAAGGCCAGATTGCTTAACCCCGCCAAAGGGTGCCTCGGGAGTTGCCACTGCCCAATCGTTGATCGCCACCATTCCGTAATCGAGCTCCTCGGAGAGCCGAATGGCAGTATTGAGGTCGTTGGTGTGAACGAACGCAGCCAAGCCGTACTCGGTCTGGTTCGCCATCTCGATGACTTCAGCCAGAGAGTTGAACGGGATCATCGGCATGACCGGACCGAACACCTCTTCATCATGCAGCGGTGTGCCCGGCGCAACGTCGGCCACGACGGTCGGCTGGAAGAAGTAGCCCTTGCGATCAAGGCGCTCGCCACCGGTCAACACTTTGGCTCCGGCGTCGACTGACTCGTTTACGATTCGCTCGACTCGTTCGCGCTGGATCGAGTTGATCAGCGGACCAATGGTGGTGGACCGATCGCGTCCGTCCCCGACCACTTGTTGCTCGGCCGCGGTCACTGCCGCCGAGGTAAATTCGTCGATCATTTCTTCGTGCACATAGAAGCGCTGGGGCGCCACACAGACCTGACCGGCGTTCCGCACCTTCGTCGTCACCCCTGCTTGTGCGACCGCGGTCGCATCGCCGGCGTCGGGGAAGAGGATCACGGGAGCGTTGCCGCCCATCTCCAAGGCGAGGCGGGTTACGGTCCGCGAGGCGCCGTCCATCAGGATCTTCCCTACTCGGGTCGAGCCCGTGAAGCTGATCTTGCGACAGCGGGGATCGTTGAGGAACTCCTGTCCTATCCCTTCCGGTTCGCCGTTGACGAGATTGAGGACCCCGGCCGGGAGGCCGGCTTCGGCGAAACACGAGGCGATCAGCATCGCCGAGCGGGGCGTGTACTCACTTGGTCGGGAGACAACGGTGCAGCCGGCGGCGAGGGCCGAACTGATCGCTCGGGCCTGGTTGTAGACCGGGAAGTTCCAGGCGGTGATCAACCCGACAACGCCCACCGGGCGATAAAAGACGTCGATCCGCCTCCCTTCGCTGCGGGCGGGGATCGAACGTCCATAGATCCGCTTGGCTTCCTCGGCTGCCCACTGGAAGTAGTTCGGGCAGGACAGCCACTCGGCCTTCGCCTGCTCATGCGGTTTGCCGGACTCTTCGGTGGTGACGTCGGCAAACTCCTCTGCTTTCGCGCGCAGCATCGCGGCCGCGGTCTCGAGAAAGCGGGCGCGTTTGTAAGGGTTGGTGTGGCTCCAAGACTCGAACGCCTCGTGGGCCGCGTTGAGGGCGATGCGCGCGTCGACGACGTCGCCGAACGGCACCTGCTCGACGACATCCTCCGTGGCTGGGTTGACCAGATCCCACACGCCGCCCGCCTGTGCCGGCAGCCATTCGCCGGCGATGAATTGCCCGTACTTCACGCTGTCACTCCTAGATCTGAGGCCACCTGCGCCACCGATTCGTCGACGACGTCGAGGGCTTCGTCGAGCAGCCCATCGGTGATGTCGAGGGCCGGCAGAAACCGAACGCAGTTGGAGTAGAGACCGGCCCGAATGGTGATGACCCCCCGCTTTACGGTCTCGGCCGTGACTGCAGCAGTCGCTTCCATCCACGGGGTCTTCGCCTTTTGATCCTTCACGAATTCCATCACCAGCATCGACCCGAGCCCGCGCACGTCGCCAATCAGATTCGGATGCTGGTCCTTGATCGTCTCGAGCCGCGACCGGAGCCGTTCGCCCACCTCGGCCGACCGGCGCAAGAACTCGGGGGCGCTGATCTGGTCGAGGGCGGCGAGAGCAGCGACGCAGGAGAGCGGGTTGCCCGAGTAAGTGCCTCCGAGCCCACCGGGATGGGGGGCATCCATGACTTCGGCCCGACCGACCACGGCGGAGAGCGGCATCCCTGCCGCGAGCGACTTAGCGGTGGTCAGCAGATCGGGGACGACCCCGGAATGGTCGATTGCCCAGAGCTTCCCGGTGCGGCCCATCCCCGCTTGGATCTCGTCGGAGACGAGGAGTATCCCGTGCTCATCGGCGAGCTCTCGGAGCCGGCGCAACCAGGCGAAGGGAGCCACGACGAATCCGCCTTCGCCCTGGACAGGCTCGATCACGATCGCGGCGACGTGCGAAGGGTCGACTTGGGCCATGAAGGCTTGGTCGAGCAATGACAGGTGCCAATCGACAAAACCGTCCTCGCTCATCCCTTCCGGTCGGCGATAGACGTTGGGATAGGGAAAGCGATAGACCTCGGGAGCGAAGGGGCCGAACCCTTTCTTGAACAGGTTGAACTTCGAGGTCATCGACATCGTCAAGTTGGTGCGGCCGTGATAGGCGCCTTCGAAGACCACGATCCCTTGTCGCCTCTGATAGTTGCGGCAGATGTGGACAGCGGTTTCCACTGCCTCGGCTCCGGTGTTCATCAGCACCGTCTTCTTTTGGAAGTCGCCTGGGGCCAGGACGTTGAGCTTCTCCGCTACCGCGACGAACGACTCGTAGGTCGAAACGATCGCACACATATGGATGAGCTCCTGTGCCTGGTTTTGCAAGGCTTCGACGACCGCGCTGGGCGTATGCCCGACGGCGAGAACGCCAATGCCGCCGGCCAGATCGATGAGCTGGTTGCCGTCGACATCGGTCACCAAGCTGCCGTGGGCGGAAGCGATGCTGATCGGCGTCAGCCGGGCATTGCCCTGCGGGATCGCGGCCTCGCGTCGGGCGACGATCGCCTGGCTCTTGGGACCGGGGATGGAGGTGACGAGCCGGATGCCGGTAGCAGTGGTGGTCATCGAGCGGAATGCTAGGAAGTCGAAAACACCACCGTTCCGCCGATGATGGTGTGGGTGATCTTGGTGTCGGCGATCGACCCGCCGACGAAGGGGTTGCGGTCGGCGATGGCCAGGTCGGCCTCCATCCCCACCTTGATCCGGCCCACTTCATGTTCGACCCGGTTGACCTGAGCCGACCCGTTGGTAAAGCCGTTGAGGGCCTGAGTGAGGGTAAGGCTTTGGACGAGATCGAGCGGTGGCCGCTCGCGATACTCACGATGGGTCCGGGTGACGGCGACGTCGATCTGCTCATAGACGTTGGCGGTCGAAACCGGCCAGTCCGAGCCCATCGCCAGGGTGGCGCCGGCTCTTGCGAGGCCGGCGAAGGGGTATTGGTTATCGGCCGAGGTTGGGCCCAGGAAAGGAAGCGTCAGGTCGGTCATTTGGGGCTCCCGGCACGCCCACAACGCCTGACAGTTGGCAATTGCACCGACCTCGGCGAAGCGATGGACATCGGCCCGATCGACAACTTGGAGGTGGGCGAGATGATGACTGCGCCTTCTCGGGGCGGGCAGCGCATCGAGAGCGTCGAGAGCATGGCGGACGGCTCGGCTGCCGAGGGTGTGAAAGTGGCATTGGAAGCCGAGCCGGTCGAGAATTCTCACGATCTCTTTCAGGAGGGTGCCGTCGATGAAGTCAATGCCGGTGTTCTCGGTTTCGTTTCCTTCGTAGTCTCGGTAGGGCTCGAGCAACGCGGCGGTGTAGTTCTCGACGATCCCGTCGAGCATGAGCTTCACCGAAGTCGGCCGGTAGCCGGGGGCGAATCGCGCCCGGCGGCCGAGGAGCGCGTCGATCTGCTCTAGTGCCTGGTCCCGTTCCCACCACAAGGCGCCAACGACAGAGGCTTTGAGCTCACCGCGCCCGGCGAGGGCGATGTAGGCCTCCTCTTGCGCAGGTTGGACATCGGCATCCTGCCAACCGGTGATGCCGCACGAGAAGAGATACTTCTGGCCGGCCAAGAGCGCGGCCTCCCAGTCGGTTCTAGTGAACTTCGGCAGGAGTTCCGAAACGAGGTCCATCGCCCCCTCGTGCAGGGTGCCTTGTGGGCGTCCGTCGTCGAGCCGCTCAATCCTCCCGTCGTTGGGGTCCCCGGTGGTGGCGCTGATGTGGGCTCGCCGCAGGGCGGCGGTGTTTACCCAAGCGCCGTGGCCATCCTTGTTGTAGAGCAGTGCCGGCCGATCACCGGTGACCTGGTCGAGAGCCTCGGCACTTGGCGTTCCTCGTGGGAACCATTCCATCGACCAACCCCCACCCCAGATCCACTCGGCGCCCTGTCTCGCCTTTGCATAGGCACCTACGAGCTCGAGAGCTTCTTGTGCAGTGGTGGCGTCGTAGAGCGAACAGTGCGCGAGCTTGAGCCCACCGCTGAGCGGATGGACATGGGCGTCTATGAAGCCCGGCGTGATCAGGCCCCCGTCGGCGTCGATCGTCTCGGTCCTCGGCGAGTCGAAGCCCTTGACATCACCGACCCCGACGATGCGCCCGTTACGGACGGCGACCCCACCCGGTTTCGGATCATCGGTGCCGGTGAAAACGACTCCGTCGCGGACGATCAGATCTGCCTTCATATGCGCCGAGGCTAAATCGTGCCATTCTCTGGGCCGCAACCCACGTTGAACGCTGGTTCCAAAACCTGAGTTTCGCCGAAGGAGGTAAAAACGGACATCATCGATCGGCACTTCGCCGCCGAGAACGCTCATGACGTCGAGGGAACACTGGCCACCTATACGGATGACATCGTGTGGGACGACGTCACCCATCCTGAAGCCCCATTCCACGGAAAAGAGGAAGTGGGCAAGGTTTACTCCTCGATCCTCGACGCCATACCGGATGTCGTTTTGGAGTCGGTCCGGAGATTCACCGGAGAGGACGGCCGTTTTGTTGTCGACGAGTCGCTCTTGACAGGCCACGTACAGGAGGAATGGTCGGGTATGCAGGGTGGTGGGGCACCGGTCGAGGTCCGGATCCTTCACATTTTCGAGCTGCGTGATGGACTGATCTGCTACGAGAACGCGTGGTTTGACGCCTCGGCCGTCCAACGCCAAATCCTCGAGTTTGGAGCTGATTCTGAAGGCAATCGTGGTGGCATAGCCACCACGCAAACCTTAGGTTTGGGGAGAGGTCCGCTACTTGGACCCCTAGGCTCGTGGGCCATCTCGAGAAAGTGACGGACTTGTCAGACCGCATCCGGGACGCGATTGAAGCGGCCAGTAGTTATCTGCGCGAACATCCAGAGGAAGCCAAATACACCGACTCGGTTGCAACAGCCAAAATCGTTGATGGTCTCAACATTCGTGTCGAAGGTACCAATGGCGAGTCGCTGTCCACGGACATGCCTTCCGGAGTCGGCGGAGGAGCGCTTGCCCCCAGCCCTGGTTGGTACTTTCGGGCTTCTCTGGCCGCCTGTTTGAGTTCGCTGGCAGCGATGCGTGCCGCGCAGCTCGGGATCGGGGATCTGACCTGCGAGGTCGAGGTAGATGGCGAGTCCGACGACCGTGGAATCCTCGGACTCGATGATTCGATCGCCGCCGGCCCGCTGTCAATGCGAATCCGCGTTCGACTCTCAGCCAACAACGCCGACGCAATAACTCTGACCGATCTTGCGAAGTGGGCGGTCGATCACTGCCCAGTATCCGACGCCGTAAGGCGCGCCGTTCCCATCGAGCTGGAGATCCTCAGCTAGCCGGCAGTCTTCCAGGTCCAAGCTCTCGCGCATCAAACGTGAGCCAAGGACTGCGTTTGATGCGCGAAAGCGCTTCAGCGGTTAGGTCGCGTCAAGGAGTCTTTCGAGGCCGTCGAGGATCAGATCGAGCCCGACCTCGAATACATCGGCAAACCTGAAGCCGGACCTCGTCAGCTCGACGATGGTCTCGGCGAGGTGGGGATACTCATGGACCGGAAAATCGGCCAGCATGCTCTCGCCAACCTCGGCAAGCTCCTCGGGAGACTCGAACGGCAACGTTTGCTTTTGCAGCGCGAACCCATAGACATAGCTGTCAAGGGTGGAGAACGCGGCGACGGCCTGGCTGATCGAGAAGCCGCCCTCCCGCAAACATCCGATGACCGCGTCGTGATGCCGCAGGTTGAACGGACCTGGACTTGCCCGCGACTCCATCAAAGGGATCGCCCATCGATGGCGCGCAAAGGCGTTTCGGGCCGAGATCGTGGGAGGTTGTCGGCGATGGCGTCGGGGGCGGCAGGCTCGGCGTGTAGCGTGAGCCCCGGCAGCAGGGTTACTTGTGCGCGGCAGGCGACATGCAATGAAACAAGTTACGACATGCTGGCGTGCTCAGGAACGACCACCTTCACCCATCATCAGCCCAGACCGCGATGATCCGGCCTAGACCCGCTCGCCTGGCTGCCTGGGTGGCCTCTTCGTTCAGGTACCAAACATAGGCACCTTCGGCTCGCAGGTAACCGTTGACCTTGTGAGCCACTGCCCAATTTGACAACGCCTCAGAAGGTTCGAAGAACCGGGACTGGCGCACCTGCGCCTGTCCAACCAACCGGACTCCATCAGGCGATGAGGTAGACAGAAGTTCCCCAACTATCGCCCCACTCTCGTCGGGAGCGCCGTTGAAGCTAGCGGTCACTCGGTACCAATCTCCAGAAACGAGCTCTCCCTCCGCGCCGACCAGCGACACGTCGAATAGACACGATGGTCGACCTTGGCCCGAGCCAGCCAGCAGGCAGAATCGATAGGGATCGCCGACAGCCCCGGCACCGTGGGCCAAGAACAGTGTCGCCTCCAGCGGTTCTTCAAGGGGCAGCAGTGGCGGCGATCCTGTGCCAACATTGGGTGCTTCCGAGGAGAACAGGAAGGGCTCCTCCTCTTCATGAGGCCAGGAGAACACAACGGCCGCGGCCACCGCCAACATAGCCAAGACACCAATCGTCCACCGCACGAAGCAACCGTATCCGCATCAGCCGGTCTGGGGCAAAGAACATCGGCAACACGACTATCTACCGAATCCCACTCGAAGGATCTCACTCCCCGCACTGCTTCCGGGCGGGAGCAGGACCCGGCTGGTCAGAGTGGTTCGCCTCCTGAGAAGCGATGAAGCACTCGGCCAAGATCAGATCCCTCTTCTTGCGTTGGTGCGATCGGCTGTCGGCCAAGAACATCGACAGCCTCGAGGAGTTGGTTTCGGCCGACCAAAGCAACCCTGTTTGCCGGCACCGCCCCGGGAGTGGGTGACAGAGCGGGCCCGTCTTCGTTTTGGATTGGAGACGGAGGGGTTGCGTCTGGAGCCAAGGAACCCTCGGGGCTATGAAGAGGGATCCATGGGATGGTTCGTCGATGAGCAGAAGTTGTCTTCCCGTCGGGCGCCGATGCGGACCTGGCTGACCGGAATTGTCCGCAAGGAAGAACCGCCGAGAGAGATCGTTCACATGAAATTCTCGGTAGGCGTCCAGACGAAGAGGGTCCTCGAGTTACGGAAACTTGGCTCACGTAACTAGGTGTGAGTCCATCGCATGACCGACCGCTTCAGGCTGGTACAGCTCTTAATGTGGCTGACGAGAAAGGTGACTGTCGCAGCAGGGAGATGATGCCATCATGAGCGGGCACATCCCTACCGATGGCAGCCTGAAAGGTGACGCGGCCCGGCGACGTTGGAGTGTCTAGCGGCGATTGCTATTGGTCCACAGCGCCGAGGAGAGGACCCCTTAACAAGCTGATCGTGCGGTTTCCGTCCAACAAGGTCGCCCGCGAGCTTCGGGAGTTCGGGCAGGTAGGGACCACATTGGGATTAGGCCTCCGTTTCCCGCTGTTGTCGTCTTCGGTGTCTCAAATATCGCCATTGCGGACCGGATGGTCGATGGTCCGGTCAATAGTCGCCACCCCACCGCCTCGACCCCATGGTAAAGGATCGGTCGATCACTCGGCTCTGGCTGGCATCCTCCGATCGCTTGCAACCGATGGCGACCAGCGGTTGCCCGACCTCGACGGTGACCTCGCGATGTATGTCGCCAGTTTGGCCACGGTTGATCCCGACCAGCTAGGCGTGTCTGAGGCGCTTGTCTACTGGATCAATCTCTACAACGCCGGGGCCTTGCGTCTTGCGGCCGATGCCCAGAAGGCAGGAGAGCACACGGTGCTCCGGGTACCGGGCGCCTTCCAGCAGCCATTTGTCAATGTGGCCGGACGGCCATTGTCACTCCACTCCATCGAGAATGGGAAGGTGCGCCGATTCAAGGACCCCCGAATCCATGCCGCGCTGGTGTGCGGATCGGTGTCCTGCCCAACCCTGCGGGCAGAGCCTTACACCGGTATCGGAGTCGACGCCCAGCTGGACGATCAGATTCGTCATTTCCTGACCGCGGGGGCGGCGATCCGATCAGACGACGACCAACTTCTGCTGTCTCGGGTGTTTGCCTGGTATGGCGCCGATTTTGTGCGGCCCCGACGGATGCCAGCACTACTCCCGGCATCACGCTCGGCGATAAGAGAGGCTCTTACGCGATGGCTTCCCACCGAGCTGGCCGATTGGGCTGGGAGAGCTAAGCCCAAGGTTGTGTTCATGGAATACGACTGGTCTTTACGCTGCTCGGTGGGTTGATCGAGGATGACAAGCACTTTGTCGAGCCCCCTGCGTTTCAGGTCCGGAACCACGCAGTCTGCGGCCGGATAGCCAACCGGAAACAGGCAGAAAGGCAGTTCGTTAGGGTCGTTCCAGCACCGGGTTTAGAAAAGCAATCAGGCTGAGGGTGTTGGTCAAAGTGGCCAAACCTACCAAGAGACGCTCTCGGCAGTAAGGACGAACGGCGCCACCATTCGGGTTCGAGTTTTTCGGATGTTTCGACCTACTTTCGCGCTGTGACATATCCGTGCGCGATGAATGGGGTGATCCCGGTAAATCCGGGCAACCACAAAGGAGGACCGAATGCGAAAGCTTCTCTTGGCACTGGCCGCCGTGACCCTGGCGGCTACCACACTCGCTACAGCGGCAGGAGCGGTTCCGGCCGCCACTACCTATGAGATCACAGTCACCAACCTCACCACCGGCCAGTGGCTGACCCCGCCGGCGGCGGCCACCCACGGCAGTAAATTCGACCTCTGGTCGGTCGGCAATTCGGCAACAGTCGCTACGAAGGAGATAGCAGAGAACGGGAATCTTGACTCGGCCGTGGGTGCCTTTGAAGCGAGTCCCTTTGTCTTCGCTTGGAAGGTCGCCCCTTCGCCCACGGGCCCACCGCCACTCGCACCGGGCGCTTCGGTCACCTTTGAGATCACGGCGCCGCACGGAGCAGTCTTTTCGTTCGCCTCCATGCTGATTTGCACCAACGACGGGTTCACCGGCGTGGACTCGATGCGCTTGCCCAGCGGGCACCAATCGCAAGTACACGAACTGGTTGCCTATGACGCCGGAACCGAGATCAACACCGAAGCGTGGGCAGATTTGGTGCCTCCTTGCGCCCAGTTGACCGGATTCGGTGATCAGGGTGGGACGGCGGTCTCCAACCCCGCTCTCTTCGAGAACGGCGTGATCGTCCACCACCCAGGAATCGCCGGCGTCGGAGACCTGGATCCGGGTACCCACGGCTGGACCAATCCGGTGGGAACCATCGAGATCCGTCGCGTTAGATAGAAGCCAAAGACTGCTCTACCGAGACGGCCTGATCGTTTCAGGCCGTCTCGGTTTTTCTGAAAGCACACCGTCAGCAGGACGAACAGGTTCGGTCGAATTGGAGCGGTTCCCACAAGCCGCCTAGGTCTATGGCAACCCCCAGCCGGCGGCCGACCACATTCGCGGGCACGTGGCCATCTGGCGAGGAGTACGGGTGGTTGCCTCCGAGTGATACAAGCTCGGCCCATCAACCCGTGACCAGCTCTGAGTTCGGCTGGTAAGTGGCCCAGGCGAACCAGAAGGTGTCAAGGTGGTGGATCTGGGGTAACGAGGTACCGGCCAGGGCACCGCTGCCGGCCCGCCCGGTGATATCCCAGGTTGAGCCGGTTTGGTCATCAACGAAAGTCCCGTCTTCGACCCGGAAAGTGAGTGTCTGACCATCGACTAGGGGAGAGAACACGCCTACCGAACCAACATCACGACCCTCATCGATCTTGGCCGTATCGAGCGCACTGGACTGGCCTGACCTCCAGAAAACCACGATCGGATCATTCCCCACGGTTGCCATTGTGGCGCGGACCGAGTCCCCGGAGATAGCCTCCAAAGTAAAGGCAACAGCAGCTCCGTCGAGCGCCACTCCTACCACCCGTTGCATCGCTGCGGTGCGCTCATCCACCGTGCCCCGGAACAGGAAAGGAAAGGCGTCGGGGTTGTCGTATCCCGAGTAAGGATTCGATCCATAGGGCCGACTGTGGCCGGTGGCTTCCCGGTCGAGCACCCTTCCGTCGGGGTAGGCCGCCACGAAATCCGCCCAGGCCAGCAAGGGCGATGCAATCGGTTCGAGTTGCTCGCCGGTGAGGACACCCGCCACCGCCCGGCCGTCGAAATGGGTCCACAGCGACTCGGTGGCCCGGTCATACATGACGAGGGCAGAGGCGTAGAGCATTCCTGACGTACCGAAAGTGGTTTCGACTCCGTTGATCACCCGCCGGTAGGAAACGGCGCTGTTGCACAGCGGGCAGTAGGTAATCGACACCGGCACTCCTCCTACCGTGTCGTTGACGATCTCGTGCCAAATCAGGACCTGAACTGGATAGGCATGAGCCTCTCCCCCTATCTCCAGGTAGACCACCGGCTCGCCGTCCTCCAACCAGGCGTCCGCTTCCTCTACTCCAATGAAGACAGGGTTATCGATCGGCGGGATACCGTCGGGAGGGGGACCACCCGAGATGATTTCGGAAGCGTCCACCAGCGGCGGCGGCAGGGCCGAGTTGCCAAGGTCCGTCAAGGCCGAAGGGCCCTCGGGAAGCACACCGGCAGAATCAGTGCTCGTGGGGCGTGTCGAGGTGACGGCCGTTTCGGTGGTGGTGGTCGTCAATTCCGGGCCCTCGGTTGCGACGCCTATACCTCCACCGCAGGCAGCCACGATCACCACCAAACCCCATAGGAGGGACCGCCAATCAGTCGGCATCACAATGGCAACGCCTGCGTGCCTAAGAGCATTCGTCCATTGTCGTAGCTCCGACCATCTACCGGGTTCGCGCTCGGAGAGAACCCGGCAGTCGCATTCCGGGAGGGAGCACCCCACACCCGGGTCCTCCGGAGTGTCGGGACCCCGACCATCAAGCCCTTCTAGCCCCTGATGTGGGTTTACCGTCTGCCAAATGGTCGGAATCCCCAAAGCGGCACCATCCCGTTTCTTATGGCTCCTGGTACTCGTTATCGCGGCCTCGCTGCTGGCTTTGGGCCTGGCCACCGCGGAGCAACGGGATTCCGCCGAGGAGGTCGACGCCAGCTTCACCTACTTCGACGGCACCAACGGCACCCTTGCCAACTTCCGGGGAAAGCCACTCGTCCTCAACTTCTGGGCCTCGTGGTGCCCGGCCTGTGTTGCCGAGATGCCCGACTTCCAAGAGGTCAGCGAACGCTTCGCCGGACGAGTCGAGTTCCTGGGCATGAACATGCAAGAGGTGAGTCTCGACGCCGCCCTAGGTCTGGTGGAGGCAACCGGTGTCGAGTATCGAATGGCCCACGACCCCGACGGTGCCATCTTCCAGATGTTCGGTGGAGTGGCCATGCCGACCACCGTGTTCATCGCCGCCACCGGTGAGGTGGTGCGGGTACACGCCGGAGCGATCTTCGCCGCCGACCTGGTCGCCCTTATCGAACAAGAGCTGCTGGCAGGCTGACCGGGCTGGTTGGCATACGTTTCCCAATCAAGTCATCAGTCAATCGATCCACCGAATCGGATGAAAACCCTGGTTGTTGAGGTTGTCTCAACCGGAAGACTCCAACGATGACCGTGCCTCACAACCAACATCTGGCCTGGCTGGCCCGTTCCTTCGGCCGGTCCGATTACCTGCCGCTATCGTCGGCTGACCTGGAAGTGATCAGCTCGGTAAGCGTGACGATGAGCCGGTATCCAGCGTCTCACCTGTTTCGGGAAGGCGGGCAGGCCGTTGCTGCCTATCTCATCGAATCCGGCGAAGTTGACCTCTACCGGACCAGCGCCGGCCGCAAAAGGGTGGTGGCCCGGGTCGGATCAGGGTCGGTCATTGGAGATATCGCCATGTTCGGGGAAGGGACCTACCAATCCTCCGCCCAGGCGGTAGATCACGTGCGGGCCTTCCGGTTCGATCGGGCCCAGCTGATTCCCGAACTAGCGAAACACCCAGCCATTTGCCTTCGCTGGCTGGTATCCGGCCTGCAGCAGTTGGAAAGAGCTCAAAGTCGGATCATCCACCTGATGCACAAGACCGTCGTTGCCCAGGTTGCAGACCTCCTGGTCGAGGAAGCATGCGACAAGAAGGAGATCCAACTCTCCCAAGCGGCTATCGGAACCTTGCTCGGGGCGAGCCGGCAGACCGTCAACGAAGCATTGAGCTCATTGCGGAGAATCAATGCCATCGAGACTGGGTACCGGGTGATACGGGTCACCGACACCGACGCTCTCACCCGGGTGGCCGAGCGAGGAACCATTTAAAATGATCGTCGGGAAGCCGACTTTCCCGGCAGATCAAAGCTGAGCTGCATGTTCCCCAGGGAAGTGTTGGCAGTATTGAGCGCGGCCTTTGCCGCAGGAATGGTGGCCACGGTCAATCCCTGTGGGTTTGCAATGTTGCCCGCCTACCTCGGTTACATGCTCGGGAGCAAGGAGACCAGCACCCACCTGAACATGTTGAAGGTGGGGGTGACCGTGGCAGCAGGGTTCCTCACCGTTTTTGTGACGGCCGGCGTCGTCATCACCGCAGGCCTTCGCTCGATCATCAACGTGATACCTTGGCTTGCCGGCCTCATCGGCTTGGGCATGATCTTTGTCGGCATTTTCCAGTTGGGCGGCAAAAGACTGCTTCCCGCCCTCCGTACGCCCTCTCGAGCCCGCAAGGATCGATCTCTCACCGGCATGTTCGGGTTTGGGGTCTCCTACGCGGTTGCGTCGTTGTCCTGTACCCTGCCGATCTTCTTGAGCTTGCTGGCTGGCAGCGTGGCCGGCCGATCCTTCGGTGAGGCCTTGCTTGCATTCGTGGCATACGGGGCTGGGATGAGCCTGGCAGTCCTTGCTCTTACCGTTTCATTAGCCATCGGCAAGGAAGGAGTTGTCGCCAAGATACGGCCGCTTGCCCGTCGGCTCGACCTCATCTCCGGATGGGTGCTGATCGCCGCAGGCGGATTCGTGGTGTGGTACTGGGCGACCGTGCTCGGGTCGGGAAGCACCGCCCTGTCCACAGTCGGGTTGGTTCGTTGGATCGATCGGATAACTGCCACCGTTGCCCAGCTCGTCGCCGATCGGCCGTTGCGGATCGCAATCGCCGTTGTTCTCCTTCTTCTGGCCTGGCTCGCAATTGGTAGCTTTCGGAGCCGGAATCCGAGGACGAGCAGTGGACCAGCTGAAAAAGGTTGAGGGTTCGTGGCAAGCATCGAGCTGCTACTCCCTCGTACCGACACAGGCGCTGCCGCACAAGCATGATTGGTCGTAGTAGCCGGAGGCATCGCCATGTGGTTCACTGAGGGCGGGTTGCCCCCTCATGTGACCTGCAACACGGCAGGCCCTGAACGAGAAGGGGGAGTGCACGATGACCCGTCGAACTAGCAATGATGGTTGCGGCCTGTGGAGGGTCCGCCTCGACGACCACCACCGCAGCGCGGGCACCCGTTACCACCGAGGCAGTGGCTGTGGAAGAAATGGGTGACGTTCTGGAGGTCGCCGCAGTCGAAGGTGATCTCACCACCTTCCTGGCGGCGTTGGAAGCGGCCGGGATCATGGCGGACTTCCATGGCGATGGTCCCTTTACTCTGTTCATCCCCACTGACGACGCGTTCTCGGCCTACCTGGCCGGGGCCGGGATGAGCCAGGCCGAAGTCTTTGCTGGGCCGAGATGCTCCAGGCAATCCTTAACCACCACATCATCAACATGATGGAAGACGCCGAGATAGTGATGGGGATGGCCGGCCAGTCGTTCACGACCGCCGGTGGACAGACGCTCGAAGTCACCGTTGAGGGCGAGACCGTGATGGTCGGACAGGCCACGGCCGAGCGTTACGACATCCACGCCTCCAACGGCGTGATTGACGCGGTGCTGATCCCCTCCGAAGCCTGATGAAGGCCTTCTTTCGCAACCCGTTGGTTGTTGCTGGTGGCATCGTGTTGCTCGTGGTCGGATTTCTGCTCTTCAGGCCCGACACGCTCTTCACCGACGTGCGGGTAGCCGAATCGCTGGAAGACGCGTTTGCGACCTCGACGACGGGGACAACCAGCGCGGCAGATGAGACCACCGCCACCTCAACAGCCTCACCGCCGGTGGCCGAGATCGTCGATATCGTCAGTGGCGCCTTCATTGGCATCGATCACCGGGCCTCGGGCACCGCCACGATCTACAGCCAGGAGGGTCGATACGTCTTGCGGTTTGAAGACAACACCGACATTCAGAACGGCCCCGATCTCTACGTCTGGCTGCTCCCCTCCGACTCATATGACGGGGGCATCCCAGACGAGTACCTCGACCTGGGCAGGCTCACCGGCAACGTCGGTGGGCAGAACTATCAGCTACCCGAAAGCTTCGATCCCGAGGTTCATCGCACTGTCCTGATCTGGTGTCTGCGTTTCTCCGTAGCTTTCGCGGCGGCACCATTGGTGTGAGGCAAGATCGAGAGGTTCTCTGAAGAGATCAATGGCCCTTGCGGCGGTTGTGGCGATTCCGTTGATCGCGTGCTCGCAAGGAGTCACTAACGCTACGGAAGCGTCATCAGATATGGTCGCGATCGAGGGGAACGCGAGGCCAATCGACGCCCGCGGCTACCTCTTTCCCCCTCCTCCCCCGGTGCCGGACGGGAAGCTGGCACCCGCAACCTCGACCGCGGTCGACCAGCTGGTGGCCAGCGCCGAGACCAGCCTCGACTTCGAAGCCCTGGAAGCGGTGGCCGCATCCGGCGACGCCCGACTGGCCTGGGTGGTAGCCGATCTGCTGCGGTTCCTCCAAGTCGGACGGGCCGAGGAAGCGCTTGCGGAAGCCTTCGAGAAGCTGACCGAAGTCGACCTTGCCGCCGACCCTACCAGTTCGGAAAGTTCCTGGCGGGCAGTGACCGACCATCTGATCGCCTGGGACCTACCCGCCCCGCCCGGATATCAAGGGTTGAAGCGTCGATTGTTCGTCCTGGTCGAGCCGCGCTGGTCACCCTTCTTCAGCGACGAAGACGCGGCCATCGACTGGCGCTGGGTGAGTTGGGGTGGCGTGTTGATCGATGACCGTCCCCTCGGGGATGGCGGCTTCTGCGAGCGCGGGTGCATCCCGGCTCTTGATGACCCGGCCTTGACGGACGCCATCGGCGGCGAGTGGTACTCGGACGGTTACGTCGTCTTCGGGGTTGTGGTCAATGGCGAAGCCGTTGCCTTTCCCAAGAACATGATGGAGATCCATGAGCTGGTCAACATCACCATCGGCGGGCGGCGCTTGGGAATCCCCTATTGCACCCTGTGCGGCTCGGCTCAGGCATACTTCCTCGACTCAGTACCGTCGTGGGATGAACCGATCGTGTTGCGGACCAGTGGCCTCTTGTCGCGATCCAACAAGGTCATGTATGACCTCAACACCGAGTCGGTCATCGATACGTTTACCGGGGTGGCCCTCTCCGGCCCCCTCCAGGATGCGGCCGTGACCTTGGAGCAGACCACTGTGGTCGGCAGCTCCTGGGGTGATTGGAAAACGGAGCACCCCGACACCATGATCGTCGCCCGAGACGGTGGCATCGGCCGCAGCTATCCAGACGATCCGTTGCAGGGGCGGGACGCCACTGGTCCCATCTTCCCCGTCGGCGACGTCGACCCCCGCCTGGCGGCCCAGACACTGGTGGTCGGGGTGATTGGGCCGGACGGAATGCCAATCGCATTTCCGATCGAAGAGGCCCGCTCGGCGATGGAACAAGGTAAGGAGGTGACGCTGGGAGACGTTCGCCTCCTGGCGGACGGCAGCGGTTTCCGGGCCGAGTTGCCTAGTGGAAACCAGGTTGTGGCCCATCAAGCCTTCTGGTTCGCTTGGAGCCAGTTCCATCCCGGCACCCTGCTCTGGACCGCCAGTTCCCAGCCGTGATGGTGCCGGCTGCTCAGTCCTCGCCTCCGCCGGCATACACGGCCAGCTTCACGCACCGGTGTTGCCACCGGTTGAACCTTCGACCTCAAACCTGAACACCCGTCCCGTGATCGCAAGGTCGGTCACCGACGGATCGGCCTTTCTGCGGGAGAAGGCCGTAGCCGAGGTCGGGACTGGCTGCGGTTGCTCGAACCCGGCGGGAACGACTACCTTCGTCGGCGTGACAAAGTCAGTGCAAGAACGGCTGAACGCCAACGGCTTCCAAGCACCTGGTTTTTCTCTCGTCGTATGAGAGCGCGGGACCTCGCGACCCCTCGGACGTCCATTCCGCCCACGGAAACCTTCGCGCGGGTGTTACAGCTCGTCGCTGAGCACGGGCCGATACTCGTCGTAGACGAACATCGCGGCTTGCTTGGTGTTATATCGAATGAGACCCTTTTGCGAGGTCTTCTCCCTGCCTATGTCCAATCCGAGGATCTCCTAGCCGGAGTGCTCGACGAGAAATCTGCCGCAACGCTGTTCGCCAAGGCCCATGAGCGTAAGGTCGAGGAGTTGCTGGCAGTTGGTGACGTCCCGCTGGTCGAGGGGGAGGATTCGTTGATCGAGGTGGCGTCGGTGATGGTGAGGACCAGCTCCTCCCTGGTGGCGGTGCAGGATCAAGGAAGAATCATCGGCGGAATCGCCCTGACCGATTTATTGGAACAACTGGCCCGATGACCGAGCTCGTAGCCGTCGCCGTTTTCTTGGTCGCGTACGTCCTCATCGCTACCGAGTGGGTTCATCGAGTGGTTGTGGTGCTGGGCGCGGCCGGACTCCTCCTCACCCTCCGAGTGGTCACCGGCACCGATGCCTTCCACTCCGAGGAGTTCGGCATCGACTGGAACGTGATTTTTCTGCTTTTCGGAATGATGGTGATCGTTGGCGTGCTCAAACACACCGGCTTGTTTGGGTTCATCGCGATTTGGTCGGCGAAGAAAGCCGGAGGCCGGCCATTCCGGATTTTGGTAATGCTGGTCCTGCTGACTGCGGCAGCATCGGCCCTCCTCGACAACGTCACCACTGTGCTATTGATGGTGCCAGTCACACTCCTCATCTGCGAGCGACTTGGGATAACCCCCGCACCGTTTCTGATTGCCCAGGTCATGGCGTCGAACATCGGCGGCACTGCCACCTTGATCGGGGATCCGCCGAACATCATCATCGCCAGCGAAGCAGGACTCAGTTATTTCGAGTTTTTGGTCAACCTGGCACCAGTGGTGGCGGTGACCATGATCGTCTTCATCGCCTTGGTTAGGGTGCTGTTCCGTAAGTCGTTGACCTTCGATCCCGAGCGCGCAGCGGCGCTCATGGCACTCGACGAGAAAGAAGCCCTTCAGCGAGGACCGCTCCTGAACCGTTCACTATGGGTTCTGGGCGGAGTCACTGCTGGCTTCGCCCTCCACGGATGGCTCCACTACGAGCCGTCGGTCGTGGCGCTCCTAGGGGCCGGGGTTCTTTTGTTGATCTCCGGGCGGAATCCCGAGATCTTCTTTCGTGATGTCGAGTGGCAGACGCTCGTTTTCTTCGTCGGCCTTTTCATAATGGTCGGTGCCCTGGTGAAGACGGGGGTGGTTGGGCGGCTCGCCGACGCGGCCCTCGACGCCACCGACGGCAGCATCTTTGCCGGATCCATGTTGCTCTTGTCGGTGTCGGCAGTCCTCTCCGGCGTCGTAGACAACATCCCTTACGTCGCAACTATGGCTCCTCTCGTAACGGCGCTGATCGCCGGACTCCCCGACGCTGCGAACGCCGACGTTCTCTGGTGGTCGCTCGCCCTCGGCGCCGACTACGGCGGCAACCTCACTGCGATCGGGGCCAGCGCCAACGTCGTCGTGCTCGGGCTAGCCGAACGGGCCGGGTCGAGGATCCGTTTTCTGGAATTCTTCAAGTACGGAGCAGTTGTGACATTGGTTTCGATGGTGATCGCAACCGCCTATGTCTGGATCCGGTATTTCCCAATCGCAAGCTGAGCTCACCACTGAACTGGGGTGCTCCACCATCCCAGCAGCCGAGTCGGCCTTCTCGCTCGGATCACGGCGGGCTGAGCGATCGCTGTCAACGATGTCCTGAAGGGAACCCCCTACCCTTGGGGTGTGGTCGGATGGATGCGCAATCGCTGGCGCCAACTGCCTGCGGTAAGCACCCTTACCGAGAGGGAAAACGGGCGGCTTTCTGATAATCGCGGCCGTAGTAGGGGCAGCCGTTGGAACTGGGGCGGCGCTGCTGGTGGCCATCGTCAACGGATTCTCGGGAGTCATCAACCGGTTCGGTGACGGAGCGAGTGACCGAAACTACTGGGTTCTGGCCCTGATACCGATTGGGCTCGCCGGCGCTTGGCTGTTGGCCCGGACTCTGGCGCCTGAAACAGCCGGCGACGGAGTGGCCGAGACAGCTGAGGCTTTGGCGGTCCATGGAGGCCAGATGAGGGCTCGCGTGATCCCCACCAAGATCGCAACGACGGCGCTCACTCTCGGAACTGGAGGTTCGGCGGGGCGCGAAGGCCCCATCGTTCAGATCGGAGCTGCAATCGGCTCATTTGTCGGACAACGCTTTGGAATGGGCGAAGCGGAGCTGCGGAGCCTGGTGGCCGCCGGAGCCGCCGCCGGCATCGGCGCAACGTTCAACGCTCCCATCGCAGGGATGCTATTTGCCCTTGAGGTGATCCTCCGCAGCTTTTCAGTCCGTCACATGTCAGCCATCGTCATCGCCTCGGTAGTTGCAGCTGTCACCAGCCGCAGCCTTGCCCGCGATGACCTGGGATTGCACGCCGACGTCTTTCGCATGGGCGACGCACGCGAGCTTTTTCTATACGTTGGGCTCGCGCTTCTAATTGTGATACTCGCAGTCGGGTTTCTCGGACTGATCGATCGCGTCGACCGGCTAGCGACCGCCAACTCGCGCCTGGGGATACTTCGCCCCGTTGGGCTGGGACTGCTGGTCGCGGTTGTTGGATTCTTTGACCCGCGACTCTTGGGCACCGGTCAAGAGTTTGCCAACCAAATGATTCAATGGGCGGCGGGCGATCCGCTCACTCTCTAACGAAGCGCGAACGAGAGGTTCTTCGACTGGTGGGCCTCGGGCTCTCGAACCCCGAAATCGCCCAGCGGCTATACATCAGCCGAAAGACCGCAGCCCATCACGTCAGCAACATGCTCGTAAAGCTCGGCCTGAGGAACCGCTCCGAGGCTGTCGCCTATGTGGCGCGAACTCCTGACCAGCCGACGTGGTAAGGCTGCTTCGGGCCCGGGGGACGGTTCACTCGACGACCTCCGCATTCGGGGTCGAGTGCCTGCACCAGTCGTGGTCTGTGCCCGGCCAGATCGCCAAGATCCTGCCCACATCTGGACACCCAGACCGGCGAACGTCCCAGCACTCCCCTATCGGCCGATTTGGGCGTCCGTTCGGGGAGGCAGCGCTCACCTAGTTGATTGGCTTTTTCGTACTCAACCATGCCCGCGATGTCACCGCGACCGTCGTAGCCGTAGCTGTGTGTCTGGCGGTATCGGTGGTCCTTTCACTGATTCTTCAGGTGTGGCGACGGGCAGTTGTCGTATGATCTCGAGTCCGCGCTCGTTCTTTCCATCGGGGGTCAGGTCGTCCCAGGATTCGATCTCTCTCAACGTGCGTTCTGCCCAGGCGTCAACCGTGTGGAGGAGGCTGATGAAGAAGTCCACCGCCAAGGCGCGGATGTAGACCTGGTCCTGAGTGACGGCGATGCCTTCGAGGAACTCCTGTTTGACCGCTCCCCCAAAACGGAGCATCTCTTGGGCGTCGTTCTGCACCTGGGTGAGGGTCGAGTTGATCTGCTCCTTGGTGCCGAGCGGAGCGACGAAGAGGCGGATCATGGCCTCGAAGTCCATGGCGAATGGAGACACCGGCGTGTCGAGCCACTGCCGTAGTGCCGCTAAGCCTTGGTCAGTGATCGAATACACGGTCCGTGCACGCTTGCCGACGTATTCCTTTCTGCCCGTGATCAGACCCATCGAGGAAAGCCGCGTCACTTCCCGGTAGATAGCGCTTTCGGCACGTGGCCACACGTATCGGAAGTAGCGCACCCGTTGTTGGGCGAGCTCATAGGTGGACCAGGGGTGTACCGCAACCTGGGCTAATACCGCATACGACGTCGTGGTGAGCCGCTTGCTCATCCCTACCTCTTGACATACTCCAAACGCGAGTATAAGATTACTCTACTTTGGAGTATACGCCCTGAAAGACCCAGGGTGGCAGTGCCGGATGAGGAGGTTTCGCATGGCCGTAACGGGAATCGAAATCACACGGATCGATGGTGGCTCGACAACCCTGGAGCAAAGCCGGGTAGCTGATCTCCAGCGGCGAGTAGACGGTCGGCTCCTGCTTCCAGAAGACGAAGGCTGGGCTCAGGCCACCACGACCTGGAACGGGATGGTTGCCAAACTTCCCGCAGTCGTCTTCCAGCCAACTTCACCGGCAGATGTGGCAACGATCGTTGAGTTCGCCCGGAACGAGGGACTCCTATTGAGCGTCAAAGGCGGTGGGCACAACATCGCGGGGACTTCGATCGCTCAGCAAGGGATCACGCTCGACATGTCGATGATGCGGTCAGTCTCTGTCGATCCGGAGACTCGTGTTGCCCAGGTCGGTCCAGGATGCCTTCTCGGCGACGTGGACAGAGCCACCCAGGAACACGGTCTCGCCACGGTCTTGGGCTTTGTCTCCGAAACCGGGGTGGCTGGTCTGACTTTGGGTGGCGGCTGGGGCTATCTGACCCGTCGTTTCGGCTGGACCGTCGACAATCTCGAGGACGTGGAGATCGTGACGGCCGACGGAAAGATCCGGACAGCAAACCGTGAGGAGAACCCCGACCTGTTCTGGGCGGTTCGCGGTGGTGGTGGCAACTTCGGTGTGGTTACCCGCTTCGCGTTTCGTCTACATGAGGTGGGACCGACGATCACCGGCGGTCTCATCGCGTGGAGCGCCGAAAGGGCCGAAGAGATCCTCGAGGCTTACCAGACCCTGACCGCTGCGGCACCACGGGAGTTGACGGCAGCCGCGGTGGTCCGTCTCGCCCCTCCAGCACCATTCGTCCCGGTGGAGTGGCATGGCAAGCCCATCGTCGCCATGGTGATCTGTTACAGCGGTGACGACCCCGGATCCGCTCTTGCTCCCATCCACAGCATCGGTGGCCCGATCGCCAATGTGATCGCTACCAGGCCGTACACGGCACAGCAGTCGATGCTCGACGCCATGGAACCCAAAGGGCCCTATCGCTACTGGAAGACCGAGTATCTCCCCGAGTTGTCGAGCGAATTTCTTAACGCGTTTCGTGAGGGTGCACTCGAAGTCACCTCACCCCTGTCGCAATCCGTCATATTCCACCTTGGCGGGGCCCTCAACGAACACGGCCCAGATGATGGGGCGGTCGGCAACAGAGACGCCCAATTCATCAGCGGCTTCTCAGGCACTTGGCCACCCGATGCACCTACAGCTCCGCACATCAACTGGGTCCGGCAATCGTGGCAGAGAATCCGCAGCTACTCCACCGGTGGCAACTACATCAACTTCCAACTCGCCGACGACGACGACAATCGACTCGCAGCCGCCTACGGAGACAACTTCGAGAGGCTCCAACGCCTCAAAGCCGAATACGACCCCGACAATCTGTTCCGTGTCAACCGCAACATCAGCCCAGCCGCCTAAGTCGGGGCGAACAGCTCCTCGCAACCTTCAAACCGCACAGAACGGTCAATCAGGAACACGTACGTTCGTCTAGCTCATCCGCCCGAGAACGGCGCATCGCGAGCGGCTCTGTCAAGAATTGATCTCGGGGCGGTTCAGTTCGAGTTGACTGGCCGCCGGACTCAGCGTGAAGCGAACAGGTTCACCGGCGAGAGCATGTGGGCCCACGTCGCGCGGGCAGAGGGGAGGGTGAACTCGAAGCCGCGCATGGCGCCGTCCGTGACGAGGCGGATCTCCCCACCGTGAGCCGCCACCAGCTCATGCACAATGGGCAAGCCCAGACCCAACCCCGGTGCGGACATGGTCTGGTCGTCGACGAGACGCGCATATGGCTCGAACACCGTGTTCAGGTGCGCACGCTCGATGCCGGGGCCGGAGTCCAGCACCGCACAATGGACCTGGGTGCCGTGGGTCGACGCGGTCACCACGATCGGCGACTCACCGTACTTGAGCGCATTGTCAATCAGATTCCGTAACACCTGACGCACCCGCGGGGCGTCGGCCAGTGTCATCGTCCCTGGCGACACCTGATTCGAGACGCCCCCGGCGCGGGCTCCGAAACCGGACAGAACGGCTCCGGTGAGCTCACCGAGGTCGACTGGCGTCGCTTTGACGGTCACACCTCCCGCCCCGATCCGGCTGAAGGTGATTAGATCCTCGATGAGGGCGTGAAGCTCTTCGGCCTGGTCAGACATGATGGTGAGAAATTCCCGTTGATCGGACGGGCTCACCTCATCCTCGAGCAGGGTCCTGGTGAAGCCCTTCAGTGAGGTCAAGGGTGTGCGCAGCTCATGGCTCACGGTGGCGACGAACCGGTCTTTGAGCGAGTTCAGCTCACGCTGCCGGTCGAGGTCGGCTGCCAGTGCACGCTGACCTCGTCGCAGCATTCGAGCAATCCCGACCATGAGGATGCCGATGCCGAGCAGCAGCGCCGCCTGGATGGCCTGACCGGCTAGGAACTCCGAGGTTGGCACCGGGTCGGGGGGATGGAAGAGCGGGAGCGGCACTTCACCAGCGAGGAAGTGAAGACCGACCTCGGCGGGGACCGTGAGCAACGCCGCCGCAACGAGCAGGCGGATCTCCCTGGCACCCATGAGGAATGGCCCCACCGCGACCACCGCCAGAGCGATGAACGCCGCCCCTGAGACGGGGCCATACAGCCACCAAACGCCGACAGACACGGCTAGGTCGAGCAGCAATAGCCCGCGGATGGGAATCCGGATAGGAGGTAGCGAGAGGGCAACGGTGAGCACGAAGACGACCACGGTTGCCACGCTGCGCGGGTCGGGGCTTACTATCAAGCCGATCATCGCACCGGCCGAGACGAGGGAGTAGACGATCCTCCGCCACCGATACACGGGGCGCTCCACATCGGTCAGAGCCCAATTGTCCATCTGGCATACATCGGCCGAAGGCCGCCAACCATGAAGCAGGTGTATTTGCCGATGATCGTTCCCGGTGTCCCCACGATCCGACTTCACGAGATCCGCCACACCCACGGCACCCTGCTCATCAAAGCCGGGATGTCGGTCAAAGTGGTAAGCGAGCGACTCGGACACGGGAATCCCGGCCTTCACCATACGTTCGACGTGTCTGTGCCTTGCGGTGAGGTGTTCGCCGAAGCCGCTGATCTCGGAGAGGCGGTGACGGCACAATCCGAGCGGCGTGGATTGGTGTTCGGTGTCGCGTCGGTCGGGGTCGGCGCCGAGGGCGAGGAGATGGGTAACTGATCTGGGTTTGCCCCAGTACGCGGCTTCGTGAGGCAGTGTCCTCGACCCGTTCACTTGGCCGGTGTCGGGTCGGCGTCGACCTGCACGCCGCTGCTGAGGATCAGGCCGAGGATCTCCAGTCGTTCGCACACAGTGGCAGCTCGGCCGGCTCGGGCTCGAGAAGCGACGGGTGTCTCGGAAAGGTTGTAGCCGTCGATGGGCTTGCGTCAGGGCGAGACCTTCGGACTTCGGCTTGACGATGTGGACTTCCTTGGACGCCGGTTGTTGGTGCGCCAGCAGGTCAAGATCCTCGACGGTGTGCCGACGGCTGCTCCACCCAAAGGCCGGAAGGAGCGCGAAATTCCGCTGCCAGATGTGGTGGCCGTGGCGGTCTCCGAGCACGTCCGCCAGTACCCATCCGTAGACGGCGTTCTGTTCACGTGGCAGCGCGGTTTGATTCAGAGGACGTATTACAACAACCAGATCTGGAAGCCCGCTCTGCGCGAGGCGGGTGTTGAGCCGACCCGGGAGAACGGGATGCACGCGCTGCGTCACCACTACGCCTCGGTGCTCCTCGATGGTGGGGTGTCGATCAGGGCCCTGGCCGAGTACCTGGGCCACTCTGACCCGGGGTTCACACTGCGGATCTACGCCCACTTGATGCCCGACTCCGAAGCCCGCGCTCGTGACGTGGTGGACGCTGCATTCCGTGCTCCCGCTGAATCTGTGCTGAATAAGGCCAGCGTTACGCCCTGATTCTTCAACTACTACAAGGGTTTTCTGGGCTGTACTACCAGTACTCCTCGTAGTGGATGTTGCCGGGGATCCCGCGCCGTTCGATCACAAAGCCCAGCTCTCCCAACAACTGACAGGCTCCAACCGGGTCAGGATATTTCGCCTCCCCCTCCGGCTCAAAGGCCGGAAGACCGATCATGGCCGGATTGCCACACAAGAACACGTCGGTGCGCGTCGGGTCGAACGGGGCTCCGAGATGCTCTTCCAGCATTCCATCGACAATGACGTCCTGGACGTAGAGCTTTGGTTGATCGGGGTCCCTGGTCACCAGCGGTAGGTAGCGATAGTTGTGGAAATGGTCTTCAAGCCTCTGATGCTGATCGAAGTAGCCGAGGTCGCTGCGATGACGAACGCTCACCACAGACACGATCGGGCCCCGGTGACCATTGCGAAGCAAATCGACGACCATCGAGTTGTGGGGAGCTTCCCCAGTGCCGGTGGCGAGGAAGACCATACTGCGCCGAGGGTCGATGACCCCGGCCAATGTGTAGCGCCCGGCAACCTTGGGCCCGAGGTACATACGGTCGCCTAGGCCCTTCAAGGCCAAGCGGGGGGTCAAAGCCGGGATCCGATCGGCCGCAGGAGGCACCAACACCACATAGAACTCGAGTCCGGGGCTGAGACATGGGTCAAAAAGGTAACCGTAGGAATCGAACAGAGGGCTCGAAATCGAGTAGGAGCGGCGGATCAGCCTGTCCCAAGACTGTTCCAATCCAGGGTCGCGGGCACCGTCGATCCGCGGCTCCCAGTACCCCAACCCGAGTGATGCGTATTGGCCGGGCAGGTGGTGGGTGTCACCATGGTCAGGCTTCACCCGGAGAACCCAGAGATCGGAGTGGGACCGTTCGAAATAGGTGATGGTCGCGTTGTAGTTGGCCGTGCGGAGCTCTTCGATCTGCTGGCGGTCTCCGTGCCGCCATACCCGGGGCCGCCCGGAGGCGGCTGGGAGGTGGGTGAGATGATCAGCACGAATCGCATCCCAGGCACGTCCGGGCGACACCACTGTTACCCCTTCGGGGACCCCGGTCGCTTCAGCCAGCTGATCGATCAGGTAGACACGGGAGGGGGTTTCTGGCGACAGACGCACGACCCAGTCATCGAGATCGGTCTCCCCGCTCGGGTCAGGTTGCCGGAAGACGACGTGGTCGAATTGAAGGTCGGGGGTGCGGCGGTCGCCGAAGTAGACCATCGGGAAACCGGCCACTTCCTCAATCGCTTCTGGCTGGGAGTTCCAGAGGATGGTGGCCCTTCGTTCGGCCTCGAGCCGAAATAGCTGTCGGCGAGCCAACCGCGACAACACTTCCAGGTCGGCGCCCCCAAAGGCGAGGACCAATCCCGCTTCCTGACCGGCGAGCCACCATGCGTACTCAGCGGCCTCCTCGCCCGAACCCACCACCAGCACGTCGCTCTCCCGGAAATTGATCGCCGGCGGGATCAGATGAATCCGGTCGGTGAGGCTGGGCGGCACCGGGAAGGCAAGCGGACGGGAGGCTCGGACCGGGCGCGAAGCTACTGCCACGAGATCGGCCGCCACCGTAAGCCGTTCGGCTCCAACCAGTACCCGTCCGGAGGCGTCTATCGAAAGGGAGGTGACCGGAGTTCTGAACTCGACCGAAAGGGCGTGCTGGCCGATCACTTCGGCCGCTCCGACCCGATCGCCGGGTTCGATCACCAGGACACGGTCCACACCAGCTTCCTTGGCTTGGATCGCCAAAGAGAGCCCGGACAAGCTGGCGCCGACGACCAGGAGGTCGGTACTGATTTGCTCCATGTCTTGGAACTATGGCTTCCGCCGGCAATAGACGAAAGTCAAAACCGCAGGGGTTCTGAAAGACGATGCATGGGGCGCCCAGGTCTCGACCCGCGACCCCCGCTTCGGCCGTGAAGCCGAACGTCTCCGCCAACACCTCGCCGGGAGCCCGAGGCCCGAAGTGATCAATACCGATTGTCAACCCGCCCGACCCGGCGACTTCCGCCCATCCGAAAGTCGAATCCGCCTCAAGAGTGGCCACGGGCCGGGTGGGATCGATAACACTCTCCCGGTACACAAGGTCTTGTCGCAAGGAGGCTTCGCGGCAGGGCATGCTCACCGCTGTGATGTCGATCCCCTGCCGGCTCAACCAGGCAGCCGCCTCCAAAGCGAGGTGGACCTCCGAGCCGGTGGCCACAAGGACGGAATCCTCACCGGTTCTTACCACATGGGCACCCTTCCCGACCGCTCCCCCGTTTACGACGAGGAGCAGTACCTGTTCGAGGCACTCCGAGCCGGAGCCCGTGGCTACCTCCTCAAGCGGATCACTCCAGACGGGTTGGTGACCGCACTGCAAGGAGTGCTGGCCGGCGAGATCGTGGTCGATCCCCTTCTCTCGGGCAAGGTGGCAAAGGCCGCAGCAGAGAGCAGCGGCCGCGGGCTCTACTGGCCGGGAATGCACTACGGCCTGAGCAAGCGAGAAGCCGAGGTGCTCCAGTTGGGATGCCAAGGATTTTCCAATCGTGAGATCGCCGAGCAGACCGTTGTTGGAGAGGACACGCAAGACCCATCAAGGCCATCTACCGCAAGCGCAACGTCCGCGATCGTCCGGAAGTGATTTCGATGGCGCTCCGACAAGGCCTCGTCAAATGAGAATCGTCCTGTTCAACCTAAGGCGTGGGCTCGGCGAACCCGCCATCTCGAAAATTCTCCTACTCCGAATCGCGGCGTACCCGGAAGACGGACGTCGAGGATTGAGATAGCGGTCGCCACCCGATAGTCGGTGTGAGGACCCCGGTACCAAAGAGCCGTGATTGTTCCTGCCAACCCTTCATCGGCGACGGATTCGACCCAATCCGGTCTGAGCAGTAATGACACGTTCCCGACCGGATAGGTTCCTGTGATCGGCACAGCCACACCTTCGATCAAACCGTGGCCCCTTCCGTCGGCTTCAGCCGTCAGCAAGAAGGCAGGTCCGGTCAGGCGGGCGATGTCGAGATCTCATAAATCTGTTGGGGGCTGGCCACCTGACGTCGGTCACGATCAGATGTGTAGCACAGCGGCGATGCGCGTAGCCGTTGGATCGGGTCGGAGGCCGTCGAAGCAGGTCCTCGGTCCCGCGCTTAGGGCCTGGTGATGGCCCGCCAGCAGGCTGCGGCGATTCGATCGAGTGCCTTTTCGGAGGGTCGGGAACCGCCCGCCGCCAACCGGATGGCGGGTCCGAATCCGAGGTCGAAGAGGACTTCTAGTGGCAGGTCGGCGAGCAAGGGAGCGATGTCGGTTGAGGCGGCGGCGGTTAGCAGCGGATCTTCGTCCCCGTCTCCAGCCGATGAGTGTGCCTGTTTGACAAGGGGCGAAACCTCCAACTGGACCAGAAACCGTGCCTTGGCTGCGTCCTCGGCGAGATGAAGGTAGAGAGCCTTCCATATGGCGGCGAACCGGGAGGCGGGCGCCCCCGGCAGCCCGGTTGCTGAGACGGAAGCCTGGCTGAGGTCCCGCTTCACCTCTCGATAGGCGTCGAGCAGCAACTCCTCTTTCGATTGGTAGTGGACGTAGGCGGTTCCAGTGGCAACGCCCGCACGTCTCGCTACCGCGTTCATCCCCGCACCGTGCAGCCCATGCTCGGCTACCAGCTCGACCAGTGCCCGTCGGACCCGTGCGGCGCGGTCGACACGGGCAATGCTCACGGTCGGACGGTCGACTGAGTCGACGCCACGTCCAGAGAGAAACCAGTCTCTTGCTCTGAGACCTCCCAGAGGGTATTGATCGCCTCCTGATTGCGGGTTCGGGTCAGCAGCGGGCGACGTACCGGCGTCCCAAAGTTGATGAAGCGAGGGGTGTAGAGCTCACCTCCCCGAGCCCGAGGGTCGGTGGCGGCCCGAAGCTGGGGAAGGGCGCCTCGGGAGGGTGACATCCCGGTCCGAGCCGCTTGCCATGCGAAGAAACGCTGGCTTCTCCCGCCACCGGTTTCTCGCACGCTGTTCGGCTGCAGGTCGGTATGGGCCATCCCCGGATGGGCCACCAGACTGCTCGCCCCGGAGCCAGCTGCCTCAAACCGTTGCTGGAGCCCGAGGGTGAAGTGGACGTTGGCAAGCTTGGACTGCCCGTAGGCACCCCAAGGGGTGTACCTGCCGCGAAGGTGCGGGTTGGCCGGATCGAGCGGTCGCCCGGTGTGCCTTCCGGTGCTGGTCACGTTGACGATCCTGGCTGCGTCCACCCGCAACAAGGAGGGGAGCAACAAAGCAGTCAGGGCGAAGTGCCCCAGATGGTTGACGCCGAACTGCATCTCGAAGCCATCGACCGTTTGACGCTCGGGGATCCCCATGACACCGGCGTTGTTGATCAGTAGGTCGATCCGAGGGTGTTGCTGGACCAGTTGCTCGGCGAATAGACGGATCGAAGCTAGCGAGGAGAGGTCGAGCGGGCGGACCTCCACCGAAGCAAGGGGGACCCCGGTCCGGATGTCGGTCACTGCGGCGGCGGCCTTATCTTGGTCGCGAGCTGCCATGATCACCTGGGCACCGTGGGCGACGAGCGCACGTGCCGTCTCCAGGCCAAGACCGCCATTGCCACCGGTGACGACGGCTACCCGTCCGGTTTGATCGGGAATGTCTGCTGCCGTCCAACTCATAAAACCCCTCCTGCCTCGAATTATGAATGAATGCTCATTCATAATGAACGATCATTCATTCAGTTGTCAAAACGGGCATTCGAATCTCAGAGTTTGACTATCCCTACCTTGAGTTCCTTCGTCTGGTGGGAATAGATCTCACCGCACTGTCAGCTCCATTAGTTGCAACTGCGCACCTTCGCTCGACCTCGAAGATGCCTGGGACGGACGCTTCAAAAAGGATCTCGGCGTCATGACCTGCGTCCACGCCAGACGATATGTCATATCCATGAAGATGGACCTCGTCGGCCACGCCGGAAGTCACCTTTATGAGGACGGTGTCACCGAGGTTGACGGTCATTCGCCCTGGGGGCGGAGCAAGGATCACTAAGCGTTCGATTGAGCGCCATCATCTCGGGCTCGTCCGCTAAGCCACCTGACGGGCGGGGCGAACCGTCAGCGGGCGACCATTGAGATGCGCGCCGTGCAGCCCATCAATCGCCTTGGGGGCAGCCAGTGCATGCATGTTGACGAACCCGAAGCCTCTGGATCGACCGTTGCGATGCGTGACGATCGTGGTTTGGTTGACCTTGCCGTATTGGCTGAAGAGCTCGCCGAGTTCGTGGGCTGTCACCTCCCAGGGAAGGTTGGAAACGTAGAGAGACTGCTCCTCAGCAGTTTGCGGCTGGGGAGCAACCCCTTTTGTCTCGACCTCCGTGCGCACGGACGAAGACGATCCCTTGCGGACCGGAAGTTCCCGAGTGGGCGCCACAATCGGAGTCCGCATCTGCAATTGCTTCTGCATTCGGAGGACTTCGCGTTCTTCGCTCCCGGCGATTAGAGACACGACGGTTCCATCCGCTCCGGCGCGAGCAGTCCGGCCGGCCCGATGCAGGTAGCTCTTGGCATCGGCGGCGAGATCGACCTGGATCACCATGGCTACGGCTTCGATGTGGATTCCGCGGGCGGCCACGTCGGTAGCGACCATCGCCTGAACCCGGCCGGAAGCAAACGCGGCGAGCGCCTTGGTTCTTTGGGCCTGTGTGCGGCCACCGTGGAGGGCGACGCTGGAAATTCCGAGCAGGCCGAGCTGCTTAGCAAGGCGATCAGCTCGCCGGCGAGTGCGGGTGAAGGCGATGGCGCGACCATTGCGCTCGATGAGGCCGGCGACGTGTTCGACCCGGTCGTGCTCATCGACCCGCCAGAACACGTGTTGGACCTGTCCGGTCTGAGCCCCGATCGCTGCCACCTCGTGAAGGACCGCATTGCGCTGGTATCGATGGCTCAGCGCGGCAGCTTCGCTGTCAAGAGTGGCCGAGAACATCATCGTCTGCCGTTGCTGGCACGTGGCTCCGACGATCCGGCGTACCGCCGGGAGAAAGCCCATGTCGGCCATGCGATCGGCCTCGTCGATCACCACGATCTCGACCTCATCGAGGGCGAGGGTGCCCTGAGCTATCAGGTCCTCGAGACGGCCGGGTGTGGCGACGAGCACGTCCACTCCGCGGCGCAGGGCGTCCTTCTGGGGGCCGTATGCGACGCCCCCGTAAATCGCGGTCACCTGGCGCGCCATCGGGGTCGCCAGCGGGGCGAGCTCTGCACTTATCTGTTCCGCCAGTTCCCGGGTGGGAGCGAGGATCAGCGCCCGGGGGCGGCCCGGTTTGGCCCGGCTGACGCGAACCAGTAGGGGGAGGCCGAAGGCGAGGGTCTTACCCGACCCGGTGGGGGCCCTGCCGGAGATATCCCTTCCCGCGAGGGCGTCGGGTATCACCGCGGCTTGGATTGGAAATGGCTCCGTCACTCCGGCTCCGGAAAGTGTGTGGACTAGGGGGTAGGGAAGCCCGAGTTGGGCGAACGTGGTCATTGGGTGGCTCCCTGTCCCGCGCGGGACGCTTGAAGTGAGGGACAAAATCTCGCTCGACCATTTGGGATCGAGATTCGGCCGAAGAGGCGGTCCTGCCGGATGAGTCGCTAGCCGTGTCAAACCCGGAGAAGCGAGTTATCGCTGGCCTCTACCCGGGCGGCTGCACTCAGGCTACCACTCCGTGACCTATGTTTCTACGCGGCGGTACGGCTTGGGCGGTAATCGATGAGGGACTATTTGTGGGCCCGGCAGGCTTCGAACCTGCAACCGACGGATTATGAGTCCGTATCCAGACGTCGATACCGCCTGCAAAAACTGGGCCTTTTCGAGGTCTGTGCCGCGTCTGTGCCGCGTCTGAAGAACTAGTTACAACCAGTCGACGCACGCGGTTGGCGGCCGAAGACACCACACAGCGGCACGGCGGCGCACGGCGGGGTCAGGGCGAAGGAGGAACGCTGAAAGTGACGGTCGACTGTTCGGTAAGAAGGTTGCTGCACCCGGTGGCCAAGGCTATTTCGCCGGTTGGCTCCAAAGTGTTCACCAGACTCAGGTCGTGCCCACCCCAATTCAGCAGATGGTTCCCGTCGCCAATCGGAACATAGAAGCCCTCGTCAGACATTGATTCAAGGACGAGCTCACGCGTTCGGCCATTGAAGGTGGACTCGTCGAGGACGTCACCGGTCTGTTCACCCGGGCTGCTCGCCCCTCAAGGGCGGATCCTCGACCCGATCACCCGGATCAAGTCCACGGCGTCAGGCGCCGTCTTTGTCCGAGACGATGGCGCGCAGCCGACGTCACTACTCGTTGCAACGCATATCCGAGACGACGCTGCCGCCGGTTCGATCTTGCGCCCGAGGGCGTTGCCGACCGTCAGCGACGCTCGGTCCAGTCAGTGGCACACGGCGCAAAGCCAGGGATCGGCAGGTACTCGGAGCGCATGATCTTGAAGTCGTCCTTGCGGAAAGGCACGAAGAACGAGCCGTTATCGAGCTGCCCCGACAGCGAGCTGTGCCTCTCGTAGGCATCTGCATCGTCGGTGACGGTGACCACGACCTGGCCGCCTGGTACCGGTGCCTGATCGTCGACGGTGACGATCGTGCCGGTCACCACGTTGTCGTCGTTGCCGAAGCTCTCGAACTCGGTGGCTCGACCGGTGGTCACTTGGATGCCTGCTCCGCCGAGCAACTCCAAGGCATGCCGCGGGCTGTCGTGCGGATCCTCCGCGGACGCATGCAGGCCTAGGTTGTTCGGTGTCAGTGACAGCTTCTCGATGCGGCGTCGATCAACGTGGCGAACGTCGTCGGGCACGCGATCGCTCTTCGGGTCGAGTGCGTACTCCATCATCACGCCGACGCTGCGGGTCTCACCGGGTTCGAGCCAAAGCCAGGTGGTCTCGACGTAGGTGCGGAACAGCGGGTTCGTCTGCTCGCCGATAATCCATACCCGGGTCGCCTCGTCGTACGGGTTGCCCACCTCGACCGCCGTCTCCTCTCGCGTCGATGGCGAGCTCGTGGCTGTGTTGAAACGGTCGTAGTTCGACTGGGCGATATTGTTCAGCTCCGTCATTTCGACGATGGTCGGTGCGGTCGGCACGACGTACAGCGGGATTCGGGCAATGACGCAGTAGTGGCCTGTCGACGGGGGCACCCACGTCGTGGTGAATTCCACAGTGGCGCCGGCTGCGATGTCGCGGACGTCGGCGCCGAGGAACACTTCCGGCGCGCCACCGATGTTGAAGTTCTTGATGTGGAAGTTCACCCGCACCTGGGGCGCAAGGATCGTCCCAGCGTTCTTCACTTTGGCAACGATTGTGTTGTTGTTGCCCACCCATGGCACGTTTGCCCACGTGGCATCGGTGAGGTTCTTTGCGTTGCGGACCTCGATGTCAGGCGACTGCCACTGGCGGCTGGCCGACGCCGGCCATGGCCGGATCGACGGGTCGGGGCGACCGTTCGCCCCGTATCGGATGCGGAGGTCGGCGCGATCACCGTTGATGGCCGAGACGTCAGTTCGGAATTCGACGGGAAACGGCGAGGAGTCAATCTCTTTGTAGAACTGTCCTGCGCCAAGTACAGCACCATCATCGTCGCCATCACTCGGTAGCAACAAGATGCCGGGACGAGTGAACGGCGGCACGAACGGCGCAGACGCGACGTCGGTACCAAGCACCCGTTCGTCGGTGGGCAACGCCCGGTCACCAATCTGCGGGTTCTCCCCGTTGCGGTACTCCCAGTAGTAGTTGAGGCCGTTGCCGATGCGGACCTCCACGGCCGCCGAGCGCCCGGCCGGTGGCGCGCCGCGCTCGATCGCGTGGAGGACCACGTTCTGGTCCACCGGTGCACCACTTGCGGCAAAGTTGAAGGTGCGCAGCCATGCCGCTGGAACCCAACCGAGCATCATCCGATGCACGACCGACATGTGTGGGAACGGATTGTCGGCGTCCATCAGCTCCCAGCCGCCGGGATTGCGGCCGGCCACCGCCGGCGTGTACTGGTCACCGAGGCCGAGGTTGTGCCCTAGTTCATGGGCGAACGTTTCGTGGATCTCGCGGTTGTCCGACACACCCCATTCGTTCGGCATCGATATCACGCCGAGGTTCTTGTTGCCCTCGCTCGTCGTGTATGGGCCCCACGAACCGATGCTGGCGTAGGGCCAGGCCGATTTCGCGGGCGTCATGCCGGCAGCTGGGACGCTCTGCGTGATGCATGCGACGGTGTCGAAGTTGTTGTAGTCGATCAGCGAGTCACCAGCGGTGATGGCGGCCTGGAAGAACGCGCCTTTGGGTGTGCCGTCGGCGTTGAAGTTGGTGTCCCAGTCGGTGGATAGCGAGACGGGACCGAACACCTCGGCACCAATGTCGAAGTTGTTGTACGACATCTCTCCATAAAGAGCACGGGTGCTCCGCGTTTGACCGCTCGCAGCCACCCCGTTGATGACTTCGTCGATCCAGCGGTCGCGGTGTGCCTGCATCGTCGGTGCATCGGCCGTGTAGCGCTCCGACGTGGTGTCGACCAAGAGCAGTGCGATCCGTCGCGAACCTGTGGCCGGCGCCGTTCCCACGTTCTGCGGACCGGGAGGTCCACCACCCCATGCGGACCCGGCCAGCCGTGCCCGCGGTGCCCCGCTGAACCACCGCGAGGGCCCTCGCTTCTCGTCCTTCCACACGGTCGTGAGGCGATACTTCACCTCAATGACGATTATGCTGGTCGCCTTCTCGATCACCTGCAGCACGTGAGTGCCCGGCTCGTACCCAGCGAGCAAGATCACGCTCGGCTCGTGCGGCGTGTGCTTAAGCTCACGCGCGACTGACACGACGCCGCCGGCGAGCCCGGACGGGATCGCGAACTCGTAGTCGTCGATCGTGGTCTTGCTCTTCGGCTCGATCGACACCCTCAAATGGATGTACGACCCCACGAACAGCGTTTTGCGCGTCGGCCGGAGCGAAACTTCGTTCGCTTCAGACGGACGCGACGCTGCCGGCGAAATGCGTCGACGACACGACTCAGAGTTCGCAAACCCAATGCGCTTCGTCTTCGCGGTCGTCGCGGTCGCCGAGTGCGGCGGATTACAAGCGGACCAAGAGCCGCGTCCTGCTAGAAGTCGCTTTTGAACACGTTGTTCGTCCTACTAGGTCGCTGCTGCGCTGGCGGTACTCAAGCGATTTCCCAGAACCCGGGTGAAGATCCGGCTACCGCTCGACCAAAATTGATGGCCCGAGATCGCTTGAAGCTGAGGACGAGCCCTTGGTGCAAACGACCAAAGGCCTCAATAGCCGACCCGACCCACGACGAGTGCCGGCGGACTCGGCTCTCCAACCAAGTGGCCGTGGCCGTAACGCGACTCGATCGCCGCACGCCTCCGGCACAGAACCCGAAGGCTGTCGCGCGAGGTCGATGTTCGGACCGAATCGGCAACTCTCATACCGAAGGACCTGCGATTATCGCGCGCAACACCTTCGACGGATTCCGGGACTACAACTCTAGGGGAGGCCCGCTCGAACCTGGCCGATCCAACGTCATGGACCATGCTCCGAAACGGACGTTCGGAACGTTACGACTTAGCTTTGAACAGATACGGCTGACGTGGACTTCGACCCCCCCGCCCCGTCATGTCCCAACGTCCTGACAACGTCACGAGTTGAAGTGCTAGCGATGTCGCGGGTGATTTGACTACCCACGTCGCCGATCATCTCCCTGCCGCGGTTCGAAATCGTGGGACCACTCAACTCAGTCCGCGAACCCGGACCAGATGCCAGCCGCGATTTGGGGGAAGGCAGTTCTGACAGCGCCACGCGACGACCTGCCTGGCCGACGCAAAATCTTCTTGCCCCACGCCTGCGCAGTGGTTAAATCGACGGCGTGATAGCCCGCCGGCGGTTTCGGTATACCCTGCTAATCGCCACCCTGTGCCTATTTGCTAGCGCTCAGCCTGCGATCGCGTTCTGGCACGATATATCGTGGGGGCCATTTCACTGCGGCGATCTGACACAAGCGGATTACGTCTTTTCGAATGATGCAGGTTGGACTCAGGTGCTCAAGGATCGGGTCGCAGTCGGCTTCAATGATTGGCTCGTTCCCAAACGGCCGGATGGTGTGGCGGCCTTCAGCAGAGGCGGGTCTACTGTCTATACGGCTAAATGGCTTAATTTGTCGGGCGGCACTTACGCGCGCACTATATGTGCTGGGATTCATACCGTCGAGTTCAACACCGACTTCCTGTTGGAGTATCAGAACGACGACTTGAGTATTCGCGCTGTCGCCACGCATGAGTTCGGCCATGCATTTGGGATCAGCCATTCCCAGTATGACCTTCAAGACATCACCGGGAAGACCGCCTCAGGCGATTGGCTCTTTCGGCCGAGCATGGGAACGTGTCTATCGGCGTCCGAGACTGCCAACTTGGCCGTGTTGAGCCAGGATGACGAGGCTGCGGTCATGTACACGGTGGACCAAGAATCTCTGGGTGGCGTACTTTGGAAAGGAGTGACCGCCAATTCCAGCTTCGAGAACGGGCTCACCCATTGGCGTCGGTCAGGAGGTGGGCAATCTTCCTTGAGAACCACTGGCGGTGCGGTCGGGCCACAGTATCTGGCTTGGCTGGGTGCCGACGTCACGATGTATAACACGACGAGATATATACCCCTCGACCAGACTCTTAGCGACCAGTATCCGACCTTTCTCCCCGATGGCCGCATTCGCAAGAACGCCGCCACCGATACCGGCTTTATCAGGATGACGCTTATGTGGAGGCCGGTTGGCTATGACAATGTCAACAATCCGTGCGGAAACCCTTTCCCCCGAAATTATCATGAAGATAACTACGAAAACCTTAATGATGTTGCCTCGATCGTCTTTCCATGGCAAATGTCGGCCATGAATTGCACGCCGACCTCAACAACTTGGCAACGCTGTGGAACATCCACAGTTGCGCCAACGGATGGTTATGACGCATACGACGTTCAGCTTCAGCTTCGGAACAACATGAATGCCGCCGGCGGCGGATCAACCTGGGCCCTGGCCGACTGGTCAAGAGTGACCGTATATGACATCGATGATCTCAGTGGATGACCGCAAGCATCCACGAGCGTTGGGGCTTGTCCTAACCCTGGTCCTGGCCTGCGGACCGGCAGCTTTGGAGGGGGTGCCTCCGTCTCTCGCCGGACTGACACCTTTGTGTCACGTGCTCGCCGACGCCACGTGGGTAAAAGCGGTCGACAACCCGGCGGCAGGCGACAATGCCGCCGCCCAGTTTTCCGGCCTCGAAGTGTTGTGGTCAACGACGAGCATGGTCTTGGGTGATGGCCTCACCTATGAGGTGCCAGCGGTGCCGGAGCCACTCGAAGCCTGGGGGTTCTTCCAGAACATCGATCAATACGAGACCGGTGACCAGTTGACCCTGTGTCTGAGCTTCTCCGAGGACCACCCCTACGGGCAGTGGAGAGTCACCTTCGCCCTGACCGGCGAAGGTCTGGCCTTGCCGGCCGCAGACTCACCGGAGAAAAATCCGGGGTCGGTGAACCTCGCGGTCGATCTGGAGAAGCTGGAAGTGGTTGCGGCGGCGCGAAACGAAGATCCGCTGCAGACCCTGATCGCCTTGGTCCAAGAACAACGGCTGTGGTCGGACTCGCGGAACCTCGGGGACCCGCTATCTGAGAGACCGATCGCCAGCGAGTTCATCGAGGAAATCGTCCCTCCCACCGACGAGGAGAAGCTGGCGGCTTGGCGATCGATTCCCCCCGAGGTGCGATCGCTCATGCCCGGAACTGGAGTTCCGGAGGGTCATGGGCTGACCTTCTCGCCAATGCATTTTGCGCTAATTGCCGACCCCGAGCTAGCCAGCGAGTTCGACGGCGTGCGTTTCATCACCAACGAGGGTTTCGTTCTCACTCATATCCTGCCGTTGAACTATGCCGTCCAACCGCTAAGCGAGTTCACCGTCCAAGGCTTGGACATCCGGGTCGCCCTCTACGTGAGTCCAAAAGGCGAGGGCGAAGTCGAAACGTTGGTCGATGTCGGGACGATCGAGTGGAAAACTCTTGAGCCGGCGACCCCCTTACTGATTGAAATACATAAGGACAGTATGGAATTGACCCCGATGTCACAGGATGAATACGACGCGCTTCTCTTGGATCCGGGCCCGATTCTCGGTCACGCGGATTGAGTCGCATGGGGTTCTGGGTTCAGAAGAAACCCTTCTCTGACTAAATCAGAGCACCGGCGGGCCCAATTGGAGAAACGACGGAGACCCTAAAGCCGTCCATCCGCGGCCCGGCTATGAGATCCGCGAAGGATGTTGTGCCGCGTTTGTGCCGCATCCGAGGCGAGATGAGGCAATTTCATGAGAACTCCTGAGAGACACCGCAAGACGAGCGAGAATGGAGAAAAGCCATATATCAATTGGATTTCTTGACATTTCCCCGGTCGGGAAACTGTGGGCCCGGCAGGCTTCGAACCTGCAACCGACGGATTATGAGGCCGCCGCTACACCCCGAGAACACCTGCAAAAACGGGACCTTTCCGACGCTTGTGCCGCGTCTGTGTCGCGTTTGGAGAACTAGTTACAACGAGTCGACACACGCAGATTGTTAGGCAGATGCAGCTTGACGAAAGTCGACCACCAGCTGCAAGCCGTGAGGGTCGGACCATGCAATGTAGATATCCATGCTGGGAACTCCCCCAGCTCGGGGGGATCAACTGTCGGCGGCGATTGCGAGGCCATTCGACACTGACCAGTCCCCTCGAGATGCAGCTCAAATACCGAGCCGCTCGCGCTCATCGGGTGTATCTTTGAAAGAGACAGGAGACGAAAAATGAAGGCCGCCGGTCGAGTAGTTGCGGTCCTAACTTTGATCGTCGCCGCTCTTCAGCTCGTGCACGACGCTTATGGCCTCGGGGTAGCACCAGTTTCCTTTGCAAGGGACGCGTATTTGGGTATCTTCGGCACCGTCGGGATAGATCCTCCACAGGTCGCCGCAGATGACATAGTGGCTGCCAATGAACCCTTGATGAGGCCATGGGTGAAGTAATCGAGGAGTCGTTCGACACCTCAGCGCCGACCACTCCATCAGGGCTGCGAGTCATCAACCAAGATGGCTGCTCTGTGATTCTTGAGTGGAATCCTGCCACAGACAATGAGGGTGTCACGTCATATCGACTTTACGACGATGGGTCTTTCGCCGGCAGGTTGACGGTGCAACCACGAAATTCGAAGTGATGCTTTTCCCCGGAGACACCAGCACATTCACCGCAATCGCTTCGGATGGCGCTAACGAATCGGAGCACTCGGACGAAGCGACCGCCTCCTGTTGGACACGCAAGCAGGCGACTCGAGGAATGCGATCGGACAAAACGCATCACTTAGGGCGGAAGTGACGTTGTGGCAATCGAGCTCGACGGCTCCGCACTAAGCCCGCTGTCGAACCTGCTCGAGCTCGCGGACTTTCCGCTCACCGAGTTCCTGCCGACCGAGTCGATCGCTTCCGTATTCAACGCACTGTCGTACACGGACGCGGCCGTCTATCACGACGGCGACAACATCGTCATTGATCTCCTCCTCGTGTTCGAAGGCGAGCTCGCGCTGAAGTTGCCTGGCAGCGACGTCATCGCGTTCGTGTTCGGGGCGGCCGGTCCGGGGCTGACGTCGATTCGCTCGGAGGCCGTACTCGGGCCCGACTTCCGGATGACTATGCGCGAAGCGTCGCTCGCGCTACGCGTCTCACCCGACGTCCTAAAGGATGTCGCTTCCGACGGGCCGGCGGAGATCGCGATCACCGCTGACGTGCACTTCACCACCGAAGGCCTCCGGTTCGAGAACTTCAGCGGTGCGATACTGCCGCCGGCCTACGTATGCGGCACGCAGATCGTGGTCGAGGCGAACGAGGTGTTGCCGGTGTTCGGCGCGCTCGCATCGCCCGACTTCCTCGAGGAGCAGGAGGACTTCACCGGGCTGGCGTTCCGCAAGCTTGCGGTCACGATACCGGCCGAGTACCTCGAAACAGATCCCGGCGCCGAGCTGCTGATCGAGATGACGAACGCGGTGATCGGCACGACCGGCTTCACCGGGCTCGTCGAAGTGAATGCTTCCGACGTCGAGCATCCCGTGACGGGGCGCTTCCTCGGCTTCCCTTTCCGGTTCTATCAGTTGCGCCTCGAGGTGGAGCAGAACGCGCTCGTCGACGTTTCGCTCGGCATCGACGTAAGGCTCGAGAAGTTTGAAGACGGGGCGGCCGAGAAGTGGGTCGGGCTCGACGTAGCATTCACCGCCGAAGGCGACATCACCGCGACTCTCGCTGCCGTTCAGCCCCCCGAGGCCGGCTCGACGTCGGGAGCGCTGCTCGTCCTTGAGTACGAGAATGTCATGCGACTCGGCGTCACCGAGCTGCGCCTAGCGCGCATCGATGGACCATGGGCGCTCTACGTCTCGGGCACCTTGAAGGTGCTCGTCAACGGCACGGCGGATTGGCCCGAGGTCGCCTTCGACGAAGTCGGCATCCGGTCCGACGGACAGATCCTGCTGCCCGAAGGCGGCGGCATTGTGCTCGCGGAACCGCTAGTGGTGAGTTGGCATTTCGCGCGGCTCACCGTCACCAAGTTTCGCTTCGGTCACGCCGACGACACGCACACGACGCTGCAGCTCGCGTTGTCGGCAGAAGCGATCCTGCTCGAGGGGTTGCCCGCCGGTGTCTCCGTCGAGGGACTCGTCGTCGAATGGACGCCCGGCTCCGGCGCGGCACCACGTGTTCGCTTCTCCGGCATTGGTTTCGCGTTCGGCGTACCCGGCAGCTTCATGGCGAACGTGTCGGTCGACTACCTCGAGGAGCCCTCCGGCCTGCGCTTCCGGGGGCGCGGCGCGCTTGAGCTGACGACACTCGACATGGCAATCGACGTCTCTGTCGACATCGGCCAGGCCGCTGGAGGCTTCACCACGATGTATCTGTACGCCGACGCGAAGTTACTGCCGACCGGTATCCCGATCGGCGCGACCGGCCTCTCGATCTACGGCTTTCAGGGCTTGCTCGCATACAACATGCGGCTGGACATCGACGCCGGCCTGCCCATCGACGAGCGCTACTACGAGCTGTTCGTGCGTACACCGATCGGCGTCACCGAAGCCGAGAAGTGGGTGCCGCAGCCGGGACAGAACGCGCTCGGAGCCGGGATCATCCTCGGCACCGCCGACAAGGGCTACGCGCTCAACGTTAAGGGAATGATCGTCGTCGCGTTTCCCGACCTCGCGATCCTGTTGCAGGCGCGCGCCAACTTCCTGAAGAAGAAGCCCGACCTGGCGACCGCGCAGCAAGGCACCCTCGATGCGCTGATGGTCTACACCGCCGCCGACGAGGCGCTGACGATCGACATCGCCGCGCGCTGGGAGATGCCTTCGCTCGTCTCGGTCGAGGGCAAGGCGCGCGCGTTCTTTTCGTTCAGCGATTCGTCCGCCTGGTACCTCGAAATCGGCCGCGATGAGGACGACAAGCGCGTCGTCGCGAAGGCGCTGAAGTGGGACAACGAGTGGCTGTTCACGGCCGGCTTCTGGTTCCGGATCGACCCCGTCGGCGTAGTCACCGGAGTCCAAATCGACGTTCACCTCGAAAAGCGGCGCGGCGGCTTCTGGGTCGAGGCGACAGGATCCGCACGCGGTGAGATGGCTCTGTTCTGGGAGCCGTCGCAGTGGGAAGGCTCGCTGACCCTGTCGGGTCGGATCGCAGCCGGCTATCGCGGCCTGTCGGTCGGGCTCGGGCTCACTGGCCAGGCGCGCGCACGGGTGCGCCGACCGTTCGACGTGCACGTGCATGTCGAGGCGTGCGTCGAGGCACTGCTCTGGGAGGTCTGCAAGAGCTTCGACTTCGACTGGAAGCGCGAGGATCCGCCCCAACTCGAGTCGCCATTCCGCCGTGCCGCCGCGACGCCGCGGCACTGGACCATCTATCGCGAGCCTGGTCCGCCCGAGGTGCTCGACACCGGCGTAGTCAGCCTGCTGCCGGAGGCGGGCGTGCCCACGATTCATCCGCACAGCGTCGTGTCGATCGACTTCGGCAAGCCGATGATCGACGCGACAGGGCTGTTCAATGAAGCCGTCCAGCTCGACGACGGCGGCTTCATGACCGTCGGCGAGCGCTCGGGCTGGAGCGCGGCGTATCGTATCGACGCCGTGACGCTGATCCGTGACCCGGACCACGCCGCGGAGTCGATCACGCCGTGGGGCACGTGGGCGCGCGAGACGCTCGAGCCGAACACGACGCTGCGGTTGCAGTCGTCGAAGCGTTGGGCAGACGACGGCTCGCTCACCGGCGGCGGCCTCGACGGCGCCGAACTCGATTACTGCGACGTCCCGCAGCCGACGCGCACCTGCGTCTCACTCGAGCACATTAAGCGCGGCTTCGGCTGGCTGGACGACGGATCGTTGTACGCATGGGACGATCACGCGCTGCTCATCCGCCTGCACATGCGCGTCTCCACCACTGAGCTCGCGCTCGAATGTCCGGATCGCGAGCAGTCGCGCGTCGTCACAATCTTGGAGTCGCAGAGCGACGGCTACGTCGTCGCGATCTCGAACCGCGAACTGGGCAAGTGTCGGCCCGTCGAGCTGTGCTACCCGCGCGGCCACGGCCGCTGGGATTGGTCGAAGCTCGCGTATCGCGGCGGGTTGGCAACGGGCAACGAGGCGTGGACGGTATCGCCCGACCTGCAACTACTGAGCGCCGAGCAGCTCTACGAGCTGCGCTTCCAACACACCGCGCAGCTGAAGGATCCCGACGGCACGATCACCGATGCAGCGTTACCGCCGATCGTGAAGCGCTTCCGCATAGGCCCGCCGCCGTCTCGCATCGGCGCGCTCGACGGCTACGTCGTGAGCGTGGTGCCGAGCGATGGCGCACGCCCGGTGTTCCTTGCGTACGACCTTGCGGTGGAGTTCGTCGATGACTACGTGCCGCTGCTGTACCGCGATGTCGACGAGCGGCTCGTGCTGCGGCTGTTCGACGGACAGGGCGAACCGGTGCGCGATAGCGACGGCAACGTGTTGCTCGTGCCCGTGGCGGTGCCGAGCCCGCGCCAGCTCACGTTTGGCGAGCTAGTGTGGAACGAGATCCGCGACGCGAACGCCGCAAGAGGCTGCCCCGTCGGGCCGCCACAGCCAGCGAATGCAACCACGTTGATCCGCGTGCCACTCGCCACCCTAGGCGTGACGTTGACGCCGAACTCGCAATACGTCGCGCACCTCGTCTCTAATGCCCGACCAGCGGTCGCACTGCACTCTTGGGGCTTCGCGACGTCGTCGTACACCACGTTCAGCGACCTCGTGACGCGCGACCGCGTCGTCGCGCCAGCGCGAACCGCCAGTGCGCTTACGGTATCGACGTTCGACGAGCTCGCGCGGGAAGCGGGCGTGGAGACGATCGCGTACGTCGATCGCTTCACGATCACGCGGATTGCCGATGTCGTCGCTACGTCCGCAGTGCTCCTCGAAGCGCCCGAGCCGCTAGGCGCATGCCACCGGCTGACGGTGACGATCGACGGCCACGCGGCGACTCTGGTTGCGAACGTTGACGGTACCCGCGTTTTCGCGCGGCTGTCGTCCGGCACGTGGCCGAACACCGACCTCGCGGTACGCCTTGTGTGGCAGCGCGCCGTGGCGCCCTCGCTAAGCATCGCCGGGAACGCCGCCCCCGAGGTGGTCGCGTTTTCGCTGGTAGGGCTGTCGTGATTCTCGTCACCGGTCGAGACCTCCACATCATCGCTTGCAAGCGCAGACCCCTGCCGGACGACGTGCGTCCGATCGTCGGTGTGCGCTGGGCATCGCGGCCCGACCTCGGGTTCCCCCTCGAGGGGTACGGAGTAGGGCGCAGCGGTAACGTCGATTTCAGCATCGGAAGGTTCTTCCTACCCGCGTCGACGAACTGGCCCGCTTTTTCGGACGACGCGCATGCACGCAAGCCGCTGCGCGGCCCGTGGTTCCCATCGATCGACGAAACGGACCTCGGCTACCTGTTGCCCATCGTGCGGCTCGCCGACCCCCGCACACCCACGGCCGAACTGATCGACCTGGCGCAGAAGGTGATCGACGTTTTCGGCGCGCTCCACGTCTCCGATCCCGCGCTGGCGTGGCACTTCTGGCCCGCGGGCAGCCCCGCGCCGATCAGCGATCTGCTTGCCGACGCGACGATCGCCGCCGAGATCATCGCGTTCTACCGCCGCAAGTGTGTCGACTACCTCAACGCACTCGCGCTTCGCTTCGAGTACTCCATGCTGTTCGGGCTCGCCACCGACCACCTTGCCGACGACGATCGCGAGCTGCACTACGAAGTCCAGGCCGACTGGCGCGAAGGCTCGTGCGTCGCGCTCTCGGATCCGAAACACGCGATCGACCCGTGCGATCCGTCGGCGCCCGCATGGCTCACGGCCGATCGTGTTCCGGGCACCGTCGGGCATCCGGCGTTCGCGAACCTCCAATGGTCGCACCCGGCGGAGCTGTCGCCGCGCGACAGCGAAGGCAACCTCGTTCCGACCGCGGCGCTGGTCCCTCGCGGACCGGCCGCATTCAGCGCCCTATCGTGGGCACGCCCCGCACCCGAGACGACGCTGATCGGCTACCGGCCCGTTCTGTATCGCCTTGGCCGCTTCGGGCACGGCCGCGACACCGCCGGCAAGCTCGTGACGCCGTTGCTGCCCGCGACGGCGCAGTTCGATCCGCTCACGCCCGGTGAGGACTTGCTGCAGGGCCCGACGGACCCCAGCTACCTCGATCTGCCGGGCATGTCGTGGCCGCCGCTCGAGGGGCACTATCACTACGCGATCCGCGGCGTGAATCTGCTCGGCGTCGAGTCCGCGACCGACACGCGCACCAAGGTGCGCCACCACGACGACCTTGCACCAGCGAGCCCGCGCGTGCGCATCCGCGGCGGCCCATTGCTCGTGCTCGGGCACGGCGAGCCGGCCCGCGTGCCGCTTGAGATCCTGTGGGAGGCCGGCGAGGACTTCGTGTCGCCGGACGTCGTCGACTTCCGCGTCACGGCATCGTGGACACCCCTAGCCGCGAACACGCTCGTCGTGCAAAGCGCCGGCCCAGCCGGAGTCCTCTACTACGATCTCGTGATCGCGGGGATCGCGGCCGCACCGGATGCATTCGTGGGGCAGCGCCTCAGCCTCGGCGGTGCGGAGTTTCCGATCGTCTCGCACGCAAACGGAGCCAACGCCGCGATGCGCGTGCGGCGGGTAGGCGCGCACGTGCCTGCGGCAAGCGCGGCAGGGCTGGTGATCTTTGCCGGTCATCCGACGCCACGCACGCGTGTCCTGCGCGTCGCACGACGGCCGGTGATCGCGACAACCATCGTTGCCGCCCAGGGCACGACGCTTCGCTTCGACGCAGCCGCGCCCGCAGAGTCGACGCGGCTCTACCTGCACCTGCTGCGCGACTCAGTTGACGCCTTCCCACTGCCTGGCAACCAGTGGCGGGTTGAGACGCCGGCCGACGGTGATCCGGTACGCGATGCGTGGGATCGCTGGCGGTCCGCCCCCGATCCCGACGCGTTGATCACGGGCTCGCCCGCGCTCGTGTTCCCGCGCCACGTCATCGAAGTGGTGACGAGCGCGCCAGCGGGCTTTACGGCCGGCGTGCTCGAACTGGGCGTCACAGCAGCCGACGGCGCCGAGTATGTCGCGAGCCCGACCATGCCGGCGACCGACCCGGCGCTGCTCAACCTGCGAGGCAACGAGAGCGCTCGCACGCCAGCCGTGCTTTCGACGCGGCGCCTGACGCCTCCGCCAGCAGTCGGCGTCGATGCGTGGGTGCCGAACCGCCGCACGTGGGCGACCTCGGCCGCCACGTTCGCGGAAGGCGCGACCTACGACGTGTCGTGGGCCGCGATGGCGGGAATCGGACGCTACGAGGTGTGGCGCGCGCTCGAGGACGGCATCACCGGTGTGCACGACGCCGCCGACGACGCCGACCGTCGCGCGCTCGCGGCCGCACAGCCGGAGGCGTTCGCGCTGCGATCGAACCAGGTGTTCGCGCCGCTGTATCGGGACCATCTTCCGGGCCGCGCACCGACGCGCTCGTACTACCGCGTCCGTGCGGTCGGGCTGAATGGCATCGCCGGTGACTTCTCGCCGGTCATCGGCCCGATCTACATTCCCGACGTACGACCGCCCCCGCCGCCGAACCTGCTGCGCGCGGTCGCCGACGTCGATCGCGCGATTCGCATCGAATGGGCGCAGCCGGGCGACCGCGACCGCGTGCAGTTCGTCGTCGAACAGCGCCAGAAGGGAAGCACAGCGTGGAGCGGCGTCGGAACGCCGGTGAGCGATGCGTCCGCCGACGGCCGCTACGTGTTCCTGCACGAAGGCGTGCCACCATCGACGCCGTTCGAGTACCGCGTTCGCGCCGTGCGTAGCGTGGACGATCCGATCGATCCGACCGGCGCGGCGCAGCGCCAAATCTCGAGCCTGCCGTCGGTCACCCGCGTTGCAAGCGCGATCTTGCGCGCACCGCTCGACGGACCGACGGCGATCATGGTTGACGTCGATCCGGGAGCCGGAACGGTGTCGCTGTCGTGGGACAACGGCGATGCGTACGATGGTGTCGCGATCCGGCGGCGCCCGGCGGATCACTACGCCTACTCCACCGTCGCGACGTTACCGGGCCCCGCGGCGTCGTTCAGCGAGGTCGTGCCGTCCGGTACTTGGTCCTACCAGCTGCGCGCGTGGATCGCGCGCCAACACGTGACGACCGACGACGTGGAGGTCACTGTGCCATGAGGGACTTTCTGCGCTTCCTGTTTCCGGTCGCCGATCAGGCGAACATCACCGCGGCCACGGTCGTCGCCGACGACGTCGCATATGCCACTGCACCCGGCGCTGGCGCAGCGTACCCGCAGGCCCTGCGGCTGACGTTCGGCGTGCAAGCGACGGCGCCGCAGGTTCTGCCTCTGTTCCCCGGGCGCGTGACGTTCGTAGTCGATCCCGCCGCCGCAGGCGTGATGCCGCTGCCGGTGGACGTCAGCGCGGCCAACTATTCACTTTGGAAGACGCGCGGCATGCTGATGGTGCGGCTCGAGGACGTGAATCTGATGAAGGAGCTCGCCACCCTGATGGCGCCGATCGGCGTGGTTCCCACGACGCTCTGGTACGGGCCGGTCGACATCACGCAGGACTTCCTGTTTACGACGGTGGCGACCGGGCTGCTCAAGGAGGACATCGTCACCGGGGCGGGCAAGATCAAGAAGACCGATGCGCAATGGTCGAAGCACGCGATCTCGCACTTCCTGCACGGTCGCTTCAAGCCGCTGCTTCGCCTCGGCGCTGCCGCTGCCGACGATGACGTGGTGAGGTTTCCCATGGCGCGCGTCGTTGTCAGCACCGGCACGGCGAACCTCACAGTGACGGTTGCGCGCACGCAGAAGGCGCAGGATGCGAAGGATGGGCTTTTCGACAGAAGCTCGGGCACGACTCCGCGAACCGACCCGTCGCACCGCTCGCACGGTGTGATTCCCGCGCGCCACGTCTACCGCACGTTGCGCGAAAAGCTGCTCGGCGCGGCGTCCGGCACCGCGGTGCCCGACGCGATCCTCGCCGACTGGCCAACGGCGCCCCGCTATTTCCCGATACGCGTGTCACGGACCTGGAAGCCGATTGACAATTTCTCGGTGCACCTGCCGGCCAACACGATCCGCGTGACGAGCGGCGCGGCCAAGCTCGCGGAGCAGCGCCTGCCAGCGCACGGCGTGTTCTTTCTCATGCAGCAGCCCGCAGTGTCGCCGCCGAGCGCGCCCGTCATCAACGTCACGATCAACGGCGGGCTGCGGTTCATCGACGGCGCGATGGCCGACGTCTGGCGCGTCCCCGCAGGCACGGCGGCTCTGACGTATAACCTCGCGACGGCTACGCCGCACGTCATCGTGCGGAGGCTCATGGTCGACGAGATGTTGGCCGATGCGGCGCGCCCCACGAACGACGAGGCTGCGTGCACCTACTTCTCGCTGCGGCGCACGATGCGCGCGCTGATCGACAACCGCATCTGCGGCGGACGCCTCGTCGCTGAAGGGTCGAAGACGCTGGCGGCGACGAAGAAGCTCCTCGACGATGCGCTCGCCGGTACGCACGGCGACAAGAAAGAGATCATCGATGGCAAACCGAGCCCCGCAGGCTCGCCGGGCCTCGCGCGCAAGTTCGAGAACATACTGCGCGCTTTCTACCCGACGACGGCGCCGGCGCAGAACATCGGCGGCAGCACAAATCGCACGACGATGTTCGATCAGGGGCAGGTGTTCTATCACCTCTGGCAGGTGCGCGACGACCTGTTCCGCAACGAGGGCACCAAACGGAATTTTGCGGACGCCCACATCGGGCGAGGATCCGCGGGTGCCCTGCTTTCCGTCGGGCTCGCGCCCGCGTACCTGATCGATCCGGTGCGCAACGCCGGTGAATCCACGGCTGCGTTCGCCGATCGGATCGTCGGGCTCATGCTGACGCAGCTGACGTCGGGCACGGTGCTGCAGTTCTGGAACACCGATGCCGCTTATCAGCGGATCAAGACGCGCGCCGGCGCACCGACCAGCATCGGACACTCACCGATCTTCTCGCACTACATGCCGAACGATCCTGCGACCAGCCTCCCGAGCGGGATCGTCGTGATCGACCAGATGGGCGACACAAGCTGTCCGGTGCAGGGCACGCCAGGCAACCGGCAGATCCGATGGCACGGCTGGACGCCGGAGATCTGGGCGACCGCGACGATCGACGAATGACCAGCACACGCAGCGGGAAATCCGACGCCCCCTTACGCTCCCCACTTTCGACCGTGAAGACAACCCGAGTTTCTTCTCGGGTCACAGAGCGGAGCTCAATCGAGCAGGCGAGCTGAAAATGCATCAAAGGTAGGAATTTCTTCGTTGGACGTGGGCACAGCAAAGAAGCGGGCAAGAGTTACCGCTGTAACGACGTACGCATGCCACATGATCTCGAGGCAGGTCTGTCGTGGCACTTTACGGAGCACGGTTGGATAGACGCGACTGCGCTCAACGAGCGGCCGCCATCCACCGGTGGGTGCGATATCCGCGACTCTCTGCCTAAGCGCGTCGGGTGCACGCTGCTCCGGGTCGTCATTTACCTCGACGAACACGCCCTTTTCGCCGAAGTCGTCGCATCGCCAACGGTCATTGAGATGAGAGCGCCTTCTGCGACCCAAGGTGTTATAGAGAACGCCAAAGATTCGACCCAAAGCTGCCGCCTCCCGAACCGTGTGGATGGTCTGGGCCAGCCACCCGAGGGGCTGCCACACCCAGCCAGTCGACGCATTGGCCACGATGAGATGATCGACTGGTTCAATGCGGCTTGAGAATTCATTCGGCCAGCGGTCGCGACGGTCTGAGAGCCCGACGAACCATTGGTCAGCCATATTGTCGTAAACGCCGCCATCCATGAGGATCAGGGGCTGGCGTCGGTAACCGACGGTTAGCTCCCCGGCGCTTTGGAAACCCAGACTCTTGGTTGGCAGGCGACGAGGAGCGAACCCTCCAGGCAGGGCTGTGGACGCTTGGACCGCGAAGGCCAGGGGTACTGAATGTGTGTTCGAGCTGATACCGAAGACATATGAATACATGAAGCCGTCGCTGAAGAAGGCATGCAGACCAGACTGAATCTCGGTCGCGCAAATTATGTGGCTAACCCGGTCGTCCTGCCCTTTTGACCCCAGATCGCTGAGCGGTTTGTCACCGAAATGGACTTGGCGCATCGCCTTCTCCGCAACCCGGCTCCGCCGACCAAAAGCGACTAGCGCCAAGGCCGCCGTCACCACAGCGGCAATCGAGGCGGTGGCGAGAGCCGGAAGCAACGGCCAACCGAACTCCGTTGCCTTCTGGTCAACGACGACGAGCCCAATGCCGATTCCGACACCCGCCAGACAAAGCAGGCCACCGACCAGGTCCATTGCTTTGCATACGCGTAGGCACCGAAGGCCAAACCAGCGAACGCCAAAGTCAGCGCAACCCCTGCTGGCGCCAGGCTGAGCGTGTCGAAGTTCCGATCGAGCAACTTCCCAAATCGCTGGCACGCGAAGACCAGCGCCTGCCAAGCCAGGATTCCGGCAACGAGACCCCACGAAGCAGCGGCCAAGGTGGCCAGACCGAAGGTGGCGGCAAGATACGCGTTGGTCTGGGAGCCGTAGAAGAACAGCCCATCGGTCGCGATGTGCTCAAGCATTGCTCGGATGGCTGCACGAAAGTCGGTTCCGTGTGTATGGCGGAAGTCCGACTCGAGCCCGACCACACCGTTAACGATCGAACCGCCCGAGACGGAAGCAATAGTCGTGACCTGTTGGTTTAGTCCTTTGTCGACGAGATAGATGAGAACTCCGGCTCCCCAGAGCGCAGCCCGGTGACCTCCACCGGAGATCGCAACCCCAATCGCCCTTTGGACTAGGTGGGAGTCTTCTGCCACTCTCGAGCCTTCGAGCAGTCCGGTATTCCACTCGGCCGATCGCCATTGCGCCACAGCCTGAAGTCCGCTGTCATACGACCGACGATAGCGATTGAGCCGAAGAGCCAACCGCTACATCAGGTTGATAAGTAGGGAACGCCACGCAGCCGATCATCAGTCGGATTGTGAGAGCGTGTCGTTGGCTAAATGGACTTGGCTTCGCGCAAACGTTCTGGCTGAAAGGAAGCAGGCGCGTGCACGCTGTTCGCGAACTAGCGCGTCGTTCTTCGTCAGAAGGCATGGGCGTCCCGCGTGGGCGCTAGCCGACCCTCAGAGTCTTGACGTTGGTGCTAGATCCGTCCTCCAAAATGGCCGTGATCTGATAGTCCCCCGCCGTTTGCCGCTGAGTGTCTGGGAGGGTGAAAGAAACCGAGACTGGCGTCGCCTCTACATCCTCGATCCGTTCATCGCCGACCTGAACAGCCTCCACTGTTGCCAGTCGCTCACCGTGCAGAACAATTCTGATCGTGTCGGTCCCTACGGCGAGCGTGGCGGGTTCAACGCGGCTCAGTATGGCGCCACGCGCCTCCTCAGCTGCGGAGTCGAACAAGGCGTCCGCGACGGCAGCGAGTCGACGAGTCGCACGTTCTGAAAAGAGACCGACAACCACTGCAATCGCGGCGAAGCCGAAAACGTTCGCTCCATCGAGGCTGGCCGTCGTCGCCACGAGGCCCGCCCGTGCCAACGCATAAACCCCCACCCCCAAGAGGCCTCCGACAAGGGGACGGATCACATACCACCAGCGCCAGCTGTTGTCGAAGGTTCGTCGACCGATGTGGTACGCGAACGAGGACAAGACATGGATCTGGCTGCCAACTACGCCAAACAGAAGACTGAGAAGTAGAAGGGCGCCTCCGACGTGGAGACGCCATTCTGCCCAGCCTCCGAATAGAGCGATGGACGCACTCGGGAGCGCCGCCGTGGCGACCGCGTCACTATCTGGCGGAGCGGGCATTGCTTCTATGGCCTGCCACACCTCAATACCTGCGTAGAGGACCAAAATGGTTAACGCGACCAGCCAGACCCCCAGGGGATATAGGCCAGAGGCCGCTTGCCGCCTCGGCCTGCGTTCGTGTGACTGCGAGATGCGGCTAGCCGTCAGCGCTCCTAAATAGCCATCAGTCGAATGTGCCGTGGTCAGGCTTCAACTGAGTCCAGTATATGGATGCGGTCGACGCGCTGCTGTGGGCGACTTTGCAATCTCTCGAGCAGCTTGCGGCGATTTTGCGACCCGTGGCGTTGCTTTCGCGGAGTGCCATGGCTCACTAGCCCCGCGAGCGGTTCGACGAGGAAGGTACTATTGGCGCCAGCACCAACGATTCGAACGGATAGCCATCTTGGTCGACAAGATCGTTTTTTGGATGTAGGTCCGACGAAATATGGCGACGCGGCGATCGTCAGTTTCGGAAATCGTCACGTATTAATCGACGGCGCTCACCCGGGACGCCAAACCGGCGATGCACGACACCCGAGCCTGCCCGATCAGATCGCAGAGACGACCGGAGGCGATCATGTCGACCTCATTGTCGTCAGCCACACCCACCGCGATTACTTTGGATGTCTGCCACACCTCATTACTAATGGGATGTTGACTGCCGACTCGCTCGGAGCCGTTTCTGATGTCTTAATCGGCGACCGAGCTCCGGCACCCCGCGTACAAAGTACTGGATCTTCTCGGCCTAGACTGCGAGAAATACTCGTCAATCGGGCCCCGCTCCAGTGATCCAGCTTGGGCACCGATGCTCTGCAGCATCCCGGAGGTAGTGATGGCGGCAAAGAAGATCGGAACCACCAAGGTCAACAAAGCCAGAGCGGCAAAACAAGCGGCAAGAAAAGTGGCAAAAAAGGCCGCGAAGAAGGCCACCAAAAAGCGATAGGCAGTCGAGCGTGTCAGACAGGACCCAGCCGGCGAGTGACCAGCCCTCTGAGACTGGAGAATCCGCAGGGTCGCCGTCCGGTAACCAAGGCACGGACCCTCAAATATCAGCGCGACTGACTCGAAAACTCTCGGAATCGGCTGGTTCGTCGTACGGAGCGCTGATCGAGGCGCAATTGGATGAAGAGCGATTAACCAAGACCTCGCTGGAACAAAGGGGCATCACGGTCATCACGACCGCCGGTACCATCGTTGGACTCCTATTCGGACTTGTGGCAGTTGTCACACAAGCGACGGATTTCGCCTTGCCTGCGGGAGCCCGACCATGGCTGATCTGGTCACTTTTGTCGCTTACGGCTTCAACATTGGGAGGCCTCCTCGTGAACTTTCCAAAAAGCTACGAGGAAGCTGACCCAGCGTCACTAAGAGAATTTATACTCACCGACGAAGGCACCTGGGCCCCAGATTGGGAAGAAAGTGATTTTGAGGGCAGCAGACAGGTAGCCCAACTCAATGTTCGTCTTCTTGAGGTCGCACGTGCTGCGAACTCATTCAAAGCCAATTTGCTGTTTGGTGCCCAGCTCTTGGAAATAGTTGGCATCGGTCTACTGGCGATGGCGGTCCTTTTCGTCACGCAGTTCGGTGGCAACTGACTGGCAACGCCTTTTGGTTTGTTCGATCCTCGCTGGGTCAGTGAGCTCTTTGCCCGCGTCGTTCTCGCCGACCAGCAAGGTCAAATGCTCAGAGCAGTCGATTGTGGTTCCGTAACAGGATCGGAAGTTCTCGGCGCTCATGCGTGCAAGTCTCATGTTCCTTCTTACATCGGTGGATACGATCGATTTGTCGCGCTCTCATCGTCGTGCTCTTCCTTGGGTCCATCGGGTCGACCGACGCAGGCGACGTCGACACAAGCCCGCGGGGCGCGGCGACGCTGATGGTCATCGCATTCGTCATCGGCTACCGGCAATCTACGTTTGCCGAACTCGTTAGCCGCGTCGTTGATGTCGTTCTTACCCCCGGCCAGGCTGCTCAGAGTCGACTACTCCGTCACCCCAACTGAACTCCAGTTCACAACCGTAGCCAACACCCCGAAGAAGCTCACGCTCACGGTCTCCAACGAGGGCACTGTTTCCTCCGAGCCCCGCGCTCCGCATTCACAGTCACCGGAGCTGACGCCGGCTTATTCAAGGTCACCCAGTATTCGGGCAACCTCCGATCGAAGGGCGCCGGAACGGTCGAGGTGACCTATTCGCCAACCAGCGCAGGCAACCACGAGGCAACGCTCAACATCGACCTGGAATCGATCGCGCACACCGTCACCCTTGAGGGAACGGCCTCGTAGCGAGCAAGCCACGCTCTCCTGCAGCGATGATCCGCCGCGTGAACACGACCAATCCGTCGTCGATGAATCGCCTCATCCGAGCCTCCCGCAATGGGGCACCGCCTCGCGATGGCAGATGATGGTGATCGCACGCGCGATCACCCGATCGTGACCACGATTCCATCGGCGGCCGTGCCGGTGTCGGTCGAGTAATCGAAGAACTCTTGCCAGGCCTTGTTGGCCCACCACTGGTTGAACTCACTGGGAACGTTGAAGATGAGTTGGGGTCGGGGCGAGCGTCGCCGGCGGATCAGTCGGGCAATCGCGGCGGCGTCAGGGTGATAGAACTTCGAACCGCTGGTGGAGATGACCCACGTGTCGCACTCGATTGCATCGATGAGTTCGTCGGATAGGTTCGCCTCGCTGCCGTGGTGAGGCAGCTTGACGACGTCGAACGCCATCGGACCCGCACTGGCGGCATGCTTGTCGCCCGCTTCAGGCCGCTGGCTCGCAGCCCAATGCAGCAACCCGTCGATCACATCGGGCGCCCATGCGTCACCGGTGAGCAGTACGCGTTGTTGGCCGAGCTGTAACACCACGCAAATGCTGGTTCCGTTGGCCTCGGCATCATCTGCCTCCGACGCAGTGTCAGCGAGCATCTCCAGATCCGCCCACGAGGTCAGCTCGGGTTCGACCGGTTTCTCCCGGCCCAAACCTTCGAGGCCGGGGGACACCAGATCGAGCTTGCCCTCACTGAGTGCATTCTGTACGTCTTCGAACCATGTCACTTGCAGGGCCTCGAGACGTGTTCTCGTCGGCCCGAGCACGGTGACAATGAGACCGCCGGCCAGGGTGATGGATGGCGGATCGACCACCGCTTCGCCATCGGCCATGGGAACGAAAACCGGGCGTTCCACGGGACCGCGCTCGAAGGCCTCGTTCCACGGCACGGTAAGCCATGAAGTGAATATCTCACCCTGCACAGGCCCCATCGGTTCGAGATCGCCCTCTTCTGGACTCGGCACGACTTCACCGTGCAAGTGGGCCCAGCCGTTGAACCAGATGTCGCCAAACGACAAACCTTCGAGCGGATGCTGCTCAGCCAGGCCGGTCAACACGCCGGAGATGTGGTCGGCGTCCACGTGCGTCACGATCAACAACTCGAACAGCCGCTTCTCCGGTGGCAGCATCTCAAGCCGGCGGCGGACTTCCTTGCCGGTTCCCTTCAGACCCATGTCAACGAGCATCTGATAATTGAGCGCGTCGCCGTCGCCCCAGCGAACCCATACGGCATCGCCTTCATGCGCGGGCAGGAAGTGCAGCTCGATGGTCATCCCGGAACTCCTCCCTCGTATGTCACGAGGGTGATCGAATCGAGATCGGCTTGCTCTGCCATCTTGTTTACCGCGGCGAGCGACTCCGCGCGTCTCGCTGGGTTCATCTGGTCCGGCCAGCGCCGTAACAGATCTGCGGCAAGTGATAGACCGTCGGTGAACATCGGACGGCACTTGGACGCACTGAGGAGTGCCTCGAGGCCGCGGGCGCGTTCGGCTGAGCTCTTGTGCGTCGAGAGCACCGCGGCGAGAACTACACCCGCGTCGGGGATCCATGGAAAGTCGCGTGCGAGGTTCTCGACCCAGTCGGTGCGCTCGACCAAGTGCCCGATCCGATGCAGCGTGAGCGCTCCTAGAGCGGCGGCGGCAGGGTCGTTGTATTTCGAGTAGAGCAGCTCCGACGCCTGGTCGAGCAAGTGGGTGGTGGTCGATAGGACACCGGTGCGGATAACACCTTCGAGCGTCGAGGCCACCCGTCGCTGGCGCGCGAAACTGGTGACGATGCGTGTCGCATCGCCCAGCGCGACACACGCCACCACGCATGCGTTGTCGGGGTAGCGACCCTGCGGGTTCAAGGGGAGCGATGTGACCACGTGGCTGCCTCCGACATCGAATGTCGCAAACGGGGTGGACGCTGGCACGCCAGCGGGTACGAACGACCACCCACCGCTCACTGTGCTTGGCTCGCCCTCGTGAGTGTCAACAAGACTGACCGACTGGAGCGGTTCGTCGCCGGGTGACGTGGAGAACAGCGTCGTGCTTTCGTCGTCGGAGTACGGATCCGGATAGTCGTCGACCTCGACGGGATCGCCATCAACTCCTCGCATGACAGCGGGATCCGGCGGCCGGTGTTCCTTCGGCGACTCGAACGTGACGAACGTGTCCTCTCCGCCGGTTACTGTTACCACCTTCTCGATCGGCATACCTCCCGGAAGTGTCGCGGTGACGAGGTATAGCCCCTCTAACAGCGGGAGATCGGACGGACCCTGGAATCGCGCCTGCATGCGATGTTGGGCATCGCGTACTTCGCCGGGCAAGTTGGTCTTCAGCCAGTTCGAGTTGGTGCGAAACGATATCCTCAGCATTCCGACGCCGACCGGCGCGGCGGGCACATCGCCGTCGCTCATGTCGACACCCGCAGCGGCTCATCGAACGAAGGCGGCTCCAGGTTGACCGCCCAGCCGTCGATCGGTTGGAAAGGGGGGTCAGTGGTAACGGACAGCGTGTATAACCCGGCGGCCACGTCGCAATCAACCGGCCACGGCGCGTCTGACAGTACGGTCGCACCGCGGGCTTTGAGCGAGGCCCGCGCAGTTGCCGCCGCCTCTCCCGGGTCCAGCATCGGATGGAACCGCACCATTGGGGGCCTGGCGAACCGCTGCACCACGTTCGGGTTCACCTTTCCGGTCACGTCGACCTGCTGCTTCGCCTGCTTGGCGCCCGCCAACTTCTTCACCGCAGGCGCAAGGCGGTCGGCCAACCGCAGGACAGGCACATTCCAAACGTCGCACACGTCGTCGGGGCCGACCGCTGCTGCACCCCTGAGCATTGTGAGGAGCGCCTGGCTGAAAAGAGTGGTACCACCTATCTCGGCAAACGCTGCCTCGCGAGATGACGCAGCCAGGAATAGCACCGAGGAGTCGACCTTCTCGATCGCCGACTTACTCAGGGTGAACGCGCCAGCCAGTTCTTCGAACGAGTTGGCGAAGCTCGGTCTTTGACGGCATGCGTCGACGAACCACACTTGATTCAACGCCTGCCCCTGAGCCATGAATGCACCGTGCAATCCCGCCATGTCGGCCGCCCCGTAGAGTTCGTTTGCCTTGTCAGAGCGGCCGCAATCCTCCAGCAACAAGAAGGCACCCCGGGTGGTCAATTGGATGCCATGACCGGCGACGTAGACCACGCACATGCTCTGGGGTGACTTCGAACGTTGCGCGAGTGCCATCACAGCTTGCTCGAACTCGTCACGCCTTGCACGCCCAACTGCTGCCAACTTGCCCGTCGGGTCCGACACGACCTCGCCAGCCGCTGGCGACAGCAGCACGTTCAGGCTGGCCAGCGGAGTTGCCGGGTTTTGGTACTCGGTAAGAAGCCAATTGGCGATCTCGGAGGCTGAACGCGCCGCGCTTGACAGGTTGGACACACCGAATCTCTTGCCCACTAGCGTCTGTTGCGGCCCGTCGAGATATGGATAGTTGCTGACTCCGACCACGAGCGCGTGAGTGCCTGGTCCATCAACCACGGCATCGAGTTGGATCTCGGCCATGTCGATCTCCTGCGTGGACTGAGGTTGACCCGCTTTGGCGACGGGGTTGTTATGGCGGCGATGCCGTCCCCGCGACGGTAGTACCGGTCTTCGAACTGCACACCCCAGGTTGGCGAACTGGTCGATACTTGAAGGCATTTTCCTATGGGCCTCTTGACCGCGACGCAACAGTGGACCAAATCGGTCGGGAGTTCGAGAGAGGGCCTGCTGTCGAAATGACCTCGCTGATTGAATATTTCCACAATGCACCGGCAGAGACTGGTGGGCCCGGCAGGCTTCGAACCTGCAACCGACGGATTATGAGCCGTATCTAGACCCCGATATGCCCTGAAGAAACGGGCGATTTTGAAGGCTTGTGCCGCGTGTGTGCCGCGTTTGGAGGCCTAGTCACATCGAGCCAACACACGCGGATTGTCAGGCAGACTCAGCTACGCGAAAGTCGACGACCAACTCCATGCCGAGCGCCTCGCTTATCCGATTGCAGGTGTTGAGGCGGGAGTGATTCCCCCACCATCGATAGGTAGCTACATATGGCCAGTTCAGGCCAGAGTCCGGCTTCGGTGCCACGCGTCCTCCAACGACGCGGCTCCAGAGTGGCTCAGGATCGCTGCATCATATTGGGACATAAGTGGAGTGACTATGCCCGCCCGCTTCGCCATCAACAAATAGCTGATGCCGTCGCGCCGTTGTTTACCCGCGTCCCCAGTAGCGCTCTCGATGGCCAGCTCGGCGAGGTGGCTCGGGGTTAGCTGCTCAATATTCGCCGGAATATGTGTGTAGAGCACGATTCCGACGCCAGCGAAGTCAGTCAGTCGTCTCACCGTGACTGTGTTGACTGTCACCTCTTTAGGGGACTTGTATCGTTTACCAGAGCCAATCTGGGAGGTCTCCCTACGCCAAAGCATCGACGCTCCTTCCTCCTCGCTGGTGTCCTCGCTGAGCAATAACACAACGCCTTTTACCCTTGCTCCACCGCTCTCGACCGGAACCAAGGTCGGCCCTCCATCTCTGCTCGAGCTACTACGTGCATACTCGACTGGGAAGGGAGTGAGCACCCCATGAACCCGCGCAACGATGATTTCGAAAAGCTCGGAACCGGGATCATCGATGAGCGAACCGTAGGCAAGAACCCCGAGGCGGTGCATTTAGGCTCCAGCAACGGTGAAAGGTCGCTCGCTCACTCAGTTGGAGAGTATCTGAGGCAAAGCCGACGACCTCGCGGGCGGGCGCCTACGGAGCAAATCATAGGACGCCGCCGAACAAGCCCAGAAACGGGGATGAGTGCCTTTGCAACGGGCCAACCTCGGTATCCGCTGCCTTTGCAGGACAAGCGCCAGCGTGGTGATTATCCATCCGCGACTCGTGAACACCCTTACCAACTCGGTACATCAACTTGTGGGCTCTTCACGTAGTTGATGGTTGCTAGAAGACAGTCCAAGCGGACCGAGTTGTGCATGGTCGCTTAGAAGCCGCGCAGGATCTACATTCCGCGGAGCTGACTGACCGGAACAAGCATTGAAGTTGTCGGTCTGATTCAAGCAACCGTCCAGCAAGCGTCTCATGTCCGCTTGACCCGTTTGATCAGGTTGTTAGCGGCTTCGGTCGGTCCGTTGGAGACGTGGGCCCGGTGCCAGGCTGTGATCTGGTCCTTCCAGCGCAGCAAGGTGCGGCCCAAGGAGTGGACCTCGGGCGGGCAAGACTGATCTTGAAGGTCGTGGCCGAGCCGTTGCACGAACTCGTCGGCCAAGCCGGCATCGGTGTGGTCGTAGATGCTGCGGATGACTTCTTTGGCGTGCCAAGCCATCTTCACCTCTCCGCGAGGGTCGCCCGCATTCAACAGCCCGAGGAGCCGGGTGCGGCCGGCGACGGTTAGCCGTTCATCGGCTCTGGTAAGGAGCCGCCGGGATCGGTAAAGCGGATCGTGTTTGCGGCCTCGATGCCCCATGGTTTCGTTTTGGACCCGGCGTCGGCATTCGTCTAGAGCCGAGTTGGCCAACCTGACGACGTGGAACGGGTCGGCTACCTGGACGGCGTCGGGCAGCATCGTGTTGAAGGTCGCCCGGTACGGTCCGGAGAGGTCGAGGGTGGCCCAGGCGATGTTGGCCCGCCATTTGCCGCCGCGAGCATCGAGCCACCGCGACGGCTCGATGCTGTCGCGGCCCGGGACCACGTCGAGCAGACGCCCCGCCCCGACGTCGACGATCGAAGTCGACCAGGCTTGCCGCCGCCACGGCCCTTGGCGAAAGAACAGGGTCTCATCCAATCCCAGAGCGGTGGGAGTTCCGATCCTCAAAGGATCGTCATCGACCAAGGCTTGGCCATAGGCGATCACGGTGTCGTTGACCGTATGCCAATCACATCCCAGTTCGGCTGCCACCTCGTTGACAGTGCGACCCCAGCGGCCTACCTGTTCGGTCACCCACCGCCCCGCCCGATCCGTCAACGCCAGCCGCCGGGTAGCGATCCGGGAATCCTCACCAGTCCACGATCCGACCCCACAGGAACCCTCTGGGCATTGCCAGCGGTGTTTCCGTCACACCAGCCGAACCCGGCGGCCGAAGACCGGCAAGTCGACCAGGGTCACCGCCGGCCGATCCTTGACCACCACCGGCGACGCACACTGCGGGCATTCCGGTCGCGGCCCCCTGCTTTCAACATGCACCCGCAGCGGCAGATCGACGCCGCGGTCTTCGACCCCCAACACGTTGACGTCGGGCAGGCCCACCAGCAGCTCACAGGTACGAATAGGGTTCGATTCCACAGGG
>JACCTH010000104.1 GCA_013812505.1 Acidimicrobiia bacterium | reverse complement strand
GAAGAGGACAAGGCTCGCGTGCTTATTCAACACGGTGGCTATCCAGCCGATTTCAACGGCGAGGCATATGCAACTGTCTCCGGCCAGAACTCGAACAACTCGGTGCGCGTGCCAAACGAGTTCATCGAGGCGGTGCGCAATGACGGCGACTGGGAGTTGAAAGAGCGGACCACGGGCAAGGTGCGCAAGACGATCAAAGCGCGCGACTTATGGCGAAGAGTGGCAGAGGCAGCGTGGGCATGCGCCGATCCAGGAGTCCAGTTCGACACCATCATCAATGAGTGGCACACGTCTCCGGCGGGGGGAAAGATTCGCGCAACAAACCCTTGTGCGGAATACGTTTTTATTGATGACACCGCGTGCAATCTCGCTTCGATCAATCTGATCAAGTTCTTTGACGACGATCGCGCCACTTTCGACACCGAGGGCTACGAGCACGCGATTCGCCTGTGGACCATGACTCTCGAAATATCGGTGACGATGGCTCACTTCCCTTCTCGAGAGATCGCGCAAGGGTCCTACGACTACCGCACGCTCGGTCTCGGGTACGCCAACTTGGGGACGCTGCTAATGCGCATGGGGATGCCCTACGACTCAGATGCTGGCCGGGCAGTTTCGGGTGCGATCACAGCGATCCTCACCGGCTACGCCTATGCCACATCGGCCGAGCTGGCTGCTTCCGTCGGGCCGTTCCCGCGCTTCGCGGAGAATCGAGAGGCGATGCTCCGGGTTATCCGCAACCATCGCCGAGCCGCCTATGACAGCGAGCAGAACGCATACGAGGGCCTGTCGCATTACGTCATGGGAATCTCGCCCGATCTCACCCCGGCCAACCTCCTCGCCTCAGCGCGCCAATCATGGGACCGCGCCCTCGAAATGGGCGAGCGCCACGGCTTTCGCAACGCCCAAGTAACCGTCATCGCACCGACAGGTTGCGTGGTTGGTGACTCCCTGGTTCCGACCGACCGAGGACTAGTTCGACTCAACATGCTTGGCAACCCGAATGGCGACAAGTGGCAGGAGCTTGGTATTGCAGTCGGCACCGACGAGGGGCCTCGCCAGGCAGCGCAGTTTTATGTCAACGGCGCTGAGCCAGTCGTGACAATTAGCACGTCGCAGGGTTACAGAATTCAGGGGACTCCCACACATCGAATCAAGATCGTCTCGGATAACGGTGATTGGGTATGGAAACGCTTCGCCGAGATTACCCGGGAGGACCTCGTTCCACTGCAGCTCGACCAACTCGTGGGCGACCCTCAAGACGTGGAGTTGCCACCCCTTTGCGAGTCTCATTGGACTGCTGATTTCACGACCAGCGTGCCCCGCACCGTGACGTCAGATCTTGCCGAGTTCGTCGGCTATTTCATGGGCGACGGATCACTCCATTCGAAAGGTATCCGCCTCAGTGTTACCGCGTCGGACTTCGACGTCGTCGAGCGCCTTTCGATGCTTGGCAAGCAGTTGTTCAATCTCGAGGCACATCGGACAGCCCAGACCGGGTATGTGGAAGTCGCATTCCATTCCGTGCCGCTAGCGATGTGGTGGGAAGCTTGTGGATTCGCCAAGCACCGTCCGAGCGAGGGTCACAGAGGAAAAGGTTGGCATCCACACATCCCTGACGCGATCTTGGCCACAAACGATCGCGAGGTGTACAGGGCCTTCGTTCGTGGCCTCTTCGAGGCAGATGGCTACGTTCATCAGCAGGGCTATCCCTCCTGGACGACGACGTCCCTCAGCTTCTCGTATGACGTTCAATCGATGCTTCTTGCAATTGGCTTTCCCATGACCCGGAAATTCGATACGACAGGCTGGGGCAGGTCCACATCAGCATCCTTGCGAACCGTTAGCTCCTCCTACAACTCTCGATTCGCGGTCGAGATCGGGTTCATGTCGGGCCGAAAACAAGCCGCGGTGATGTCCACAAGATCGCCGCAAGCGGCCCGTCGGGATTTGGTGCCGGTCACCCGGGAGCTGATCGATGAGCTTGCTCCGATGAACGACAACCTTCGTAGGACGATGCTGCTGAGCAGGAGCCGCCTCGGGATGGTTTCTCGACGGTCCGCCGATTCGCTGTTCCAGCGGACAGGTGACGACCGTCTCGGCCACCTTCTGAGTTACTTCTATGACCGAGTCAAGTCGTCGGAGTTAGGAGAGGAGCAGCTGACTTTCGACCTGGCGGTGCCGGAGAACGTCACCTATGTCGCAAATGGTTTCGTTTCCCACAACACCATCGGGCTCCAGATGGATTGCGACACCACCGGGGTCGAACCGGACTTTGCCTTAGTGAAGTTCAAGAAGCTGGCTGGAGGGGGCTACTTCAAGATCGTCAACCAGTCGGTGGCGCCGGCGCTGCGCAACCTTGGTTACGAGGAAGACCAAATTGGGGACATTGTTCGCTACATCATTGGGACGAGTTCGCTCGAAGGCGCTCCCTATATCAACCGGCCATCGCTGATCGAGAAGGGCCTTAACGAAGAAGACCTCGCCAGGATCGAGAAGGCGTTGCCGACGGTGTTCGAGCTGAAGCACGCGTTCAACCCCTTCGTACTCGGTGAATTGGCGATGCAACGCCTCGGCTTCACCGCCGATGAGTACGCGACGTTCGATTTCGATCTGCTGCGAGCGATCGGCTACAGCTCGCGCGAGATCAGAGAGGCCACCGCTTATGCGTGCGGCCAGCAGATGATCGAAGGCGCTCCGCAACTGGCATACGAACACTTGCCGGTCTTCGACACGGCTAATCGCAACGGCCGCGAGGGTCGTCGACTGATCCACCACACGGGTCATATCAAGATGCTTGCCGCGACCCAGCCCTTGCTTTCAGGCGCCAGCTCGAAGACGATCAACATGCCCAACGAGGCCACGGTCGATGACATCGAGGAGAGCTACATGCTCTCCTACGAGCTCGGGGTCAAGTGCATGGCTCTCTACCGCGATGGGTCGAAGGCGAGTCAGCCGCTGTCGTCGGGCTCGGACGATGCGCAGCCCGAAGACGAGCCCGAGGAAGTGACGCTGGCCCACGAGATCGACAAGCAGATTCTGTGGGGAAAGATCCCGATGGGAATGTCGCCCTCCGAGGCTTACAGCCAAGGCATGCATCCACCACGGTTCATCCTGCCGAACCGACGAGCGGGATACACCCAGGAAGCGCGCATTGGTGGGCACAAGGTCTATTTGCGCACTGGCGAATACGAGGACGGCACCCTAGGCGAGCTCTTCATCGACCTCGCCAAAGAGGGAGCGACTCTGCGCGGGATCCTGTCCTGCTTCGCCATTGCCGTCTCCAAAGGGCTCCAATTCGGGGTGCCATTGGAGGAGTTCGTCGACACGTTCACCTTCCAAACCTTCGAACCGCGAGGGATGGTCGAGGGTCATCCAAACATCAAGATGGCGAACTCGATCGTCGATTACGTGTTCCGTGCCTTGGCGGTTGAGTACTTGGAGCGCGACGATTTGGCCCAGGTCCCACCGAACCGGGACGGCGAGCTGCCGGAGCCGAAGAAGGGGCTCGCAATCGACGCCGGCGTTCAGCTCGATCTGACCGACGCGGTGGCCGAGGAGAACCTCGCCGCAGTGGTGTCGGCAGTCAAGCTGCTCGACGCCAAGCCCAAGCCTGCATCTCCCGTCAGCGAGGCGATCATCGTGGCGCCCGCCACCGTCCGCGACGCGGGCATGGCGGCGATGCAGTCGGTGCTCAGCGAAATGATGGGTGATGCCCCGCTGTGCGATACCTGCGGCCACATCACCATCCGCAACGGCTCCTGCTACAAGTGTCTCAATTGCGGGAACTCGCTGGGCTGCAGCTAGGCCTCCACTCGGTTTTCGCTACTGAATTGGGTCCACGCACGGTCCGATTTGGTAGCGAAAACCGCATACGTGAGTTGGGCGCGTGACATGAGTGTCGTGGTTTTGACCGGCGGTCCGGGCGCTGGCAAGTCCACGGTGATGCTCGGAGTTTCCGCACGGCGGGTGCGATGCGCGACGATCGATGTCGACGACGTCCGTCAGATGCTCCGGCAACCCCATGCTCCACCGTGGGCGGGACCCGAAGGGCAGCGCCAGCACCTTCTCGGTGTTCGCAATGCATGCGCTCTCGCCCGAAACTTCTGCGCCGACGGCGCTGATGTCGTAATAGCGGATGTTCTCACTGATGACACAGCCCGCATCTATCGCGAAGAACTCAACGGATTGGACCTGACGATCGTTCGGCTCATCGTCGACCGTGGCGAGGCGTGGCGCCGGGCCGCCCAGCGCCACTACTCGATAACCGACGAGGAGTTTGGGCTTCTACACGACCAGCAGGAGCTGTTCGCGGAGTTCGACACCGAACTCGACACTGAAGAACTCGACCTCGATTCACTCGTCGACCGAGTCGTCGGTCTCATGAACGCAGCAGCGTCCCCGTCTGAGGATCCGCCCACGTACAGGTTCTACGGCGAGCTCGCCCGCTGGTGGCCGCTCGTCTCTCCAGTGAAGGACTACGAAGAGGAAGCTACCTTTGTGGGCGCGATCCTGGCTCGGGCGTCAGGACCGGTGAGGACTGTGCTCGAGCTCGGGAGCGGTGGGGGCCACGTCGCCTTCTATCTCAAGCGGCAATACGAGATGACCCTGGTCGATCTCTCGGCTGAGATGCTCGACGTGTCACGAGCCATCAATCCTGAGTGCGAACACCATGAAGGCGACATGCGCAGGATTCGGCTTGGTCGCGAGTTCGACGCCGTTCTCATCTACGACGCCGTCGACTATATGACCACGGAGACTGATCTCTCGTTCGCCTTTGCTAACGCCTACACGCATTGCCGGCCAGGAGGAGTTGCGCTTTTCGTCCCTGATCACATCGTTGAGAATTTCGAGGAGACAACTGATCACGACGGCCACGACCATCCCGACGGGCACGGGGTGCGCTTTCTCGTATGGACCCGGGACCCGGATCCGATCGACACCGAAATCGAGACCGACTACGTGTTTCTCCTCCGCGAAGCAGACGGCAGTAGTCGAGTGATCCGCGAAACTCACCGCACTGGTTTGTTCAGGCGAGCCGATTGGCTCCGCCGGCTCTCGGCAGCCGGCTTCGAGGCCGAGGCGATCGAGGAGGAGACCAGCGAGGACCGCCCGGCGCGCGAGCTCTTCTTAGGTCACCGCCGAGAGTGAGGTCACCTCTAGCTCGCGTACCGCTGGGCGGCTCGGGCCCGAGCTTTGGCTGCTTCGATATCGCGGTCCTTGGGTGGTGAGGTGGCCACCAAAGCATCAACCAGAGATCGGGTTGCGTCGGTCACCGTCGCCAGCGCTTGCTCGAAGGCTTCCTCGTTGGCCCGCGACGGGCGGGTGAAACCGCTGATTTTGCGGACATACTGAAGGGCGGCTTCGGCCACCTCATCGTCGGTGGCGGGGGGTTGGAAATTATGCAGAGTTCGGATGTTGCGACACATGTGGCCAGGGTACCGATCTCAGATCGAGATCGACGCAGACCTTAATTTCTGCCGAAGGATGTCTACGAGTCCTGCGGACTGGTGCTAACCGCCCGGGCCGAGAACACTTTGCGGGGCATCGACGACATCATGGCCGGAGAGCTGCCCCGGCTTACTTAGCCCGCATCCGATTGTTGCGGGCGTCGTGGGTGAGTTCAGCCAGGCCGAGCTCCTCGAGCAGCGGCGGCAAGTACATTCCGAAACGACCGCGGAGGCCCTTCTTGAGGCCGTACCAGCCGCCACGCGGGTTTGTCGTGGAACGGCCCCATCCTTCGACGGTTCCCTCCTTGGCGTCCTTTTGCTCGTCAGCAGCGCCGAGGTCCATCCAGTCTCCATGCTTCTTCAACATCGCGTGGAGCTCGTCGATTGCTCGCAGGTCGTAGCGCAATTGGGTGGAACCCACCTGGCAGACGAGCGAAGGGGGATCGGTTGTCTCGTCTCGATACATCTGATAGTCAGAGGTGCCCGGCGGCGTCTTCAACACCCACGGGTCCTCTTTGGTTCCTCCGGCCATGCCAGCTCTCCTTTTCGTCTTGTGGCTCAGTCCAAGCCAAAGCTATCGAACGATTCGGTCAGCCAATCTCGTATCTGGCCATCGACCTCCTCGGCCGTTTGCAGATTCACGAAATGAAAGATCTTCCGACCGCTGTCGATCGGCTTTCGGGAAATCCGGGAATGGGAGAGGCGCCGGCTCAGCGGGAATGACAGAGCCACCCACTTCGCCATCGGGCGCAGCTCGACAAAGCTGCCGTTCGACTTGATGAAGATTCCCACGGAAACCGGCTCCACCCTCATCGGCCCGAGGCTCTCGAGATGCGACAGCACCGCATCGAAGATCGGTCGCTCCCACTCCGGCCCGGTAGAGAAGTACTCCTCGAGCTCGAGCGCCGGCGCACATTCATGCGACTGGCGGCTCCGGCGAAACGATCGCGAACAACTCGGGCAGATCCACGCCATCGGTCACCTCGACGTCTCGTGGAGCGGAACCCCGCCAGCTTCGTAAATAGGATCCTCGCCCGGGTCGATGCCGCGCGCCGCCTGCGTCAGCCGGCTCAAATAGTGCTGCCAGCCGTGGCGATGACGGTCGTCCTCGCCGGCGGGCAGTCCCTCGTGGATCATCCGCAACAAGGTGCCCCGTTCCGTCGCCTCGAGCGTGAAGGTGACGGTGCTGCTGCCCGGAGGGACCTCATCTGATCCTTCCCATCCCCAGGTGAAACAACCTTTTCAGCGGCCCGCACCTCGACAAAGCTGCCGCGAGCGTGGTTCCCCCCGATGTCGACCGCGAACAGCCCGCCGGGTGTGGCATCGAGGGTCGCATGGCCTCCCATCCATTTCCGCATCTCGGCCGCAGAGACGAAGAACTCGAAGACCGTCTCGGGAGAGGCCTCAATCAGAACTTCCTCGCTGACGGCCGCAGAACGATCATGGCTTGGTCGCTCAGGGCTTGGCATGCCGATGCCGTTCCTTTCGCTCCGCCTGCCGTTTCAGCTCCTGCAAACGAGGAGACCAGAACGACTGCAGATGGTTGATCACGTCGTCCACGGCCATTGATTCTGCCTGGTAAAGCCGGCGGCTGCCGTCCCGACTTTCGGAGAGCAGGCCGGCCTCCCGCAACACGCCGAGATGCTGGGACACGGCGGGTCGGGTCGTCTGGAAGTGGTTGGCGATCTCCCCGGCGCTCAATGGCTGGTTGGCGACTAGCTGCAGAATGCGGCGTCGAGTGGGATCGGCTAGAGCTCGAAATGCTGAGTCGACATCTGAGATAATCATTTGATAGGATTCGCTAACGTAAGCAACAGCTTACAGCCTATCGAGTCTTATGCCCAAGTACGTCGTGCTCTACACCGCTCCAGTTTCAGCGGCAGATCAGATGGGGAACAACGACCCGGAGATGGCCGGCGAGGTGATGAAGGCCTGGAACGACTGGTCGGCCAAGGTTGGCGGCGGGATGGTCGATTTGGGGTTGCCGCTCGGCAACGGTCGCAAGGTCACGTCGCAGGGCTCGTCCGAAGCCGGGACCGAGGTCGCTGGTTACTCGATCCTCTCGGCGGACAGTGTCGACGAAGCGGTCAAGCTGGTCGATGGTCATCCGCACCTGCAGATGCCAGGAGCAGCGATCGAGGTCTACGAGACTCTCGATCTGCCTGGCGGGATGTAGGCGCGCCTCTCAGAGATTGATCGTCAGGAAGAGGTAGGCCAAACGGCACCAGGTGAAGTCCTCCTTTCTACATCGCTGCCGGATCGCACCCAGCGAACCTCGCGATCCCCAATCTGGCTCTAGGCCAGCGTTTCCATGATCGCGGTGAGCTTGCGGGCGGTGTTGCAGTTGCGAATAGTCATCCCCTTGTAAAGCGCGGACCCGACGAGCCGAGGCATCCCGCTCCTGGTGACGTTGGCGCGATCGACCCGCCAGATGATCGCGCCCGGCACGTACATCACCTCATCGAGTTCGGGTTTGGTCGGCAGCTCTTTGACGACCGACGGCTTGTCGAATTCCTTCCAGAGGAAGAGCACATCGCATCTCATCTCGGAGTCGTTGGTCCAATTCGCGGGCAAGGCTTGGTCAAGTCGTTTCATCGATGTGAGGTTTCGGAGCAGGACCTTGATCGAGAACCCGAAATCCCGTTCGATCGCCTTCTCGAGCTTCGCCTCCAGCTCGGCCGCCTTTCGTGCGGTCGACTTGAAGACGACGTTGCCGCTGTTTATGTAGGCAGTCACGTCCGTCATTCCGGCACCCTCGAAGGTCGCCTTGAGCTTCTTCATCTCCACCTTGTTCTTGCCCCCGACGTTGATTCCGCGGAGGAGCGCCACATAGACCACAGGTCGTTTTTATCACGTAAACAGGGCGGAAAACGCCCTGTTTACGTCGCGAGAACGGGGAAAGGCCGGGCAAGATGGCCGCGATGAACACTGAAGCCCTTCGAGTCAGGCGGGTCTATCTGCTCCTCACCGTGCTGACCACGCTCGCTTCTTCGTTCATTTGGGGCATCAACACCTTGTTCTTGCTCTCCGCAGGTCTGACGAACACCCAAGCCTTCGTGGTCAACGCCTTCTATGCCGCCGGCGAGTTTCTTTTCGAGGTTCCAACCGGCGTGATCGCCGACACCCGCGGCCGGCGCACGTCCTATCTGTTGGGCACGGTCACGCTTATCGCCTCCACTCTGCTCTATCTGTTTATGTGGCAGACCCAGGCCCCCATCTGGGGTTGGGCGATCGCCTCGGTCCTGCTCGGGCTCGGCTTCACCTTCTTCTCAGGGGCGACCGAGGCGTGGCTGGTTGATGCGTTGAACGCCACCGGCTACGACGGGCCGCTTGAGTCGGTCTTCGGCCGGGCCCAGGTCGTGTCGGGGGCGGCGATGCTGGTCGGTGCGGTTGCGGGAGGAGTAGTCGCCCAGGCTTCGTCACTCGCCGTGCCATATGTGATCAGAGCCAGCCTGCTCGGTGTGACCTTCATGGTCGCCTGGCGATTCATGCACGATCTCGGCTTCACTCGCCGCCCGTCGGCGAGGATCACAGCGGAGGCGAAGGCGATCTTGAGAGAGTCGCTTCAAACCGGTTTTGGCAACCCCAATCTCCGCTGGCTGATCCTGTCGTCGTTCTTCCTCACCGGAGTTGGCTTCTACGGCTTTTACGCCATGCAGCCCTACCTCCTCGAGCTTTACGGCGACGAATCAGCGTTTGCGCTCGCAGGCCTCGCCGCGGCGGTCTTTGCCGGGGCCCAGATCTTCGGCGGGTTGGCGGTGCCCTGGGTTCAGAAGCTCTTCCGGCGCCGCACTACTGCGATCCTCACCGGAACAACGTTGGCGACCGTGTCTGTCGCTCTCGTCGGACTTGGAGATCGATTCGTGCTAGTCGCCGCGGCGTTCATCGCGTGGGCGTTCTTCTTCTCGCTCACCGGCCCCATCCGGCAGGCGTTTCTGAACGGCTGCATCAAGTCCTCGCAACGTGCGACCGTCCTCTCGATGGACGCGTTGGTGGGCTCAGCTGGGGGTGCAGCCACGCAGCCACTTCTCGGGCGGGTGGCCGATGCGAACGGTTATGGCGCTTCCTATCTCGTCGCCAGCGCGATTCACGTTCTCGCCCTTCCTTTCATCTACCTCGCCCGCCGGCAAGACGCTCCCGGCGAATCAATCGAGGAAGTCGAGCCCGCCCAGCTTTAGGCCCGGGAGAACCAGAGCTGAAACTCGAGCACGCCCTGGTCCTCAAGGGACAGGACGATTGGCGCCGAGGGAGTGTCGACGTCGTAGTCGGCAAACACCACGTCGGTGGAACCGGTGACGATGATCAACCCCTCAACCAACTTCGCTTCTATCGGAATCGTTACCGACTTGGTGATTCCATTGATCGTCAAATCCCCAGTGGCGTCGGCCGACACTGTCGACCCAGTCTCGGCGTCCGATCCCAGGTCGATCGGCTCCGTGAGAACGAACGTGGCCTCCGGGTTCGACTGGGTGTTGAGCGCCTCCTGGATGGCATCTTCGCGACGCGAACGATCGCTGACAATGGTCGTGAGGTCAACGGCGATGTCGACGACGTCGAGGGTGGTGCCGTTGATCTCGAGCGTGCCGGCGACGTTGGGGGTGCGACCGACGGCGACAGTTTCACCGATGGCATCCAACACTTCGTTCACGCGGAACCCGGCGAAGGTGGCGGCCGTGTCTTCGGTCACCGAGAACTCGCCCACGGTGGAGTCGATGGTCCAAGTCCCTTCGACACCATCGACCGCGGCTGCCGCTGTGGTTTCGGAGGTGGGCACCTCGCCGCCAGTGGAGCTGACTGCGGCCGCGGCGGCGTCGATGTCAACCTCCGAGGGAGCGTTCCCAGCGAAAAAATAGATGAGGAATGCTGCCACTCCGATTACCACCACTCCGAGAATCAATAGAGGGACGCGCTTTGAGCGTCGGGGCGTGTTCGATGTCACTTTGGGAAACTTTCGTATTTGAGAGCTGGGAAGTTTGGGCTAACTCGCTGAGACTTGGCTCGGGATTTCCTGAGATTCATACGTGACGAACAACGGCTTCGGATCCTCTCACACCATCGTCAGGCCACCGGATACCGACAGGACCTGCCCAGTGATATGGCTAGCGCCTTCCGAGGCGAGGAAAAGAATGGCGTGGGCCACGTCGTCGGCGGTGGCCAGCTTCCCCAGAGGGGTCTGACGGATCATGGCTTCAGCCAGCTTGCCGGTTTGATCGAACCCCGCGAGAAATGGCGTGTCGGTGGGGCCTGGGGCCACGACATTGACCCGGATTCGACGGCAGGCGACCTCGCGCGCCAGCGCTTTGCTAAACGCGATGACGCCGCCTTTGGCGGCTGAATAGACCACTTCGCCCGATGAGCCAACGCGTCCCGCGTCGGAGGCGACGTTGATTATCGAACCGCCCTCTTCCACAGCGGGCAATACGGCATGCGTCAGGGCGATCGGTCCGAGCAAATTGATGTCGATCACTTTCGTCCAGAACGGTTCGTCGGTGTCCGCGAAAGGCATCGCCCGGTCCCACCCGGCGCAGTTGACGAGAGTCCGGATCGTCCCGAGATCGGAAACCACCGCCCGAGCCGTTTCGAGGACTGCCAACCGGTCGGAGAGATCTACCAGATAGCTCGAGGCCCGCCCGGACTGGAGGGAGGCGGGCGCCACGTCGAGCATCGCTACCTGATGCCCTCCGGCGAGTAATTGACGGCTTGTCGCCAGTCCGATCCCGGAAGAGGAACCGGTCACGATTGCGGTGGCCTCGCCCACGAGGCCATTATTGCCCGCAGATGGATGACTACGCCGGCCTCCGCATCGAGCACTCTGAGAACGGGGTCACCGAGGTTGTCCTGGCCAACGCCGAGCGGCTCAACGCCGTAGATGCCGATGGTCATCGCGCCCTCACCTACGTTTGGAACGAGCTTGATGCCGATCAACTTACGCGCGTCATCTTGCTCCGCGCCGAAGGGCGAGCCTTCTCTGCTGGCGGTGACTTCAGCCTGCTGGAAGCGATGATGAATGACATCGAGGTTCACCGACGAACATTGCGGGAGGCTCGTGATTTGGTCCGCAACATCATCGAGTGCTCAAAACCAATCGTTTCAGTGATCAACGGCGCCGCGGTCGGAGCGGGGCTCGCCGCCGCCCTGCTCGCCGATATACCGCTGGCGGGGGAGTCAGCCCGGATTCTCGACGGACACACCAACCTCGGGGTTGCAGCGGGAGATCACGCGGTGATGATTTGGCCCTTGTTGGTCGGAATGGCCAGGGCCAAGTTCTACCTTCTGACGAACGAACCGCTGAATGGTGCCGACGCCGAACGTATCGGCCTCGTCGCCAAGGTCTTTCCCGACGAAACGCTTCTGACCGAAGCCCGGGCAATCTGCGAGCGACTTGCCAGCGGATCGGCCGAGGCCTTGTCGTTGACCAAGCACACCCTCAACCACTGGCTCCGAATGGCATACCCAGCCTTTGATGCCTCGGTGGCCTACGAGTTCCTCGGCTTTCTGGCGCCCGATGCTCGCGAAGGCTTGACAGCTCTCCGCGAGAAACGGCGTCCCTCATTCGAATGAGCTTCAGAGAACGAGGACCAACATCCCGGTAAGCAATAGCACCACCGAGATCAGCACCGATTTTCCTGCCGTGAGATCGCGCGGAAGCTTGGTGGCGACAATCGGATCAAGCATTGCCCCGGTGCCTACGAGAAGCCCGATCGAGCCGGCGAGCATAAGCGACAACGCCAATAGCGGTCGCGCGAAGACGCCGAGCAGGGCGGCGAGCACGAGCACCGCGATTCCGAGCTGAGTGGTCCGCGACCCGAACTCGATGTCGAGACGTCGAGGCTTTTTGTTCGCGACGCGTTTCGACTGAAGCTCCCGAGGCTGAGTCGCCTTGGCGGGAGAGCGCCGGAGGGTCTTGGTTTGACCCGAGGCCACTTCGTGTTCCAGGAGGCCGATCGCCTCAGCGAACTCGGAGGCTTCCCGGGTGACAAAGATGAACTCGTCGTCGTCCACGACGAAGTGGAATCCATCGGTTTCGACTTCGATGTCAATTCGGTCGCGGGGCCATTCGGCCACGGCTCGGTCGTTGATGAAGAGCGAGATCGAATTGTCGGCGACCTCGAATCCCACGCCCATGGACTCTGTTGGGCGATCGGCCAGCCTTAGTTTTCCTTGAAAGGACCGCATCTATTTTCCCCCACGAACCCTCGCAGGCTATCCCGTCGTAGTCGGCGCTACTAGGGGAAAGTTCCGTAGGGCCCCGCAGTTCAAGGAATTCAGCCCAAAAGCCGATTAGGTCGATGGCTCGGCAGAGTGAAAGGGGTTACGTCGATTGTCCGGGTTTGCCAGGGACACCTCAGTCATTTCAACGACGCTCCGGTCCGGAACCGTTGCCGCATTCCTTGTGTCGGTGCTGGTTGTCTTTGCCTTGCCGCCCATACCGGCGATCGCCTCCGCGAGCGCGTTCTACCTCCAGGGCGGTGAAGTTCCACAGGCGGCGCTCTCGACCGGGGCACCGACCGCCTCGTCCCTCCCCAACTACGACCCCGGACGAGACTCCTTTCCCGGCCTGTTGCTCCAGAGACCGGCAGCGGTGCCGGCGAGAGCGATCCGACCAAGTACCAGATTTGGGTCGCTCCGGGTGGTGGGGTGTTCTTGACAGGATCAGCGAGCTTGACGTTCTGGAGCGCGATGAAAGACTTTGAGACCAACAAAGGCGGTGAGGTGAATGCCTATCTGCTCGACTGCAGCCCTTCCGGTGACGGATGCAATCTGATCGCTCAAGGAGCGACGAGTGCTGCTCCGTGGAGCCCGTCGGGTGACTGGGTGGCGCGGACGATCAACTTCGGATCGGTGGCCTATGCCGTTCCGTCCGATCGAGCGCTCGCGGTCAAGGTCACCGTGGACGACAACTCCGGAGACGATATATTGTTCGCGTACGGGACCTTCGCCCAGCCGAGCGCCTTGACCTTGGCCCTGGGCGCCAACACCACGACCACGGAGCCGACCACAACCACGACCGCTGCTCCGATTACCACGACCACGGCTCCAATCACTACGACCTCTGCTCCGATTACTACGACCACGGCTCCAATCACTACGACGACCCGTCTTGGCGCGACGACGACGACAGCCGGAACCGCGATCACGAGTCGGGCTGCCACGACCTCTCCCACTACCACGACGACGAGAGCGGTGACAACAACGTCGAGTGGTTCGACCACGACAAGTGTCGAGGCAGTCGCCCTTTCCGGTGGAGGACCCGGGGCAACGACTACCACAGCGCCCTCCCCGGGAGCGTCACCTGGAGAGACGTCGCTCGAGAGCACGTCGGGAGCCTTATCGATGTCGCTGATGGAGAGCCTTGAACTCGTCGTTCCACCTCCAGTCGCAGCCGCAATCTTGTCTCCACTCCTCATCCTTGAGTTCCTGCTCCTGGCGATAGTCGGGAGCTTTCAGGCAGTGACGCTTCCGGTACTGCTGCTGGGTCTCGCGTTGCCTTGGATCGCGACTCGCGAGCCGACAACCGCATGAGCAACTACCGGCAGGAGGTTGCTCGCTGGAGCCGCCTCAAATGGCGAGGGCCCGATGCGCTGATTGCTCTGATGGCTCTGCTGGCCGCCCTCGCTGTCCTGTTCGGGACTGCTGATGGCACATCGGAGGCAGCACGGCAAGGCATCCGCGGTGTTCACGCCGAAGGCGCGCTCAGCGCCGCCGCCACGGCTCGTAATCAGGTCGCTCAGGCTCAAGTCCTAGCTGTCGCCGCGGGAATGAACGCTGCAACAGAAACCGAATTCTCAGAAGTAATTCGGCTCGCGGAACAGAGCATGTCTATCTTGACTGAGCGGCTCGGCGGTCTCGAGGCCGTTGCTGGCGAGAACCCGGCTCTCGACGTCACCGCCAATCGCTTTCTGGGCGCAACCGAAGAGATCGTCGGTCTGATGAGCACCGGAAGATTGGCCGAGTCGCGGGCGATGATCGAAGGTGGGTTCGAGGAGAACTACCAATCGCTCGTCACGAGCCTGGCGGAGTATCGGGATGGTCAGCTGCTCGGGCTGCAACTCTCGCAAGAGAACGCCGGAAGAGTCGCCAATGCAGCTCGTTTCGGTGTGGCCTTTCTCGTGCCTTTGACATTCGTCCTTGCGGTCCGAAGGAATCAGCGTCGCCGCCAGCAGCGGATAGCGCTCGAACAAGAAATCCAAAATCAGCGCGCGATCACCCGCGCGAAGGACGAGGCGATCGCCAACCTCTCCCATGAATTGCGGACTCCTCTTACCAGTATCTACGGGTTCGCCATGACACTGGTCGAGGAGCCGTCATCGGCCTCACCCGAGATAGCACAGGTCATCGCGAGCGAGTCCGCGGACTTGTCGCGAATGGTGGACGACCTTCTCACCGCGGCGCGCTCTGACAACGAGGCCTTGATGTTCCGCCAGGAGGTAGTGGACCCAGTCTTAGAGGTGAAAAAGGTTCTCGATCCGTTGGCTCACATCATCACCGTGGAAACCCGGCTGGCTGATGCTGAGATCCTCGCCGATCGACTGCGCTTCCGGCAGATGTTGCGCAACCATTGTGTCCAACGCCATCAAACATGGAGCGGCTCCGATCGCCATCCGCGGTCGGGTTGATGGTGAGTCGTATGTGATCGAAGTAATCGACAGCGGCCCCGGAGTCTCCGCCGAGATCAGTGCCCGCATCTTCGAGCGCTACGTTCACCGCGGGCAGGCGCCGCTCGTAACGGGCAGCGTTGGGCTGGGTTTGTCCATTGTCCGTCTGCTCGCCGAGGGGATGGACAGTACGGTCTCCTATCGACGGACTACGGACCTCACAGTCTTCGAGTTGCGCCTACCGCTGGTTCAAACTCGCGAAGCCCCGAAGTCGCTGGCATACGCATCCTTCTAGAAGATCACCTGACTAGTAGCAGGGCGATCGCGAGAGCGATGACGGCGCCCGACAGCAGTTTCAGAGGGACTTCCCAGGTGGCGAGGACCTTGGTCTGATCCCAGGTCTCGGTCGACGAGCCTCCTTGGAGGGTCAGCTCGGCCTGATCGAACGCTCGCCTTAGCCGGCGGGCCGGGGTGCTCAATGCCCGCTGGGTGAGCGAGAGGAGAGTCATCGCAGCCGCGACCATCAGGGCACCCAACCCGACGGTTTGGGTCTGTGCCCAGTATCCGACGAGAGTAGGGAAGGCTCCCCAAGCGAGGGCGAATCCGAGGGGCGTGTGGAGGAAATGAGGCCATTCAAAGGCGTAACCGGTGGCGAGAGCGATGCCGGCAACAGCCCAGGCCAACACCCAGGGTGAGATGAGGTTCATCCCTACCACCGCCACGACCGACGCCGCCAGCATTCCTCCGAACCCAAGTCCATAGAGAGTTCTGCGGCTCAATGTGGTTCGTAGCGGGCGGCTGTGGAGCTCGTCGAAAGCGTGCGCGCCGATTCCCAGGCCAAACAGAAATGCCACGAGGGTCCCGGCCAGGACCAAGCCGTCAAGATCGGGGGCTACTGCAGCCCCGATCGCGACGTGGGACAGGTTCCAGGCGGTGTATGGAGGGTGCAGAAGGGCAACCAGGTCGCCAGCCGTCGTGCCGATCGGGGCATAAAAGGCCGGTCGCTTCATGGCTTTCGGCCCCAGGCCACGACTCCGCCGCCCAACGACAGCTTCTCGATTCGGACCTCGGTGAAGCCTGCCAGCTTGAAAAGCCTTTCCGGTTCGGGATGGGCGAGGTAGAAATCCTCGATCGAGCCCTTGAGGAAGCTGCCCACGTCGCGCCAGCCGGGGCCGACCAGGCGGCCTGCTTGCGGGAGCAAGGTTCCGCTGTAGAGCCGCCACCACGGATTCCAGATCCCCCTCGGCAGCCCGAACTCGACCATCCCGATTTGTCCGCCCGACTTAACAACGCGACCCAGCTCCACCAAGCAGCCAACCGGGTCGTCGACATATCGAAGTAGATAGCCGAACGTGAGGGCATCGAAGCTGGCGTCGGCAAATGGAAGCTGTTCGGCCCGGGCGAGCACCCGCGCCGGCCCGGGATGCAGGCTGAGCATTTCCCGCGAGAGGTCGACCGCGGTCACAACCCAGCCGCGCGCTTGGAGAAGGCGGGTGATCGAGCCGGTGCCAGCCGCCACATCAAGCACCGCGGCCTTGGGCGTATTCGAGAGGCCGTCCACCATTCGCCGGCGCCAACGGGAGTCTTGTCCGAGGCTCAGGACCGCGGCCCAGCGCTCATAGGACGAAGCAATCGGCGCGAACAGGCGCCGCGCCACCAAGTTTGGACCCGAAGTCATCTAGATGATGATGGCCGCTTTCGCCTCGGAACGAACGGAAAGGACGCCGGAGGAGCGTTCGACCTCGCTGGCCCTCGGTCTTCGATCACTGCATCAACGAAGGAAGGAAAAACCGGCAAGGGTGGGCCGACCGTTCCTCTGACGACAAATT
>JACCTH010000061.1 GCA_013812505.1 Acidimicrobiia bacterium | reverse complement strand
TACGAGCCGAACCTCGATAGCCGGCAGCCTGAGCCACCGGCAAGAGCCGCTTGGCTGAGATCCGACCATCGGTCGACCGCACCTTCTCCCAGATCACCCCGCTCACCCCGTCGGTGTTCTTGGGCTGGGACCGGCGAGGCCGATCAGCCGCCAAACCGGCCTCATGGTCCTCGATCACCCTCTTCACCGTCTTGTGGGTGGTGCCGCACAACCCGGCCGCTCCCCGATATGTCCCCACCTGCTCATAGGCAGCAACTATGTCCATCCGTTCCCTCTCTGATTTCATGAGCCCTGTCCCCTCGGGTGATCGGCGACTGCTTGACACAGCCACCCTGACCACCCGAGGGGCCAGCACCGCGGATTAGCTCATCGAGGTGGGGACTTTCGATGGCCACAGATGGGGACTTTTATATGGCCACGGACACCCGCGTGCGTTGATCGTCTTGGGATTCGAACTCCGACAGTAGGCCTCCGACTGGTGTCGACGGGTGCCGCACAGAGAACCTGACCACTGCAAACGTCAACCTGATGGTCGCCACTTGACGAGCCATTCCGGATCATTACGCAGCCTCCGTGACCACGGCGTGACCACAATTCAGCTGAGAGACTGCAATGCTCAGCATCAATCCTGTAAGAGGTGATCCTCACAGCCATTCGCGCTGCTTCGTACTCCGTCAGGACAGATGGTGTTGAACCAAGTGACTCCCTCTGGCATCATTGGTTCGCCGTGACGATCCAGAAACCTCGCCCCTCTGAGGTTCGCATTGGTGAAGTCGGCGCCGTCAATGGTCTCGAATACGATCGATACGTCCTGAAGTTGCGCTGACGAGAAGTCGGCTCGATCCAGGCTGCCGCCACCGATCAACACGCATTCGCCCGCCTCGAACCCACTCATGTCTGCGGACGTGAAATTCGGAGGTGGGTCGTCGGTCGCCAGTCCTCCGCAAGGGAATTGAGCCCCTCTGAGGTCAGCTCGAGTGAAGTTGGCTCCGGCCAGGTTCGCTTCACGCAGATCGGCCTCTCTCAGGTCGGCTGCCACAAAAACAGCGTTGCGTAGAAACGCCCGCCGGAAGCTGGCGCGAACCAAGTTCGCACGGCTGAAGTCAGCTTGTGACAACATCGCCTCGCTGAAGTCGACGCAGGCGAAATCACCTCCAGCGAACTTGCTTGGATCGGCGTCTTCGGCCGAGAACGTAACAGACGTCGCCGACGAGCAAGCGCCTCCAGGGTCGTTCGCGTCCGGGGGGGGTTGGTCCAAGGTTGTCGAGTCGGCCGAGAGAGGCGTGGCCTCCCCGTCATCTCGCAGAGAACCCGACACGACGATTACGCCGAGGGCCAAGCCTCCAAGAAAGGCCACGGCACCGAACGACCATGGGTACCCCTTCCCTACGCGTTCTTTTGGCCGTGGGTCACGCTGACCACCAGCGATTGGTTCAGGATCTCCAGGACTCATCTTCCTCGCTCCGTGTGAAGCGCCGTTCACCCCAGGTCGGCAGCGCCTCCGCGTGAGTTAACGGGCGCCAGTGTATTCCACCCTATATGAACCGTCTGCATTCATTGGCGCCTGAGGTAAACACTCGGGGGCCCGGGTGAACTCGAATGAGGCTGACCCAGCCTCCCCTGTCGTCTGCCATCTGCGCAACCAAATCTGGGTCGGAATCGATCCCTACGACTCCTGTGCCAGGCACCACTGCTCCCCATACGAAAGCGAATTCGTCAACTTCGCTTGGGGTTGGCTTGACGGTGGTTCCATCGACGTCAGCTTCCCAACGAGCACGAACGCCTTGCTCGGTCTTACTCGCCGTTACGATCGTTCCGTCCGATGTCACGACCACCCATGAGTCTGATGTCGCATAATCAATACCCATTGTGGCTTAGCTCCTTTCGTCTATAGAAGGCCGCGTGTCACGATTTCCCAGCCCGCGTATGCAACCAGGCCTATAAGGGACGCGCGGACAAACCTATCAAAGGCCCGGCCATGCAGCAGAGCCTCGATTCTGGCAGCCCTGCTCAATGTTGAGTTGAGCTGTCCTACAACAAGGGGCTGTAGGCCCCTCGCAACGCCAAAGGAAATGCCAACGCAGATTGCTGCCACCATCGAGCCGCTGGCGACGAGCAAGGCGGCGACCCCGTAAAATAGCGCGTGATGCACGTAGGTCAGAAGTCCGAAGCCGTCTACGGTCCAGGCGTGGGTGAGGAGCCGGCAGACCGAGGTGGCGCCCTCCTACTGTCGACTTCTCCTCTCTAACCTCTCCACCGTCCTCTCCGCCGCCGTCGAGGATGGGCTGATCCCGTTGAATCCCTGCTCGGTGTCATCGGTGAAGGCTCCTCGGGTGGACCGGCGCCGCGTCGTGCCCTGGTCTGTTGAGACGGCCCAGAGAGTCGTCGAGTGCCACCCGGCCGAGTTTCGGGCCGTACCGGTGCTGGGCACCGGTTGTGAGCTGCGTCAGGGCGAGATCTTCGGTCTCACGGTCGAGAACATCGACTTCCTGCGTCGGGTGGTCTTTGTCCGACGGCAACTGCGCCTCGTCGAGAATCAGACCGTTTTCGCCCCACCGAAAGGCGGTCGGGAGCGCGAGGTTCCGCTGCCGGATGTCGTTTCGATGGCCCTCGCAGAGCACATACGCGCTTTTGGACAGCTAAGGTCGTGTTGCCATGGCGCGAGCCGGGCGGCGACGCGGTCTCGGGCAAGCTGTTGTTCGCCAACCGGAACCGAGGGCCGCTCACCCGGGCTTATTTCAGCCACAACGCGTGGAAACCAGCTTTGGCTGCCGGGATCAATCGGAGCCGGGAGACGGGGATGCACGCTCTCCGTTACCACTACGCCTCAGTGCTCCTCGACGGCGGGGTGTCTATTCGGGTGGTGTCCGAGTACCTGGGCCATCACGACCCGGGCTTCACCTTGCGCACCTACGCCCATCTGATGCCCGAATCCGAGGACCGGGTCCGGGACGCTATTGACGCTGCGCATGGTGCTCCCGCGGAATCTGTGCGGAACACCGACGACATCGAGGGATAAACCCCCTTGTCAGAGGACCGAAAGCCTCCCTACCCCCCGATGTAGCTCATCTCCACTTTGGGTCGAATGCGGACGGTCTGCTCTGTTCGTAACTCCGAGTATCGGTCTCGACGGACACTCCACACCCGACCGATTGCTGCATCGAGCTGCTCGTCGGTGGCCCCCGACCGGATCAGCTCCCGGAGGTCGGTGCCGCTGGTGGCGAAAAGGC
>JACCTH010000064.1 GCA_013812505.1 Acidimicrobiia bacterium | reverse complement strand
AAGCGGTCAATGCCCTGCTACCCGCCGATCGGTCGGACATCTTGGCGAAATTCGGGGTGCAGTCGGGACGTTTCGTCCTCTCGACGTTTCATCGACCCGAGAACGTCGACGACCCGGAGGCCTACTCATCGATCCTGAGCGAGCTCGCCGCCCTTCCCCTGCCCGTGCTGTTGCCGCTCCATCCCCGATCCGTGGCGAGAGCGGAGGCGTTTGGGCTTGGACCTTTGCTCGAAAAGCTGAAAGTGGTGGAGCCGGTCGGGTATTGCAACTTTCTCGGGCTCGAGGCGGAGGCAGCGTTGATGATCTCGGATTCGGGTGGGATCGCCGAGGAGGTGTCGGTCTTGAAACGTCCTTTGGTGGTGGTCCGCAACTCGACCGAACGCCCCGAGGTCATGGGCACCTTTGCGGTCCGTGTCGGTGCCGGTCCGGAGATCAGCGCCGCGGCCCATCGTCTGCTCGACGCCGGCTGGGAGCATCTCGCAGATATCCCCACCCCCTACGGCGACGGCTCCGCCTCCCACCGCTCCCTCGAAGCGCTCGCTGCGCGCCTCGTTTCTCCCCCTCCCGGGGAGAAACTAGGTATTGAGTATGAAGGAGCTGACCCCCGTCGGGGTGTAGGGGGTGGTGATGAGCTCGATGCCGCCGGCACCGTCCAGGGCGGGGAGCAGCAAGCCGGTCAGAGCAGACTCGAAAGCAGCTAGGTCCTCGGTGCTGCCGCCATCGACGTTGAAGACGTCGCCTGAGTCGTAAACCACCCGGTAGTAATTGCTCCCGGTGAGCGAAACCACATCGATGGTGTTGGTGCCGGCATCGGAATCGATCAAGTCGAAGGTTGTCGTTCCCGAGAGGGTGGGTGCCGGCGCTACCCAGTAATGGGTGAGGTTGGCAACATCCGCGAAGTCGAGATCGCCAGGGTCGGAAACGTCGCCGTCACCGTTGAGATCGACGCTGGCATCGATCGAGTCGGCGAGGCCGGCGCCGACCACCGTGTAGCCGAAGATGGCGACGCCGGCGGCATCGGTGGTTGCCACCGTGGGTCCGGCTTGGTTGGTCTCGAAGGTGACATCAGCGCCGGCGATCGGCTGATTGAACTTGTCTCGCACCGTGATCGAGATCGAGGCGAACTCGCCAACGAGATTTGAGATCGTCGCCTGGCTGAGGGTGGCGGTCGTGACGGGTGGCAGGAGGTCATCCCAGGTGACGGTGCCGCTGTCGTCGAACTCGCTCGAGCCGTCATCGACGGTGTCTTTGTCCTTGTCCCAGAAAGCGGTCACCGTGTCGACGACCACCGGATCATCGCCTGTGGAGGGATCGGCGGGGCCGACATAGTTGAGGGTGGCGCTGCCGTTGGCCAGCGTGATCACGGTTTGATTGAGGACCGTCTGGCCGCCGCGGGTGACCATGAAACGGATGTTCTGGCCGGCGAGATTGACCGCGGCGCCGCCAGGGCCGATCAGTTGCGCTTTCACCGAAGCGGTGGTGCCAAAGCCGGCGCCGACGTTGGCCGGAATGGTGAGACCGGTGGGCGCCGCCACCCAGGTGAGCTGCACCGCCACCTCACCCCGCACGTCCTGGAGGTCGAAGACAGCGCCAGTCGTGCCCGTCCAGGCATAGACGGTGTCGACCTCGAGAGTCGCGTCATGGGTGAGGTTGAAGGTGGCCACGCCGTTGGAGTTAGTCAAAGGATCATTGGTATCGATCGTGCAATTCGTTCCGGAACCGGCATCGCCGCCACCGACATGAGAGTCATCGTCGACGACACACCGCCCGCTGCTGTTTATTGACGAAGCGACAAACAGATCGACGCGACGGTTGGCCGCCAGGGTCCCGTCGGGGTTGCGGACGGTGACAGTCACAACCACGGTCTGCGAAGTCGGGGCAGTCGGCAGCGACAGGCTGGCGGTGAGCCGATAGGGCGACCCGTCCGCGGTTTCGAGCGACCGGGCCAGAAAGAGCGCCATCTGCCAGCGCAACACATTGGCGAAGGGCGAGTAGGCCGTCGTCGAGGTGCCGAGGGCGATCTCCAATTGTTTCAACTGGTTGATCGCGATCTGGGTCGACACCGGCAGGGTCGAGATGTCGATGAAACCCTGGCTGGCGCCGTTGGGCAGGCTCACCTCAACCACATCGAGCAGGCGGGTGAGAAAGAGAGCCATCTGCCAGCGAGGGACGA
>JACCTH010000035.1 GCA_013812505.1 Acidimicrobiia bacterium | reverse complement strand
CTACGCCCCCCCCCACTTCTATCTCACCTACCGAGGAGAACCGCTCCGATGCTGTCGGTGACCAACCTCGAAGTGGTCTACAACGATGTCGTGCTCGTTTTGCGCGGCATCTCTCTCGGAGTGCCCGACGGGAAAATCGTCGCCTTGCTCGGCGCCAATGGAGCAGGCAAGACCACGACGATGCGAGCGATCACCGGTCTGCTCGACATTCATGAAGGCGACATCACCAAAGGCAAGATCAATTTTGCGGGCAGAGATATCACTGGCGCGAAACCTGCTGAGATCGTGAACCGCGGGATTAGCCAGGTCATGGAGGGACGGCGGATATTCGCCGAGATGTCCGTTGACGAGAACTTGCGGGCGGGCGGTTTTGTCAACACCAATCGGAAGTCAACCGAGGAAGCCTACGACCGGGTGATGACCCTCTTTCCCCTCCTGGGAAATCGACGCAAATCAGTGGCGGGTTACATGTCCGGGGGAGAGCAGCAGATGCTGGCGATCGGCCGGGCTCTCATGCAACATCCCAAGCTCCTCATCCTCGACGAACCCTCGCTAGGACTGGCACCAATGCTGGTGCAGCAAATCCGTGACATCGTCGTCGAGATCAACGAGCAGGGGACGTCAGTGTTGCTTATCGAGCAAAACGCCAACATGGCCCTGTCGATTGCCCATCATGGGTATGTCATGGAGACCGGGAAGATGGTCATGGACGGCCAGCCCGAGAAGCTTTTGAAAGATGCGGACGTCCAGGAGTTCTACCTCGGTCTCCGCGGCGAGGGTGAGCGAAAAAACTTCAAGGACGTGAAGCACTACAAGCGGCGAAAGCGGTGGCTGAGTTAGAGATGTCAGATATCAGACATCAGACTTCAGATGAAACCGGGCAAGCCAAGCCGTTGTTGGAGGTGCGGGATATTCATCTGTCCTTTAAGGGGGTGCGGGCGATTGACGGGATTTCGTTCGAGGTCTTGCCGGGAGAGTTGTTTGCGATCATTGGTCCGAACGGAGCGGGGAAGACCTCGATCTTCAACTCCGTGAACCAGGTCTACAAGCCCCAACGAGGCGAAATCCTTTGGAAAGGCCGGTCGCTGATGGGTCTCAAACCCAACAAGACCGCTGAGCTCGGAATCGCTCGCACCTTCCAGAACATCGCTCTCTTCCCGCACATGACTGTGATCGAGAACATCCTCACCGGCCGGCACATCCGTATGAAGCGGGGCTGGCTGGCGGGAGCTTTTTGGGTCGGGCCGGCCAAAAAGGAGGAGATGATCAATCGCGGGAAGGTCGAAGACATCGTCGACTTCCTTGAGATCGAGCAGTGGCGCAAGTACCCGGTGGGGCTGTTGCCTTATGGCGTGCAGAAACGAGTCGAGCTGGGCCGCGCCCTAGCGATGGAACCGGAGCTCTTGCTGCTCGATGAGCCGGTGGCGGGGATGAACCTCGAGGAGACCGAGGACATGGCCCGTTTCGTGCTCGACATCCGTGACGAGCTGGGGATCGCGCTAATCCTCGTCGAGCACGACATGGGATTGGTGATGGACATCGCCGACCGGGTGATGGTCGTCGACTTTGGACGCAAGATCGCCGAAGGTCCGCCGGCTGAGGTGCAGCGCAACCCTGACGTCATCCGCGCTTACCTCGGGGAAGACTTCCAATCGGCCGAGCTCCGGGCGGCGGCAGTCGAGGCGGCCGAATCGGCGGTCGAGACAACCGAACCCACCAACTGAACCTTAGGTTCTGGTGGTTGCATAGCCACCACGTAAACCTAAGGTTCGCCGGTTCCATGGGACCACGCCGTTGGCCGGTAATAGTCGCCATCATCTCCGTCCTCCTGGCGGGAGCTCTTGTAGCGGCTTGGAACATCTCGCTGCCTTACTACGCGTTCTCGCCTGGCCCGGTGGGCGACGCCATCGAGGCGGTGACAATTTCCGAGCAAGAGACATACGTACCCGACGAGGAACTGTTGATGCTCACGGTGGCGAGCCAGACGGTGAACCCGATCGAAGCGGTGCTCGCGGCTTTCGACCCGTCAGTCGATCTGGTCTCGCGCGCGGCGATCCGTCAACCCGACGAGTCGGATGAGGATTTCGTCACTCGGAACCAGGCGTCGATGGATGTCTCGAAGGAGACCGCGATCACGCTGGCTTTGCGGACGCTCGGCTTTGAGGTCACGACTCGCTCGGACGGAGTGGCAATCGTCGAGGTTCTGCCCGGCACTCCGGCATTTGCAGTGCTCGAGGTCAATGACATCATCACCGCGGTAGAGGGAAGTCCAGTCGAGCTTCCCGGGGCGATTGGCCCGATCCTCGCAGACAACGCTCCAGGGGAAGTAGTGACGATCGAGTTGCAGCGTGACGGCGTCGCGCGCTCGGTCGAAGTCGTGTTAGCCGCCCGCGAGGATGATCCCTCGTCTCCGATCATCGGGATCTCGGCGGAGGCGCTCAACCCGACCTTCGAGTTTCCCTTTCCGATCGACATCGACGCCGGACTGATCGGCGGACCTTCGGCGGGGATGATGTACACGCTGGCGGTCATCGAGGTCCTGACCACCGGCGAGCTCGCATCGGGACGGGTGGTGGCAGGGACCGGCACGATCGACGAGGACGGCAACGTGGGGCCGATAGGCGGCATCCGACAGAAGGTGGTGGCGGCCGAGGCGGCCGGCGCCGAGGTAATGCTGGTTCCTGCCGCCAACTACGACGAAGCCCTGACCGCGCCCCGCAATGGGATGGAGTTGATTCCGGTGGCGACCCTGGACGAGGCGCTAGCCGCCCTCGAAGCGCTTCCCGGTTAGAACCACCTCAAAGCGCAACGATTCTCCATACGGCGAGGAAATGCAATGCGCTCGCGAGGATCACCACCACGTGAAAGAACTCGTGATGCGAGAAGACGCCGGGCCGGAGCCGGGGACGGCTATTAACGAAAAGCAGGGTCCCTAACAGATACGAGACACCACCCGCGAGCATGAGCACACCCACGGTGGGGTCGATTCCCGCAAAAGTCGAGGCGATCGGGATCAAGGCAATGGCCCCGGCTACGAACTGCAAGGCGAGGACGGTACGTCGGGTGCGGCGCTTGCTGATTTCTTGGACCATCCCCAGTGCCGCCAAACCCCAGATGCCGGCGAGACCGGCGGCCAGCCAACCGCCGTACAAGGCCGCGACGAGTAAAGGAGTGGCGGTGCCGGCGACCAGCACGTAGATAAAGGTGTGGTCGAGCATCTGCAGGCGAGACTTCCAATCCGATCCCCACGGCACTGCGTGGTAAAGGGCGCTGGTGGTGAACATGCTGACCAGCGCCAGGCCGTAGACAGCTCCGGCCATGCGCATCGAGGCTTCTTCCGACCGAACCAACAAGGCAATCAGCCCGATCACGGCAAAAAGCGCACCCGCCCCGTGGAGAAATCCACGAACGGGGTTCTGCATACGCCCTCTGATCAGTCGTCCTCTGATTGGAGACCGAGGGCGACAAAGATCCGGTGACGCTCCTCGTTGAAGCGCTCCTCAGTGACCTGGCTCGCCTCAAAACTCGCGCTTAGTTGAGCGAACTCTTCCATCAACGCGTCGGCATCGCCAGGCGGGATCACCTCGTCGGCAGCTCGCGCCTGGCGCTTCTCTCGCTTGGCTTCCTGCTTCTCCAGGCGGGCTTTTTCCCTGGCCCGTTTGAGCGCGGCATCGCCGCCCCGCTTAGCCATGAGCGCGGAAACCCGAGAGCGAACAGATGAAGACCGCCACGACAGAATCGTACCGCCTCTGACGAGGCATGCCGTTCGGCCCGAGGTCTACAGGGTTGACTTCTCCGCTTGCTCGATTTCTTTCATGACCGCCTCTTTGGTCATCCCGGTCGCCTCGGCGAGGCGGTCGGCGAGCCCGGGACGGTCGTCCGCCAAGCCCTCGAGCTCGGTCCAATCGAGCTCATACGTGCCGAAACGCTGTTGTAGGTCGGCGAAGAATGAGCCGCCCTCCCAGCGATCCTTGAAGGCCATGTCGGCCATCGACGCTGGCCCTTCTTCGATCTGCTCGTCGCTCAGGATCTCCGATTCGTCCTCGTTGTCCGATTTGCGGTTGGTCATCGTTCTCCTCTCGTCGGTCCTCGGGAGAATACGGCGCCAGACTCTGGAAACAAGCCTGCGACGGGTATCTTGTGCAGCTCATGGACCAGCTGACGCCGGAACAGGTGGCCGGCCGGACCTTCCGTCAGGCCTTTCGCGGTTTCGATCCCAGCGAAGTGCGAGCGTTTCTCGCCGAGTTGGCTGGGTTGCTTGGCGAACTCACCTCGCAGCGCGATCGTCTCGCTGGACGACTTGGCGAGTTCGCTGAACGCGACCTCAAGTCGGAGTTCGCTGCCGTCGGCATCGAGATCACGCAGGTGCTGGAGGCCGCGCGCGAGGCAGCCGAGGGAATGCGCGACCGGGCCTCGAGCGACGCGTCCCGCTGGCGTGCGGAAGCGATGGCAGAAACCGAAGGCGAACGCAAGTCGGCCCGCGAGGACGCCGAGCATCTGCGCTCGGACGCCTGGGTTGCCTCCGAAGAGCTCATCCGCCAGGCGCAGACGGAGGCGCGGCGAGTCTCGGAAGCAGCCGAACGCGACTCGCTCAGCATTCTTGGAGAAGCCGAAAGGGAGGCACATCGACTCACCGCCGCCGGGCGCCGCGAATCCGATGAGGTCACTCGGACCGCCCGGATGGAAGCCGAACGCCTGAACGCAGAGGCACAGGCGCGACACGACGAAATCATCGAAGTGGCTCGCCGCCAGGCGGAGGCCTCCCAGGAGCGGGCCCGGGCGCTCGAACAGCGACGTCAGGAATTGCTTGCCGAGTTGGAGACGTTGCGATCGTCGTTGTCACGGATGGAAGGCGAGCTCGACGAACGGCGCACGAGGCTTGGTCTCAGCGCCGCTGAATCTCCGGCCCAAGAAGTGCCGGCCCCAGCACCATCGCGCGCCGTCACCACGGCCGAGCAATTCGATTGGGGACCTGGCGAAACAGTCCGGGTGGTGTCTAAGCGAAGGCAGCCTGCCCCCGCCCAGCCGGCGGCCAGCATCGAGGAGGTAGTCGACGATGTCCGTCGCCTACGCCAGGGCAAAGCGGAAACTAAGCCCCTGGAACCGGCCTTGTCAGTTCCCGAGAACGAGGTGGAAAGCACCGACGCTCACGTTGCTTCGGCGACCGAGGAAACGGAGGCTCCACCGACAGCTCCCGACGACCTGGCCGCCATCTTCTCTCGTCTGCGCGGCGCTCCGCCGCCACCCACCGCAGAAGCCCCGCCGGCGGTTGGACCGGAAGTTCCGGCGCCCAAGAAGGCGGCCCGGGCAATCGATCCTTTCGACCTTTACCAACGTGTGGTCCTGCCGGTGACCAATCGGGCGCTTCGCAATCTGAAAAGGCAACTGACCGAGCTGCAGAATCAGGCCCTCGAAGGGGCGCGGGTGTCGGAGGGGTCGTGGCGACCCGAGGTCTCGGACCTGGAAACCCAGTTACGCCCTGACCTCGTGGTCTTGTTGTCCGAGAGCTTTGCAATGGGGCACAACGCAGCCGAGGAGCTGGCCGAATCGACCTTTCCCCGCCCCGCCACTCCCGCCCGCGACGAAGCGCCGCCGATGGCGAACCTGCTCGCCTCCCAACTCGCCGAGGTGCTCGCCGCCCCCGATGAGGGGAGCCGGGAACGCGCGGCCGCAATCTCGCGGGTGTTTCGCTCCTGGCGCACCGACGAGGCCGAGCGACGGGTCAAGGATCTGGCCTCCTCGGCCTACCACCAAGGCCTCGCTCGGAGCTTGTTGGGAAGTCGCTTCAGCCACCAATTCGAGGTGGGTGGCCGCGGCTGTGCTCGTTGTCGGGAAGCGGCCGAGGCCGATGAGCCGCCGATGCCCCCCATCCACCCCGGCTGCTCATGCACACTCGTTCCTGTTTCCGCGCCCATCGTGTGAGAACATGAATCCGAATTGCGCCGACTTTGCCTGGGCTTACCGGAAACTAGTGAGCGGTTGAGTCACGGTGAACCCACCTGGTTTGTCAGTGGCAAGAAGGTCTTCGTGACTTATGCGGATCATCACCACGACGATCGGTTGGGATTTTGGTGTGCCGCTCCGGCAGGTTTCCAGGAGAGGCTGGTCGCCGATCGGCCTGACCGATTCTTTCGACCTCCCTATGTGGGTCCCCGGGGGGGTGGCTCGGGATCTACCTCGATGTCCCTGTCGAGTGGGACGAGGTTGCTGACATCGTGGAGGCGGCATACCGACAGGTAGCCACGAAGCGACAAGCAGCCCTGCTCGACAGCGAACGCGCCTAAAGAAGCCCCGGCTTTATCACCAAACCAAACCGGCACCTGCCAGGTGCCGGTTTGGTCGCGAAAACGCTGGGTCCAGCGAGCTATTCGCCTAGAACGGTCGACCGTCGATGCTCAGAGGAGGATGCGACCGAGCCGCTCGTTGGCCCTGGCGCTGCCGGGCCTGGCAGCCGCTGCGTTTTTGCACCGCTATCGGAGAGCGGTGGAAGAGCGCAGCGCCAGTCGTTGCGACATCCCCGCGCTGGCCGGAAGAGTCCGCATCGTTCCCACAAATTGGGGCCGGTTGTCGTATCGCTTCGTGCTCGGCGCCGACCCCGGCCCACCCCTGCTACTGGTGCACGGGTGGGGAAGGTCGGCAGACTCGGTCTGGTGGCGTTTGCTCGCTCATACCCGGCGCACGGTCGTTGCAGTCGACCTGCCTGGACACGGGCGCTCGACGCTGCAGACTCGATTCTCCTTCGAGCTGGCCGCGGAAGCGGTACAAATGGCGATCGAGGACGCCGGCGTGGTTCGTCCGGCGCTCGTCGGTCACTCGATGGGCGGACCGATCGCCCTCACCGCGGTTCGGCGTTCGACACCGCACGCATTCACCGGGCTGATCGTCGTGGGGTCCTCGGCATTCTGGGTCCGTCCTCGGCATCAGCTCAAGGTGGCCGCCGCTCCCTACGTGCTGGGCCCGAACTCACCGGTGACAATGAGACGGCAGCGGGTCGAGGAAATGCGCGACCCCGACCAGGCCCGGATGATCGCCTGGGAATACGCGGTCCGGCCACAACGCCAGATCATGGAAGAAAGCGCAGCCGAGTTGCGCCGTTTCGACGCCCGCGCCTGGACCGATTTTCGACTTCCCCCGGCGCTGTGGATCGTCACCTCAGACGATGGGGTGATCTCACCTGCCGATCAAAGGGCATCGGCCGCACTGCTCCAGGTTCCGGCGGTGGAGGTTCCCTTTGACCACCGACTCACCACCGACGCTGCCCCCCGAGTTGGGGAAGTCATCGAGGCTGCGGTCCGCGAGTGGTCGGCGCATCCACCGTACGGAATCCGAGCGCGAGCGCAGCGACCGCGGGCGCTCGGCTAGCCGGGTTGTTTCGTCCTCGCTAGCGACCGAAGTAGGCGTCTGCCACTCGTTTGGGGGCTCGCACCGCCCACGCCTCAGTGACCAACTCCTCCAGCTCGGAAAGGTCGATGTTGTCGAGCTGGACCAAAATCGCTGGATATCCGTTGAAGTGCGGGGTCGTGAAGTAGACCGCGCCTCCGTCAGCGAGCAGCGCCTCCTTGGCGGCTAGCCCGTCGGTCCGGGCGCCGAGGATGGGGCCGGTCGGGGCCTCGTCACCGAGAGCGTCATAGTCGGACTTGCGCAACGGGCGCATCCAGACGAAGAGCTTGTCCTTCACTTTCCATTGCGAAAAGTCGCCATCGACTTTCTCCGCCGTTTCCGGCAACGCAAGCGCCAACCGGCGGACATCGTCCCAGCTCGCCATCATGAGCAGCCTAAGCAACCTTTCGAATCCCCAGCACAACCTAAGGTTTGGTTATGCAGGTCAGGTACGGGTCAACGGCGTCGGCGCGAGGTGGACGTCGTTTCCTGCCATATCTCCTCGGGGCGCTGGCGGTTTACCTCCTCCTCACCGGGCTGTCCACCCTCTGGACCGACTACCTCTGGCACGATTCGGTCGGCTTTGCGAATGTGTGGTGGACCCGTCAGATCGCGCGTTGGGCCCTGATCGGCGGTTTCGTCGCCCTCTCTTTCCTCGTCATCTACACCAATCTGACGCTGGCGCAGCGTTCGTCTAATCGTCATCTCACTTTGGCCGACTCCGATGAGGCCGACGAGCTGCTCAATCGGATTCGGGAATCGGTGGCGGGCCGATTGCCGCTCTTGTGGCTCGTGGGGGCGGCGGCGATGGCGATCTTGATCGGTGGAGGCGCGGGAGGGTGGACGGAGCAACTCTTCCTGTATCTGAACCGGGTGCCATTCGGTATCAACGATCCGATCTTCAACAACGACCTGGGCTTCTACATCTTCACGTTGCCGATGATCCGCAGTGTCCTCGCCTGGGTGTTCAACCTGCTTCTGGTGACGACGCTCTTGGTGGTTGCCGCCTATTACGTCAACGGTGCTCTTCGACTGCGGCGCGGCGGCGGCTCTTTCTTCACTCGCGGGGCCAAGCTGCAGGTGTCCGTCCTGCTGGCGCTGCTGGTTCTCGTCCGGGCGGCGCTCTATCGCCTCGACGCCTATCGACTCCTCTACTCGAGTCGCAACACCGAGTTTTTCGGCGCCGGCTACACCGATGTCCACGCCCGGCTCCCGGTGCTGCAGCTTCTGTTGTGGACCGCCGTGGTAACCGCCGTCCTGCTGGTCATCAACATTTGGCGACAGGGCTGGACGTTGCCCGTGGTCGCCGGAGCGGCGTGGCTTTTGATCTCGATCGGCGCCGGCGTGGTCTATCCGGCGGCCGTCGAGAAGTTCCAGGTCGAGCCGAACCCGATCGTCCTCCAGAGCTCCTTCATCAACAACAACGTTCAGTTCACCCGGCAGGCCTATGGCCTCGATGACGTGACGGTGGAGGAGTTCGCCGCCGACGGGGCGATTGAGCCCGAGGAGCTCACCGCCGCTGCCCCCACCTTTGACAACTTGCGTCTGTGGGATCCCGACGTGCTTTCCAATGCCTACTCCCCGCAGGAGTTTCGGGAGTATTACCGCTTGGCCGAGGTCGACTCCGACCGGTACGTGATCGATGGCCAACTGACCCAAGTGATGTTGTCGGTGCGCGAGCTCGAGACGAACGAGATCGACGACAACTGGCAGGTGCGCCGTCTAAGCTACACCCACGGGTTTGGCCTGGTGTCGAGCTACGCCGCCCGAATTGGCACCAACGGCGCTCCGAGCTACTTGGTCTCCCAACTGCCGCCCGAAGGCGAGGTTGCTGAGCTTGAGCTCGATCAGCCGCGGATCTATTTCGGGGAGCTCGACCTGTTGGAGAACGAGCCGGTCATCGTGCGCAACGCCACCGGGGAGATCGACTATCCCACCGGACAAGACACCTTCGCCTCCACCGACTACAACGGACTCGGAGGAGTGGAGCTTTCGTCGATTTGGCGCCGATTGGCGTTCGGGTTGCGCTTCCGGGACCTGAACATGGTGATCTCCGATCAGATCCGACCCGACTCGAGGATCCTGATGGAACGCGAGATCGACGACATCGTCGCCGAGTTGGTCCCCTTCCTCGCCGTGGATGCCGATCCCTATCCGGTCGTGGTCGACGGGAGAGTCAAATGGGTGGTCGACCTCTACACCTTTACCGGCGGGTATCCCTACTCGACGCCGATCAGCAACCTCGACCGCCGCCGGCTCTATGAGGGCACCGGGATCCGGGAGGGCACCAACTACCTCCGCAACTCGGTCAAGGCCGTAATCGATGCCTACGACGGCACCACCGTCTTCTACGCCATCGACGAGAACGACCCCATCCTGGCTGCATGGCGTTCAGCCTTTCCTTCGCTCTTTGTCGGGCTGTCGGCGATGCCAGAAGAATTGCGCAGCCACCTCCGCTATCCGCTCGACCTGCTCACCGTCCAGTCGGAGGTCTATCTCGACTATCACGTCACCGATGTGTCGATCTTTTATCAGGGACTCGACCGCTGGTCGATCCCGCTGGCGGGTGCCTTCGATGAGAATGAGGTTCCGATCCGGGGAGCGGGCGCCGACCTGATCGGCGACGGGGTTTCGGCGGTTTCCGGGGAGCCCGAATTCGTCGAAGAAGCGCTGCCCTACTACACCATGCTCGAGCTCGACGGGCAACTGAGCTATGTCGCGCTGCAGGCCTTCGCTCCGCGAGGGAGGCAAAACCTATCGAGCTTCCTCACGGTCTCAAGCGACCCCGACGACTACGGGCAGATCATCGACAACCGGATCGCGCCCGGGTCACAGGTGGCTGGGATCGAACAGGTTGCGTTGCGGATCGAGGCTCAACCCGAGATCTCGGCCCAATTCAGCTTGTGGCGCACGCGGGGTTCGTCAGTGCTCCAAGGAGATGTGCTGGTGCTCCCCATCGGTGACTCGTTGCTCTACGCGCAATCGGTCTTCCTTGAGGCTGCCGAGGGCGGCATCCCCGAGTTCGAACGGATCATCGTCGTCTTCGAGGATCGGATCGAGTGGGCGCCGTCGTTGGCTTCGGCGCTGGCACTGGTCTTCGGCGAAGACGTCGGCACCCCCACCGACCCCGAACCCTCACCCGAGGGCGACATCGCCGAGCTGTTGGGACGAGCCGACCAGGCCTTCGCCGAGGCCGAAGAGGCGCTCCGTGCCGGCGACCTCGCCGGCTACCAACGGCTGGTCGACGAGGCCCGGGCCCTCGTCCAACAAGCCCTCGACCTCGCTGCCGTCTCGGGCGAGGCCAGCCGCGCCACTACACAAACCTAAGGTTTGCGTGGTCGCTAGACCACCACCAGAACCTAAGGTTTGCGCTCTTTGCGTATCGGAGCCGCCGCCTTAAACTGCACTCAACGACGCGGGGTGGAGCAGCCTGGTAGCTCGTCGGGCTCATAACCCGAAGGTCGCGGGTTCAAATCCCGCCCCCGCTACTAACCGAAAAACCCAGGCGATGGAGGCTGTCGCATTAATGGTCCAGAACGGGGTTGTCGTGCTGTCGGTGCCCGATTCGGCACGGACTGCATCTGGGCGGGTGGGCGGATTGGTTAGGTGGTCGCGGGTTGGTGCCGGTGGAGCTTCAAGAGGTTGTGGGCGGTGCAGATCAGCCGCCATTCGCTGGCGACGGCGGTGAAGCCTCGACGGGAGAACCGCCGATATCCGAGGTTGGCTTTGAGGTTCCCGAAGACTGGCTCGACGGTGGTGCCTCGTTTGGCGAACGCCGCGGCCGCGTCTGGATTTGCGAGCCGTTGGAGCATTCGGGCTCGAAGCTGGACGGGGTCTTGTGCGCCGCGACGGTGGTTGGCCAACAGTTGGCGAGCCCAGGTCTTGGAGACTCCCATTTCGGTGGCGGCCTCGGCGATGCTGATCTCTGATCGGTCGAGCCGTTCGATCACTGCTTGATGTTGGGCGAGGCGGGGGTCGTCGGGATTGGTGATGCCGCGGGTGGCCGGCATCGGCGCGATCAGGATCTCGGCGCCGCATTCGAGGCCGGCGTTGTCTGCTGACCAGTAGCCGGCGTCGGCCACGAACGTTTTGGCAGCCGCTGATCCTGCACCGGCCAGGTTGGTATTGGTAGCGGTGACCATTTCGGTGAAGACGACCGAGTCTCGGGCGTTGTTGGTCATCTCGGCCGCCACGATTACTTGGTCTTCGGTGACGGCGGCTTGGGCGTTGTATCCCTGCACATACCGGCGGCCGTCTTTGATGATCCGGCTGTCCGGATCGGTCGTGTTGACCTTGCGGAACTTGGCTTTCTTGCCCCATCGGGCATCCGGGTCGGGTTTACGGCCCGCCAGCTTGTGACCAAGCTCTGCCTCCTTCGCCTCCCGGGCAGCCCGATGGGTCTCCGGGTCGGAGGGCCCGTCGGCGTCCAACTGGCGTAACGCCTCCCGAAGCCGTGCCCTCCGCTCACGGCTGTCGACCCACCGCTCCGGGAGCTCATCACCCCGCCGATCCCCCAAGGCCTCATCCTCGGAGGCGTCGGTCGCTTCCGCCTCGGCCAACAACTCGTCGGCGATCTGACGGCGGGTCCTGGTCTGAGACTCCGAGGCGTTGGCTTCGATCCTGGTGCCGTCGATCGCCACCACCCCCGAAGAGATCAGACCCTCGGCGGCGCACAATCCCAACACCTGGGCGAACAGCCCGGCGACAGCGTCCTGGTGGGTGCGACGGAACCGGGCCAGGGTGGCGTGATCCGGGCACTGGTTGGCGGCGACCACCCGGAACGCCACATCCTCTGTCAGGCGTCGCTCGATCCGCCGGGACGAACGTTCACCAACGCAATAGGCGTAGAACAGCACCCCCACCATCAGCCCCGGATCGTAAGAGGCGCCACCCCGGCCATCAGAACGCATCCACCCATAGAACCCCGACAAGTCCAACTCGGCGACCACATCCAGAACGAACCAGGCCAGATGACCTGGAGGAAGCCAGTCTCGAAGCGACGGCGGCATCAGCCACTGCTGATCCCGCTCCACAGCACGCACATTCACCATCAACCCATGATCACAAGCCCAAGGCCGCCGCCCGCGGATTTCGCGGATTCATGCGACAGCCTCCGATGCTTGGGTTTTCTGTTTTCTGTCGCATCTACTACCGCCCGTCTAAGGGCCCTGCGTCAAACTGGTGTCAAACGTTGCCAACCCATTGCCGAGCGTCGAGCGAAGCGACGGTGCGCTTCCGCCTGGAGGGTCAGCTCTGGGTGCGGTGGCGGAGGTACACGACACCGTTGCCGAACCGGTGTTCCTCCAGCAGCTCCAACTGGGCGCGGGCGTCGCTGGGGAATGCGGGCTTACCTTGACCGACGAGCACCGGACAAATGAAGAGGTGGCACTCATCGACCAGCCCGGCGTTGAACGCGTGTGCTGCGAGGGTCGGCCCTCCGACGGTGAAGTCGGTGGCGACGGACGTATTCATGTCACGGACCGAATCGGGGTCGAAGCGCGCTTGAGCCGCGTGTTGGCGGTCGAGACTGCCTGCAGTGTCGTGGAGTAGACGATCTTGTCGGCCGTTTGCCAGACGTTCGCGAAGTCGGCCCTGAGCTCCGACTGGGCGGCCAGGGTGGGGTCGGCCTCCCAAACGGCCATCGTTTCGTACATGCGCCGTCCATAGAGGTAGGTACCGACGGGGCGCACAAGGTCAGTGATGAAGGTGAAGACCTCGTCGGTGGGCGCGGTCCATTCGAACCTGCCGTGCGCGTCCTGGATGCGGCCGTCAAGGGACACGTTTGCCACGTAGATCAGCTTGGCCATGGTTCTACTCAGGCGCCTGCGAGACCGCTCCTGGGAGCAAACGTAAATGAGACGCCTCGGGTCGCCATGCCGAGCGGCGCTGCCTTCGGGATCGCGCTCCGTGGGCCCTGAAAGCTCGGCGCATGGTTTCTTGGAGGAGCGCAAGCGCCGCGGAGTACGCGACCCTCATCCAGGTGTCGCATCCACGACGCCTGCCGTCGGCAATGCGACGTCGGCCCCGCGTCAGAACGCAGGTACGCATCGGGTGTCCTCGAGCCGGCAGTATGGGATAGGCCGCCCTTCGCCACCAAGCGGTACCGCGTCTTCTGCACCATTCGATACGCATCTCTTGTGTTCACGTCGCCGACTCCGCCGCGCGCTGGCGATGAGTTCTCGACTCGCCGCCCGTCCAACCTCGTACCGCCGTCGTAGCAACAGCAGGAGCCGCTACCTAACATCCAGGGACAAGGACACGACCATGCCAGAACTCCTCGTCGACTTCATCACCTCCCTCGACGGCTACGCGTCGGCGGAGGGCTGGCCAGGATGGTGGGGGCTGGAAGGACCCGCGTACCTCGCCTGGCTCGGCGAGCAACCTGAGGTCACGTACCTGATGGGAGCGAATACCTACCGGCTGATGTCGGGCTTCGCCGCCGGAGAGGCCCCAGCGGGAACGGGCGAGTTCACCGCCGACGAGGAGGCCTCCGTCGACGGACTCACGCAAGCGTCGAAGGTGGTGTTCTCAGCGTCTCTCGAGGAGCCGCTCATGTGGGCCAACACCACGCTCGTGCGCGACGAGGCGGTCGAAGTCGTCCGGGCGATGAGGACGGCTCGGGCCTCCTGAGCACGATCGGCAGCATCAGCCTGTGCCGGTCGCTGGTGCGAGCCGGACTCGTCGATCGCTTCCGGGTCGTCATGTTCCCGGTGATCACTGGCGCCACGGGCGCAGAACGCATCTACGACGGCTACCCGGACGTCGCCCTCGAGATGATCGACAACCGCACCTTCGACGGCCGTATCCAGCTGGTCGAGTACCGGCCCAGCGTGCTCAATCACCCACCGCTCGACCCCAACGCATGATTCGAGGAGGCAGCCGGAGTTGCCAGAGCGCTGCTATCTAGATGGAACGGGGATTCGGACGTCGGCCCGCCCAGGGGATCTTCCGGGTCACGCCGAATGCAGGATCTGTCGCGCCACAAGAGCAACCGCTGAGGCGCGCCGCTCACCCGGCGATATGAGGCAGTTTCCTGCGGGCGATACCGAGCGACCTCGGAGACTGACGGCCAGCGCGCGACTGCGCGAGGTCGCAAGTACCGCGTGCCCCTCGAAAGTGAGCCAAGGTCCGCCAGGCCCGGGATTATCGGGCGGTGCATGTCGCACACCGATCCGTCGCTCGGCACCGTCTCCCGGATCTAGGCCGGGTCGGCGAGTCCTCCGCCCACCGAAGCTGTCACAGGCTCCGCGTATCGTCGTACCGTGGAGTTCGGCCCCGGAGACGCCCGCTGCTACGTGGCCAAGGCGAGTTGGCGCTTCGCTAAAACGATGCCGCAATGGCCGCATCAGTACACCGTGCGTGCCTGGCGGCCGGACCTGGAGGAAGGCTTCTGCGCCTTCGCCAGCCTGATCCGCACCGAAGGCGTAGTGAAGCCGTGGCCGCGGGACGCTGCGATGCCGCGGTACCGCCACCCCTATCTTGAGCTCGACGGCTGGCAGTACTGGACGATGAGCCCGGTCATCGAGGAGGTCGACGTCATCAACCGGGCGCGCCTTGACGACGAGGAGTACCGACCCTGACTACGCCGAGCGGCGCTAGGCGTCGGCTCCCTGGGGAACTGGTGAGGCAAACGCCCATCGGCACTCCGGAGACACGGCCGGGCATCGGCGGCATGTCTCTCGAGGACGGTTCTCAGAGGTCGAGCTGTTTGATCCGGCGGTTTCTTGCCTCGATGAACTCGATTGAACGGCGGCGGTACTCCCGGTAGGTGGGGACGTCTCTCGGGACCGACGGTGGACGGAAGTCATCGAACGGCATGAAGAAGTTCACGCTGTGGTCGTCAGTGACGAGGTCATCCAGCAGGAAGAAGCTCACGTAGCCGCGGAAATCGCCAAACAATGCGAAGAAGTTGGTGTAGCGGGCGAGCGTGGCCGCAAGTGGACTTCCGAGGTCCGAGTAGTGGCGGCGAATGCACTCAAGCGTCAGGTCGAACCGATCGGAAATGGACCGCGTGAAACCGCGTGCTTGGTTGATCGTCAATTGCCGGTCGATCTGGTTTCCAGGAAAGATCATCATGCCGCCGATCGTGTAGGCGATCCTGTTGAATGCGTCGTTCTCGGACTCGGGTAACTGCTCGGTGATGGGTTTCAGCGCTGGCCATCGCGTGAATGTCGCGATCGCGGCGTCGCTCGACAGGAAGAACTCCCCCAAGGCCGAGTTGTGATGCAGGTAAACCCCAGGAGTGGTGTCGGACAGTTCAAAGCGCGCCCCGCTGGGGAGTGGCTTGCTCCACAACAGCCGATGAAAACGACGAAGAGTAGGGCTGTACCAGTCAGGGTCTCCGCCGCCGCAGTCCGTCCTGAAGTCGAAGGCGATGTCGATCCCCATGTTTAGCCTGATCGTCCGCGCGTTCTCGGCGCTCGGTCGCACTTCATCGCCAGCGATGGTACGAGTGTTCCCTCTCTGTCTGCCACGGGGCAGATCCCGCCGACCGTGATCACGGCGTCGATACCCATGGCTCGAGTACGCAGGTGTGTACTGACCTCAAAGTGCCGATGGAGGACGGTCAGCGTCATCGGGCCACGCCGGGGTCTGTGCCCGGACAAGCCCTCGGCATCGACCTTCTACTGTTGCTTCTACTGTGCGGCACGGAACGGGATGCCGCGCAGCGACATAGACGGGTAAGCTCGATGCGCGGAACCGCAGCTCAGAGGTACTGGCAAGTACGCCAAGGTACGGACGGTCTAGTAGCTCATCGGCTCATAACCCGAAGGTCGCGGGTTCAAATCCCGCCCCCCGCTACAAACGAAGGCCCTGGTCAGAGTGATTCTGACCAGGGCCTTGTTGCATCGTGGCTACGACTTCTAACGGATCTTGTAGCGGAGAGTATTAGCGGACAGCCATGGGGTCGTGAACGTACCTGCGTCTTCAAAGGATTGGAAACGCGAGTGGCAGCCGATCATCGACAGACATGGACACGTCAGGGCGGGCGGTGGTGTACGTCCGTATCTGCAATGACCCTGACCGTTTGGAGCGGGGCGTTTACCGCAGGAGGAGGACTGCCGGGCGTTCGCGGTTGGGGGTGGTGGAGGTGTCGCTGGAGAACGACACGTCGGCGTTCAAGCAGCGCACCATCACATTGCCGTCGGGGGAGAAGGTCCGCCGGGTGGTGCCCCAACCAACTGATCCATGCCAGAACACGCAGACTCGTCCTCGCTCGGCCGGGCGATCTCGCCGGTTATCAACGTCTGGTTGAGGAGGCACGGGCGCTTATCGAGCAGGCGCGAGACCTGCTCGGGACAGGGGCGGAGGCGGTTCGCCGGCTGAGCCTCTGGTGACGCTGATGCGTACAGGGGAAGCGGGCGGCGGAAGATGAGCGATCTGTACGACCGACTGTCGAAGACCGCTCAAGAAATCCGTGACCGGACCGGCGTGCCGTCTCACGACGCAGTGGCCGTCCTTGGATCCGGACTCGGTGGATACGTCTCGATGCTGCCGGGGGCGGTCGGCGTGCCATATGCCGAGTTGGGGTTACCGGTGCCTAGCGCGGCGGGACATGGGGGTATCGCCTATTCGGTGAAGATGGGCGGCAACCACATCTTGCTTCTCGCCGGGAGAGTCCACGCGTACGAAGGCCAGCCTTCAGAAGTCGTCACCTACGCGGTGCGGGCCGCGATCCTGGCGGGTGCCAGCAAAGCGGTGCTTACCAACGCCGCCGGCGGGTGCGGCGATGGGATCGGACCGGGCGATCTGGTGCTGATTACTGACCACCTGAACATGTCTGGGATCAGTCCGCTCATGGGTGAGAACGACGAGCGCCTTGGCCCGCGCTTTCCCGACATGAGCGATGCTTATACCCCCGAGTTGCGAGCCAAAGCGCGCGCCGCGGCCGAGGCCGTGGGTCAGACGTTGAAAGAGGCCCCGACCCCTAGGTATGGTCGTTGCATCCTGCAGGTGGTTGAGAGGGCACCGATGGGTTGGCGAACGGTCGAGTTCAGATTGGAAGATCCTGATAGCGCGACATGTCAGGAGTTTCTTCAGCAGATGGCCTCGTTTGGGGCTTTCCACGGTTGCTCGCCCGACTTCGAACGGTCCGGCTCGCACGACGATGAGGGATGGGTCGTCTTCACGCTGGAGGGCAACAGCCTGTGGTTGAACGACTTCACCGATCTTTTCATAGGGGGTTGTCGGGAGATCGCGGCCGACATAGCTGTCGGAGATGAAAAGCTGAACAAGATTCTCGACGCCATCCAGTCGCAGCTCGAAGATCAACGAACCCCCATTGACAGGAATCCAGTCGTAACCGTGGCACGTAAGGGTCGCGAGCGGCTCGAGCGGGTTGAGGGCCAAGCATCCTTCGGGGCTCTCATCGAGGAGTTAGGGGTCCATGTTGGGCGCGTTCGTGACGTGCTTTCTCAGCTGGCGTCGGTTCGGGGATCTGAGGGGTGGCATGCACGGATCGAGCTAAGGAGGATCGCCGCGATCGACGCGGAAGCAGTTATTCGAACGGCAAGAAGACTTGAAAGAGTTGCGCGCCATATGTGCGAACTTCTGAGTGACAAACACCTGCATAAGGCTTACAACTCATTCATGGAGGACACGAAGGCGTTGGTTGACTTGCGCGATATCGCTGAGCATCTTGACGAGTACGTGGTCGGCCGGGGAAAGCGAGATGAATCTGGAGAGCAGCCTGGCCCGGTTTTCGAGTCTGCAGTAACAGGCGACGACGTTGTTGTAATTGCCCGAGGACGCAGCCTGGGAGTCCTGTATGCGGCCAAGTGCGCGTTTCGCCTGGGCGAGTGCTTGCGGGCCACGGCTGGAGAACGCTGACCCCAGCTCATGTTTCCGGAGGGTGTTGGTTTTGACTTCATGCAACTAACAGAAGATGGAGAGTGGGCGTATATCGACACCGAGGACGAGAGCGTCGAGCAACGAGAGTTCCGCGAGCACTTGGATTCGGCAAGGAGATCAGCGCCCGCACTGACACCTCTAGGCGCGACTCCGAGTGGTGCCCAGAGTGTGGAGAGCAGCTCTAGCAGGTCATTCCAACCACGGAGGGTGCGGTTTGAACTTCCGCTCGTACGGAATGTTTCTCGAACACAGCCAGGACTAATTACCGGTGAGAGGAGGAAAGCAGCGCAGCATTGAGCTCGGAGGCCTGCAGGTGGCCGTGACCAAGGACGACCTATTCCTAACTGCCCGCTTCCTTGGCGAGGCGAAGCAGAGGTTGGCCTCGGTCAGTGCTGCTGCGTTCGTTGAACAATGCAGTGGAGGGAATTCACGGCAGGAGCGATCCAGCACGAGACATCTCCTATGAGTCCGGTAGCGCATGACGCTCCGCTTGTCGGAAGCTTCGCACAAGTAGGTTGAGCTTCCCGGCTTCGGGCCGCGCGCTCGGGCTATTCGGGCAGGACAAATCTGGCGATGGATTGGGCTGCCTCAGCCTGCATGCCTGGGATCACGTGGGCATACTGCTTCAACGTGAACGCCGGCGTCTCGTGACCGAGTCGTTCGCTGATCACCTTTACCGGGACTCCAGCCTTGATAGCGATGGTCGCATGGGTGTGTCGGAGATCATGCAGTCGAATTCTGGGGAGACCCGATTTGCTAACCAGTCGCTCGAAAGTCTGCGAAAGGCTGTGCGGATGGATCGGCGACCCGTCCTCCCGGCAGAACACCAATCCCCGCTCCTGGTAATCGGCGCCCCATTCCTTGCGTTCTTGCGACTGGCGTTGCTGATTGGCTTGCAACTCGTTCATCGTCCTTTGGTCAAGGTCGATCACGCGCGCCTGATGAGACTTCGGTGACGAGGTAATCACCTGATATCCCACCGAGACCAGAGCCTGGCGCACCGAGATGCGAGCATTGTCGAAATCGATATCCTTCCATCTCAGGCCTAGGACCTCACCACGGCGCATGCCGGTCATGGCGGCTAGATGCCAGGCAGCCTCAAGTCGATGGTCACGCACCGACTCGAGAAAAGCTCGGAGCTGGTGCGGCTCCCAGAAACTGATCTCGTTGGGGCGAGTCGATCGGGGCCGCGGCGGCTTGGCCCTTTCCGCCATGTTGATGCCAACCAACCCGGCGTCCATCGCGTCGGCGAGCACCTTGTGCAGGATCGCGTGGACGTATCGGACGGTCTTCGGGCTGAGCCCTTCGCTTGACTTTCGGTGCCCGTTGCTTACCAAGTCCGCATAGAGCCGATCGAGGATCGTCGGGTTTAGCTGTCGGAGCTGCTGACTTCCAATATGAGGCAGCACGTGCAGCTCCAGGTTTCGTCGGTAGGAATCGAACGTGCTCGGCTTGACGCGGCCCTTCACCATGGGAAACCAGTGCGAGCGCACCCACTCATTTAGCGTGATCGTGGTCGGCTCGACGTATGTCCCCGAGTTGAACTCGTGGATCATCTTGGCCCTCGCGGCTTCGGCCTCTTTGCGGGTGCGGAAAGCACCGTGCCATTTCTGGCGTCGCTTGCCATCAGCGCTGTGGGGAAGGTCAATCACGACATACCAGTTGACGCTCTGGCCTCCGTCGACGGTCTTGTGGACGCGCTTGCGGATATGCCCCTGCATCAGCGACCTCCACCGTTCTCGATGCCTAACCATGCCTGAAGAGCGGGTACCGGGATCAGGACTCGTCGACCGAGTCGGCGAATGGGGATCTCGCCACGTCGAGCCGCTTCGTAGGCCGCTGTGCGGCCGAGTCCGAGGAGCGAAGCGACCTCCTCGACGGTGAGTGTGATCCGTGAATCCAGATCATCGACGGTCAGCCGTGAAGCTGACGTAACCTGTCCCATGTCGGTACCTCCTTCGTACGTTCCGGCCAAGCCCCGGGGTGTTTCCGCATCGCCGGGGCACTTGCTTGTCTAAGCATTAAGACTATCGGCTCGTCAGTCAGTTGTCGAGGGTTGTAGACTCCCGGAACATGCCCACCGTGGACACTGCTGACTTGATCGATGCGCGCGCGGTGGCAGACCTGCTGGGGCTTTCCCATCCCAATAGCGTCAGCACCTACCAGCACCGCTATCCCGATATGCCGCGCCCGGTGGTGGATCTTGGGGAGGGTCGATGCAAACTTTGGCTGCTCACAGAGGTGACTGATTGGGGATTGCGGACCGGCCGGAAGGTTCAGCGAGCTTCGAAGTACGCCGAAGGGAAGAGTCATGACTGAGTCGGAGAAGCTCCGTCGCCTCGAGGATCGTCTGTGGAGGGCAGCAGATCAGTTGCGAGCGAACTCCTCGCTGGCGGCATCGCAATATTCGATTCCGGTGCTCGGACTGATATTCCTTCGGTACGCCGACGTCCGGTTTACTCAGATGGAAAAGGAGCTGGCGGGAAAGGCGAGCGGGCGGCGAGAGATCGGCAAGGCCGATTACCAAGCCCAAGGCGTGATGTACGTGCCGGACACCGCCCGATTCTCCCACCTGCGTGGTCTGCCGGAGGGATCGGATATCGGGGCGGCGCTAAATCGGGCGATGGAGGCCATCGAAGTCGAGAACCCCGATCTCAAGGGTGTTCTCCCTCGGGACTACGCCCGCTTCGACAATGCAGTGCTGGCGGAGTTGCTACGTCTAATCGGATCAATCCCCGACGACATCGAAGGGGACGCCTTCGGGAAGATCTACGAATACTTCCTCGGCAACTTCGCCATGACCGAAGGCCAGCGCGGTGGCGAGTTCTTCACCCCGACCTCCATCGTCAAGCTGATCGTGGACATCATCCAGCCCTTCCGAGGCCGCATCCTCGATCCCGCTTGCGGATCGGGCGGCATGTTCGTTCAGTCAGCCCGTTTCGTGGAGGAGCACCAGAAGAACCCGACCTCCGAGATCTCGATCTTCGGACAGGAGCGGGTCGACGAAACGATCCGGCTGGCCAAGATGAACCTGGCGGTCCACGGTTTGGGTGGGGAGATCGTCCCCTCCAACACCTACTACGAGGACCCGCACGAGTCGGTGGGCAGATTCGACTTCGTGATCGCAAATCCGCCGTTCAACGTCAATGCCATCGACAAGGACCGGATCAAGGACGACAAGCGCTACCCGTACGGGATCCCATCGGTCGACAACGGCAACTACCTGTGGATCCAGATCTTCTCGTCGGCTCTCAGCGAGACAGGTCGAGCTGGCTTCGTGATGGCCAACTCTGCCTCGGACGCCCGTTATTCAGAGTTGGCGATCCGCCGAAAACTGATCGAAGATCGCCAAATCGACGTGATCGTTGCCGTCGGATCGAACTTTTTCTACACCGTCACCCTTCCCGTCACCCTCTGGTTCCTCAACAAGGGCAAGAGGAACACCGACCGGGCCGACAAGGTGCTGTTCATGGACGCCCGCCACATCTATCGGCAGATCGACCGGGCCCACCGCGACTTCACCCCGGAGCAGCACGAGTTCCTCGCCAACATCGTCCGGCTCTATCAGGGCGAGGAACCCGAGCTACTCAGCGGCTCCGAAGCGATGCTGAAGCAGAGGTTCCCCGAGTTCGCTTATGTCGACGTCCCCGGGCTGTGCAAGGTGGCAACCATAGAAGAGATCGAGAGCCACGGTTGGAGCCTCAACCCGGGGCGCTACGTTGGCGTGGCCGATGGCGAAGTGGACGACCTCGGCTTCGCCGAGGTGTTTGGCGAACTTGCCGAGGAATTCCGGGCGCTGAGCCTCGAGGCTGGCCGGCTTTGCGCGGCGATTGATGGAAACGCAGCAAATCTTCTCGACGGTTTGGGGGACTAGCTGTGAATTGGCCCACGCGAACGGTCGCTGACCTCCAGGCCGAGGGAGTCTTACTTGTCGAGGATGGCAATCACGGTGAGTACCGACCGCGCCCCCATGAGTTTGTTCAAGACGGGACCCGTTTCATTAGGGCTACCGATATCTCGAACGGACGGGTGCGCTTCGAGAGCGCGAGCTGCATTAACGACGTAGCTCGTGCCCGTATTCGGAAGGGAGTAGGGCAGCCCCTCGACATCCTCTTCTCTCACAAAGGAACAGTAGGAAAGATCGCGTTCGTGCCCACTGAAGCACCACCATTTGTCTGCTCGCCGCAGACCACGTTTTGGCGAGTACTCGACGAACACGCTATCGATCGCAGGTATCTCCATGCATACCTGCGGTCACCCCTGTTTACGAAACAGTGGTACGTGCGCAAGGGTGAGACCGACATGGCTGACTATGTCAGTCTGACTGCCCAGCGCTCGTTCGGTATCGCGCTTCCCCCGCATGGGACCCAGCGCAAGATCGCAGCGGTGTTGGCGGCGTATGACGAGTTGATCGAGAACAACCTGCGGCGGATCGAAATTCTGGAGGAAATGGCGCAGGCGGCGTACCGGGAGTGGTTTGTCAACTTCCGGTTTCCCGGCCACGAGAATGTCGCCTTGGTCGACTCTTCGCTCGGCCCCATCCCCGAAGGGTGGCAGATCGTTCGCATTAGAGACGTCGCCAGCGTCAACAGCGAATCCATCCGTCCGAAGGATGTCCCCTGCGAGATTCAGTACATCGATATCTCTTCGGTCTCGCCCGGATCGATAGATGCCATAACAATTGTGCGATTCGAGGAAGCGCCTTCACGAGCTCGCCGAGTCGTCAGGCACGGCGACACGATTTGGTCGACCGTGAGACCGAACCGAAGGTCCTTCGCTCTGGTACTGAACCCGACCGAGAATACGATCGTCTCTACCGGTTTCGCCGTGTTGCGCCCGAGGACCGTCCCCTGGGCGTTCCTGTACCTAGCGACTTCGACCATGGAGTTCTCTGCCTACCTCGCTAACCATGCTCGAGGTGCGGCATACCCGGCTGTCAACGCCGAGGATTTCGAGAACGCCCGTCTTGTGATTCCGCCCGGAAGGCTGCTCGAGCACTTCGCACCCCTTGTCGAGCCAATGTTCGAACTTCGGGAAAGCCTGCGAAAACAGGACATCAACCTCCGCGTTACCCGCGACTTGCTGCTCCCGAAGCTCATCTCGGGCGAAATCGACGTCTCGGAGCTCGACATCGACACGGAGTGGCTGGCGTCGTGAGCTACGAGCACGACGAGGCTGAGCTGGAGCTGGCAACGCTGACTCTTCTCGAGAAGCTGGGGTGGTCCACGGCCGACGCCACAAACGAGACGTTCCCCGGTGGCATGTTGGGTCGGGAGCATCCCACCGGGGTAGTGCTGCGGGATCGCCTTGATCTAGCGGTGGCGCGGCTGAATCCTGATCTACCGGGGGAGGCGCTGCCGGATGCGGTCGAACAGCTCGTCCGGCTGCGTCCGAGGGGAGCAGAAGTTCGAAACAACCGCGACGTATGGAACCTGCTGCGAGATGGGGCCAAGGTTGGGGTCCGCACATCGGAGGGGCATAAGCGGACGGTGACGGTCCGGTTCGTCGACTGGGGCGATCCATCGCAGAATGACTGGCTGGCGGTCCGGCAGTTCAAGGTCACAGGCGATCTCTACAAGACCCGGGCAGACATCGTCGGGTTCGTCAACGGGCTACCGCTCCTCTTCATGGAGTTGAAGGCACCCCAGGTCGATCACAAGCACGCCTACGACGACAACCTGGTGCACTACCGGGATTCGATTCCTCAGCTCTTCTGGTTCAACGGGGTGACGATCCTCTCCAACGGTGCGGACACCAAGGTCGGTTCGTTCTCGGCACCGTGGGACCATTTCGGGGAGTGGAAGCGGGTTTCGTGGGAGGGCGAACCGCCATCGACGTCGATCGAGACCGCGGTTCGGGGGGTTTGCGAGCCGTCGCGATTGTTAGACCTTGTAGAGAACTTCGCCCTGTTCCAGGAGGTGCCCGGCGGGCTGATCAAGATCCTGGCCAAGAACCACCAGGTCCTGGGCGTGAACAACGCCCTTGCTTCGCTGCGGGGCATCGAGGGAAACCAGGGCCGCCTCGGGGTGTTCTGGCACACCCAGGGGTCAGGGAAGAGCTTCTCGATGATTTTCTTCGCTCAGAAGGCACTGCGGAAGGTGTCGGGTACGTACTCGTTCGTAGTTGTAACCGACCGCCAGGATCTCGACGACCAGATCTACAAGAACTTCGTCAGCACTGGCGCGGTGACCGAGCCCAAAGGCGGGGAGGAGGGTCCGCAGGCAATCTCGGGCACGCACCTCCAGGAGCTGCTGCGGGGTGATCATCGCTACGTGTTCACCTTGATCCACAAGTTCCGCACCGAGACCGGAACGACCTATCCGGTGCTGTCGGAGCGAGACGACATCATCGTCATGGCCGACGAGGCGCACCGAACCCAGTACGACACCCTGGCGCTCAACCTGCGCAACGCCCTCCCCAACGCCGCCTTCCTGGCATTCACTGGCACCCCGCTCATCGCGGGGGAGGAGCGGACCAAGGAGGTCTTCGGCGACTACGTCTCGATCTACAACTTCCGTCAGTCGATCGAGGACAAGGCCACGGTCCCCCTCTACTACGAGAACCGGTCGCCCGAGGTGCAGCTGATCAACGACGACTTCGACCGGGAGATGGATGCAATCCTCGAGGCGGCGGAGCTCGACCAGGATCAAGAGAAGCGGCTGGCGAGGGAGTTCTCCCGCGAGTACCACCTGATCACCGACGACGACCGCCTCAACACTGTGGCCGCCGACTTGGTTAACCACTTCGTGAACCGGGGACACCAGGGCAAGGCGATGGTGATCTCGATCGACAAGGCCACCGCGATCAAGATGTACGACGAGGTCCAGGTCGAGTGGCGGAAACAAGTCGACGCCCTCAGGGATGAGATTGTGGGCGCTTCCGGAGATCATCGCGATGCGCTGGGGAAGAAGCTCTCCGACATGGTCGTCACCGATATGGCGGTGGTGGTCTCGCCATCCCAGAACGAGATTCAGGAGATGCGGGCGAAGGGGGTCGAGATCGAGCCGCACCGGAAGCGGATGGTGGAACAGGACCTCGACATCCGTTTCAAGGACCCGAAGGACCGCTTGCGGGTCGTGTTCGTCTGCGCCATGTGGCTGACCGGGTTCGACGCGCCGGCCACCTCGACCATCTATCTGGACAAGCCGATGCGAAACCACACGCTCATGCAGACGATCGCTCGGGCCAACAGGGTTGTCACCGGAAAGAAGGCGGGGGAGATCATCGACTACGTCGGCGTATTCCGAAATCTGCGAGAAGCACTGGCGCTCTATGGGTCGGGGTCGGGTGGGGGTATCGAACCCGGTGACCTCCCGGTGGAGGCCAAGGAAAAGCAGGCCGAAGATTTGGCCGGGATGCTGGCTGAGGTCAAAGGCTTCGCTGGCTCACACGGCGTCGATCTGGAACGGGGTCTGGGCGTGGCCAGGTTCGATTGGGTGGCGTGGCTCAGTGACGCCACCGAGAAGATGCTCGTTTCTGATGGGGTTCGTCGGGGTTTCCTCACCAGGGCGGACATGTGCGCCGGCCAGTGGAAGGCGGTCAAACCCCATCCGGCTGCGACCGATGCTCAGCCGCTGATGTCGGTGATCGTCCGTCTCGCCCAGCGACTAAGGATGGAGACCGGCAAACCCGACATTTCCGGGGTGATGTCATCTGTGGAGGGCCTTTTGCAGGAGTCGATTGCCGCCGTGCCCTTTGTCATCGATCGACCCGTCGGGCCTCCGTTTGACCTCTCCCACATCAACTTCGAACTGTTGATCGAAGTGTTCAACGCAGGTAGCAGAAACACCGCCGCCTCACGACTACGGGCGTCGCTGGAGCACCGACTTGCCCGAATGATCAGGGAGAACCCGAGTCGGATCGGTTTCGCCGAGAAGCTGCAAGAGGTAATCGACCGCTACAACCAGGGATCGCAAAACATCGAGGAGTTGTTCGAGGAGCTCAAAGCACTGGCCGCCTCGCTCAGCGAGGAGGAGCAGCGGGCGGTTAGAGAGGAGCTCAGCGAGGAAGAGCTGGCTGTCTTTGATCTCCTAACCAAACCCGATCCAGTGCTCACCAAGTCCCAGGAAGCAGAAGTCAAGAAAGTGGTGCGGGCCCTGCTTACGAAGTTGAAACGGGAGCTATTGGTTCTCGACTGGAAACAGCGCCAGGCGACCCGGGCGGCCGTCGAGGTCGCCATCCAGGACACCCTCGATGCGGGCCTCCCCGAGGTCTACGACCGCGCACTGTTCTCTCGCAAGACCTCGGCGGTGTTCGAGCACGTCTTCTCGGCCTACCAGGGCGACGGGAAGAGTATCTACGACGTGGCCGCGTAAATGTGGCGGTACATTAAGCGTAAGTATGAGATCGCTTGCTACCACTTAGAAGAGGTTGGGAGGCTCATGCCAGGAGCTAAGCCTGGCGAAGACGGCCTTCCTCCGGTCGCGCTTCAGGCTCACTTCGAGGCATGCGGCCGGGCGATCGTGGCCATGCCTGACCAGCTCGCGTCGGGCGTGGCCTCGATCGTTCCCGAAATGCCCGAGGTCCATAGGGCTTCGCTTTGCCGAGTCGTGCGGGCCTTAGCTGACTCAGCCGATCCAGCAGCTGAGGAGTTGCGAGCCTTTCTTGCAGATTTAGACCGAGACGGTCGACTTAGCGATGTTCGCGATGTGCGGAACAGGTCAACCCACAGGTTCGACGAAAAGGCGTACCACCACGGCGACGGGTGGTATGTAGACCGACCGACACAAGTCCCCGATGGCGTTCAACCTTACGACGGGTCGCGCCGACTCACGGACTATCTCGCAGCGATGCTTGGGTTTGGCCAAGAACTCCTTGCCAAGGTTCCCGAAGTGGAAGACCTCGCGTCGCGCATCAATGGAGCTGGCCAAAGATGATTCCTGTCATGCCCTCCCCGTACATTGAGCGCGGCGGACAGTGCGGTGAGAAGAATGGCTGAGCGCAGCGGAATTGAATGGACGGAGGCGACTTGGAATCCCACGACAGGGTGTGATCGCGTTTCTGCGGGCTGCGACAACTGCTACGCGCTTACTCTTGCGAAACGTCTGAAAGCAATGGGCTCTCGGAAGTACCAGCAAGACGGCGACCCACGGACTTCGGGACCGGGTTTCAAGTTGACAATTCATCCAGAGGTGCTGGACCTGCCGAAGTCGTGGCGGCAGCCCCGTATTGTGTTCGTCGACTCGATGAGTGATCTCTTCCATCCCGATGTGCCAATTGCGTTCATTCGACAGGTCTTCGATGTGATCAAGGAAACACCACAGCACACATATCAGATCCTCACCAAGCGTTCACAGCGCCTGCGGAAGGTGGCGGAGGACCTGATCTGGCCCTGGAATCTTTGGATGGGTGTCAGTGTCGAGAACGATACGTACCGATTCCGCATCGACCAGCTCCGGGAGGTGCCGGCGGCGATTCGTTTCTTGAGTTTGGAGCCACTCCTCGGGCCACTCAACGATCTCGATCTGGATCGGATCCATTGGGTGATTGTCGGTGGGGAAAGTGGTCCCAATGCGCGCGCGATCGAAGAGGCATGGATAAAAGACATTCGAGATCAGTGTCGCGCGACGGGTGTGCCGTTCTTCTTCAAGCAGTGGGGCGGCAGGACTCCCAAGGCCGGAGGTCGCCGACTCGGCGGCAGGACATACGATGCGATGCCGGAGTTCAAGCAGGTGGGGTGAACGATGGCGAGGGCGTGGGGGTTTTGGACGAGATGGAAGCTTGAGATACTCGCGAACTATCTTGACGCTTTCTCGACAGCTGCGAGCGGTCTTTCGGAGAGGGTTTATCTCGACTTGTTCGCCGGTGAAGCCGACAACATTGACCGAGATACTGGCGAGCCGCTAAGGGGCTCTGCGGAGGTTGCTCTCGACGTCAAGGACCCTCCGTTCACACGACTGCGATTTATCGAATTGGAGCATGCAGAGGAGCTCAGGCAGGAATTAGCACCGAAGATGGCCGGGCGGGACGCACAGGTGCTGGAGGGGAACTGCAACGAGATCATCGTCGATGTGCTCGAAGCGTTGAGGTCTCAGAAGTGGGCGCCCACGTTTGCCTTCCTTGATCCAAATGGCCCGGACTACTCGTGGTCCACGCTGGTCGCTTTGGCAGGGTTCAAGAAGGGCAGCCCCTACAAGGTAGAGCTCTGGATCCTCTTTCCGGAGCCGATGTTCGTGCGCTTCCTTCGCGTCGACGGGGGGACTGTGAGACCCGAAGACCGCGAGCGTATTTCAGCGATGTTCGGAACTGATACGTGGGTGAGGATCTACGAAGCGCGCTTAAGCCGCGGACTAACTCCGAGCGAAGCACGTGGGGAGTACGTCAACTTGATGCGATGGAGACTCGAGAACGTGTTGGGGTATCGATGGACGCACACGTTCGAAGTGCGGACAGAGCGTGATAAGCCTATCTATCACATGATTTTCGCCACCGACAACGAGGCGGGCAACGACATAATGACTTACCTATACAATCGGGCCGCGAGAGAGTTTCCTAAGATGCGCCTGGAAGTCATCGATCGCAAGAAGGGCTACACCGAACAGAGGCTGTTCGAGGATGTTGACCGTGACCGCGCGCTTTACGAGTACGAGCCTCCCCTTCCGCCTTTTGGAGGCCCTGAGCGCAGCAGTGCTAACAACTGAGCGACCTACGGCCTATGTCAAACCTGTGTCAAACAAACCTGGCCGGACCACCCGGTGGGATGACGATTCCCAGCGAACGTCGCATCAGCAAAGCCGCATGAAAGTTGGCGATCGCGGATCGGCTAGCACCTATGCGGACGACCCGATCTGACTCATAACCCGAAGGTCGCGGGTTCAAATCCCGCCCCCGCTACGAACGAAAACCTCCGTTTCGACGGGGGTTTTCGGCTTTCTCGGATCGGATCACTCTCGGCCGCAATTGCCTCCATCGCGCGTCCATCGCGCGAGCGCGTGTGCGGCTCCGCCTCATCCTGGACATTGTGGCCGGTAGGTCGGTGACAGTTTCGAGACGCGGTTCCGGTTCCTGGGCGAGGGTTTCGGTTCCTGACCGACACTCGAGCCCGACCTTCCCGGCCGCAAACCGTTAGCCGGCCGGTGATCCGCAAGGTCGACTCGTCGGGCAACGTCAGCTTCGCCGGGGTCAACTATTCGGTCGGCAATTCGTATCGCCGACAACAAGTACGGTAGTAGCGCCCTCATCGCGCTCGACCTTCTCGCTATCACAGCGTCCGGGGCTCGCGCTCTTGGTGAGTATGCGCGATCGAACCTGAACGCAGCCTGAATTTGATCTGGTCCACACGAGAAGGCGAAACAGTGGGCCCCGTCATCCCAGACCCCCCACACCGGAATGGCATGTGGGCGGCCGGTCGAAGAAGCTGTCACTAACCAAAAGTTGCTGGACGAGGTCAAGCGCTGAGCGGCTCATTCCCACGGCAAGGGCCTCCAATCCGGGCCGCCCACGCCGTAGCCCGGCAGGTGAAGGCTGCTCGGCCAGGGGTTGGGGCACAAGCTCATGGTAAGGTTTCGGCCAGTTGTCAGACAACCTCCAGCACATGGTTCCCCTCCGAAGCGTCGACTGGGATGATGGAGCAGTCGTCATAGTCGATCAGACCCTGCTTCCCAACGAGTTGCGTCATCTCCGCATCACAAATGTCTCCCATCTGGTCGGCGCCATCAAGCGATTGGCGGTACGAGGCGCCCCTTCAATTGGCGTAGCCGGGGCTCTGGGCGTTGCACTGGCCGCACGTACACACCCCCCGGCTGATCAGGCGCAGGCCTTCGACGATGACGTGCATGCTCTCCGCTCCGCCCGCCCGACCGCGGTGAATCTGGCAAGAGCGGTCGATCGGGCCGCGGGAGCCCGCGGCGGCGGCTACCACGCGATCCTGGCCGAAGGATTGGCGATTCGGGACGAGGAAATCGCGTCATGCTGGTCGATGGGAATCTACGGATCTGAGTTGTTGATCGAATTGACCGGAGAACGCCCGCAACGTTTGATGACTATCTGCAACACCGGCGGTTTGGCTGCGGTCGAACGAGGGACCGCTCTCGGGGTGATCCAAACCATGCTCGAGCGAGGTTTGCTGGCCGAGGCCATACCGCTCGAGACCCGACCTCTGCTTCAGGGGGGACGACTGACCACATGGGAACTGGCGAGGATGGGCGCACCGTTTCGCTTGATCGTCGACTCCGCCGGACCGTTTCTTCTCGCCCAGGGGGCGGCCGATGCAGTGCTGGTCGGTGCCGACCGCGTCGCCGCTAACGGTGACACCGCCAACAAGGTGGGCTCGTTCTCGCTGGCGCTCGGGGCTCGCAACGCCGGAGTCCCCTTCATCGTGGTCGCACCAGAATCGAGCATGGATCTCGACACGCCATCAGGTGAGATGATCGAGATCGAGGATCGCGGGAGCGAAGAGGTGACCAGGGCATGGCGGGAGACGATTGCCCCGCTTGGCACCAAGGCCATCAACCCGGCTTTCGACATCACGCCCCATGAAATGATCACGGCAGTGGTCACCGATCGACGGGTGATCAGGCTCGACCGCGGGGAAAAGCTTTCCGAGGTCCCTCTGGGTCCCCTGCGGACCAGCCACCGCCGCAGCGCGATCTGATGGGCGACAATCTGTTTGGCAACCTGAAGCAAGAAACCGAATGGAGGATGCGAATGCAAAGACTCGCGATCGAAAGGAGCCATGACATGGTCGGCGGGCGTTCGAAACCATCACGACAAAAAGGAAGGGATCGGAGATGAGGAGAGTCATGACAATGTTGCGGGCCAGGGGAGTCTGGCGTGGGGCGATGCTCCTGGGCTTCGCCCTGCTCGCGGCAAGCTGTTCGCAGGAGACCTCGACCACCACGGCGGCCGGGACCGCCACCACGGCCTCCGGGACTGCCACCACGGCGGCCGGGACTGCCACCACGGCGGTAACCGCTGCTGCCCCTGCACCGTTCAACGCCGGGCCGGTCAAGATCGCAATCGTTCAGAACAGCGGTGCCGGCGACTACTTCCAGCAGTGGACAAACGGCGCCAATCAGCAGGCCGAGGCGATCGGTTTCGAAGTTCAGATCTATGACGCCCAGGCCGACAACGCCAAGCAGGCGACCGACATGGAAACAGCAATCGGGTCCGGTGTCGCCGGGATCATCGTCGACCACGGCCAGACCGACACCATGTGCCCGCTCATCAACAAGGCCCTCGACGCAGGCATCCTCGTCGTCATCTATGACGTTGCCATCGCCGAGTGCGCCCCTAGAGCGGTGGAGACCTCGCAGAGTGATGCCAGCCTCGCAGACTTGGTGCTCGGGCAGATGGCCACCGACATTGGCCAGAACCAAGACGTTGGTTATGTCAACGTGCTCGGCATCGCGCCTCTCGATCGGCGACACGTCGTATGGGAGGAATACAAGGCCGATAACTCGTGGACCGAGTTGTTCTTCGTAGGCAAGTTCACGAACGCCGTCGCCACCGACAACGCTCAGCTGGTCGATGCCGCTCTGAAGGCCAACCCTGATGTCACTGCGATTTTCGCACCGTACGACGAGTTGACCAAAGGGACCGTCTCAGCGATCGAGCAGAACACTCTCCAGACGGAGATCAGGGTATACGGCATCGATATCTCGAATGCTGATATCGAGGTCATGACCAAGGCCGACAGCCCATGGGTCGCCACTGCCACAACGGACCCCAACGCCATCGGCGCCGCCGTGGTCCGCACGATGGCCCTAGAACTCGCCGGCGAGCAGGGTGGCCGCACCGTCCAGTTCCCCGGAGTGCTGGTTACGAGCGACTTCCTGATCGAAAACGGAGTATCCAATATGGTAGACCTCCGGGCGAAGCTGCCGGCGCTCAATCTCACCGAGATCTCCTCGGCTCCGTGGATACGGTCGGTGAGTTTCTGATCGGCTAGGAGGCCACCCATAACTCCCAAGGTTCCGGATTGATGACCACAGTCATCCACATGAACGACGTCACGATGTCGTTCGGCAGCAACCAGGTGCTTCGAGGTGTCGAGCTTGATCTGCACTCAGGAGAGGTCACCGGACTACTCGGCGCAAACGGGGCTGGCAAAACCACACTCATCAAGATCCTCTCTGGGGCCAACTCGAATTACAGCGGCACCGTCGCTATCGACGGTGCCGCTGTGACTATCGATAGCCCTTCCACATCTCGGGCTCTCGGGATCGAAGCCGTTCACCAGAGGATCAGTGACGGCATAGTTCCCGGCCTCAGTGTCGCTGAGAATCTGCTGTTTGAAGGCATCGTTGTCAGTGAGGTGCCCCGTTTCGCTTCATCCAGGTCGCTTGTACCACGAGCTCGCGAAGTTGCGGCCGTTCTCGACCTGGACTGGTCGGATGCCTTTCTGCGCAGCGACGCCCATGGCCTACCGATCGCCGATCGCCAGCTGCTTCTCCTCGCAAGAGCGCTGGTTCGAAAACCCAGGTTGCTCGTGCTGGATGAGCCCACATCGGCTCTATCTGAGGTTGAAGCTGTCCGGCTGTTCGGCGTCATCGAACGTCTCCGCGATTCAGGAGTCGCAATCCTCTACGTGTCACATCGACTCGGGGAAATCGATGACATCGCTGATCGTTTGGTGGTCCTTCGTGATGGGGTTGTTTGTGGCGAGCACACCCCTCCTTTCGATTGGCACCAAGCGCTCCAGGAAATGCTTGGAGCCGCCGGTGCAGAAAGCCATGCCTCCACCGACGAGATGCGAGGGTCCGATGAGGTGCTCAAGCTGACAGGTGTCAAACTTCTCCCTAAGGCGCAGACCTTCGATGTTGCGTTTCGGGCTGGGGAAGTCGCCGGCGTTTTTGGCTTGCTTGGATCGGGCCTGAGCGAGCTCGCCAACGGGATTTTCGGGTCCGAGCCCTTTAGGGCCGGCCGCATGACTCTCCAGGGCGAACCGTTTGCCCCGAGGTCGCCAGCAGAATCCATCGGGAGACACGTATTCATGGTGCCCGAGGATCGGATGGCAGGCACAATCATCGCCGATTGGTCGATTTCGGCAACCGCCACATTTCCGTTCTTGAAGGCGGTCTCGCGGTTCGGCCTCCTCAATCCACGAGCCGAATCGGCCGTTGGCAAGGCGGTAGTCGAGGACTTCGGTGTGGTCGCGCTTTCAGAGGACGACCCGGTGGTATCACTCTCGGGTGGCAATCAGCAGAAGGTGGTCATCGGGCGCTGGCTCCGGGAGCAACCCCTGGTGATGATTCTCGACGAGCCGTTCCAGGGTATCGATGTCGGCGCCCGCCGCGATCTGTGCAAGCGAACCCGAGAAATCGCTGCCGCCGGGGCAGCCGTCATAACCATGTCGAGCGACTTGGAGGAGATCATGCAGGTTGCCGATCGGGTCCTGGTCTTCGTCGACGGCGATCTCCGATTCGACTCTTACCTATCGGAGACGAGCCGGGACGAGATTCTTCAGAGACTATCGGAGGTCGGCTAGGTGGTCAGAATAGTGTCGGACCAGAAGACGCAATCGATCGACGCCAAGGAGTCAGCCGCTGCTACACCGCGCAGGGACATCCGGGACTTGCTGGTCCGTTATGGCTTCATAGCGGTGACGGTGGTGTTCTTTGTCTTCTTTTTCGCGACGGAGTCCTCGTTCCGGCTCTCAACGACCTTGTTCTCGATGCTGAAGTTCACGGCGGTCGTAGCCATCGTCGGCTTGGGCGTTACGGTCACCATGGCCGTGGGCGGACTCGACCTGTCCGTTGGAGCAACGGTCGGTATGTCGGTCACCATTGCCGCCATGACCATGGTCATCTACGCCAAGACAGGTTGGGTGGCGATCATCGTCGTGATACTCGGCGGTGTGTTGGTCGGAGCATTGAACGCGGCGCTGATCGTGCTGCTCAAGATCCCGGACCTGCTCGCCACGCTGGCCACGATGTTCCTGGTTCAGGGACTAAAGCTCGTTCCAGTGGATGGTCAATCGGTGTCGTCCGGGTTGATTCTCCGTGACGGCAGCGTCGCTCCTGGGCGCTTCACCCCAGGTTTCTTGATCATCGACCGCGGGGCCGTCGGGCCGGTGCCCTATCCCGTCATCATCTTCGCACTATTGACGATCGGCACGTGGTTCTTCCTGTCTCACACCAAATGGGGACGCGTCATGTACGCGATCGGTTCCAACCCTGAGGCGGCCCGCCTGGCCGGCGCCAGGGTCCGTCTCTACAAGGCATCCGCCTACATGATCGCCGGTGTCTTCGCTTCGATCGGCGGTCTCATCCTTGCGTCACGCATCGGGCAGGGCGACATCAGCGCCGGCAACTCGCTGCTGCTCGATGCGGTCGCGGTGTCTTTGGTGGGGACGTCGGTCCTCGGAGTCAATAGACCAAACGCTTTCGGGACTGCCCTTGGTGCGATACTGATGGGCATATTGATCACCGGCACGACCATTAAGGGCTCGGCGTACTACGCCCAGGACGTCGTGAAGGGCGTTGTGCTTCTGATCGCACTCGTCTTCTCGTTCACCCTCTCTAGAACGAAGCAGCGACACGTCCGTGCGGTGCCCATGTGAGCGCCCCAGCCGAGACAAAACCCCGGCGAACCGTCTGGATCGATCCGGATGATCCTGGTGCCGTCCGAGCGATCGACCAGCGTCTGCTGCCTTTCGAGCTCCGGCGTGGTCTCCAAACGGCACCGCACCAGCCATGTCCGACGCCATCGCCACGATGGTGGTCCGCGGTGCGGGATGCATCGGTGCTTCGGCCTGCTATGGCATGTACCTGGCCGCCCTGGAATGCCGCCACCTTGGAGTAGCCGAGGCCGACCGTGAGCTCTCGAAAGCCGCCGAGGTGTTGGAGGCGAGCCGGCCGACCGCGGTCAACCTGTCCTGGGCGGTGCGACGCTAACTGGAGGAAGTGCCGGGGCATCGACAACGCTGAGGAGCGTCTCGGAAGGGCTCGAATCGATGATGGCCGTCACCGCGGCCGGCAAGGAGTTGGAGAAACGTGACACCCGTTATCTCGCACTCAGCTGCCGGATCGCGAGCGAGCTGGGGGCGCGAGTCGTCAAGACGTCCTATTGCGAAGACTTCGACAAGTTGACCGAATCGTCCCGGTGCCGGTGGCGATCGCCGGCGGCCCGACAACGGACGAGGCCCCCTCGAGGTTCTCTCATTTGTTCGCGACGGGATCGATAGAGGTGCCATCGGCGTGAACCTCGGACGCAACATCTGGCAGCATCACGATCCGATGGGCATCGCCAAGGCGCTACGGGCGATCATCCACGACGGGGCGGCGCCCGGCAACGCCATCGAACTGGTTGCGCCCGCACTGGCCGGAAGCTGACAAGTGGAGTTCCTCGCACACATCGAACAGGACATCCCGCCCGACATGGACAAGCAGAGGCTGGGTGCGATCAAGCGGGCGGAGCATGATCGGGGGAGACAACTTGTTTCCGACGGGAAGCTACGTCGGATCTGGCGGATACCGGGTCGGCGGGCTCCTTACAGTCTCTACCAGGTAGATAGCCCCGAGGAACTCCACGAGGTCCTGAGCTCTCTCCCTCTATCGCCCTGGACATCGAGGTGACGGCGCTGTCCGTCCATCCAATCGACGCATCTCTCAATGACCGCGATGTCAACGATGGCAAGTGAATACGAACTCCTGACGCCCGAGACGGTTGCGAGCTATATCGCCTCTAATCCGACACTGGCCGAGCTGGTCGATGCCTCGACCCTGGAGGTCGCCGAGGTTGGCGACGGCAATCTCAACCTCGTCTTCCTCTGCCAGGATGCCGATGGGCGCGGCATCTGTCTGAAACAGGCGTTGCCGTACGTTCGCCTGGTCGGTGAGAGCTGGCCGCTCACCCCACAGCGGGTGTTGGCAGAGTCCCGGAGTCTTTCGGTCGCGGCGGCGGTGGTGCCACATCTCGTTCCCGCCTACTACGGGACCGATGAGGATCGATACGTGCTGGCGATGGAGAACCTGTTCGGATGGGAGATCTGGCGTAGCAAGCTCAACAGGGGGGAGATCCACCGTGGGGTCGGCGCCCTCCTCGGCGAATACGTGGCCAATCTCGCCTTCTCGACTTCGCTCTTCGCCCTTGATCAGATGGAGGTGAAGCAGCAAACCGCGCAGGCGATCAATCCCGAGCTGTGCCGGATTACCGAGGAACTTGTTTTCACCGAGCCGTATATCGAACACGACAACAACAGCTTTGTGGACGAGCTTGCACCGGAGGTGGCTGCCCTTCGATCCGATGCCTGTTTGCGCAGCGAGGTCGGCCTTCTCAAGCACCGGTTCATGACGGCGGCCGAAGCGTTGATCCACGGCGATCTCCATACCGGTTCGGTAATGGTCCGATCCACCGATGGCCGGGGCGACGCCCGCGTAATCGATCCGGAGTTCTGTTACTACGGGCCGGTTGGTTTCGACCTCGGCGCTCTCATCGGCAACTACCTGTTGGCTCGAGGACGAGCTGCCGTTCTCTACCGAGGCGCCGAGTACTGCGAGTGGGTGGCCGGACTTGCCGAGGAAACCTGGAACGCCTTCGAGGCCAACATGCGACGGTTGTGGCCCACTCGTGTAGACCAGACCTGGACCGACGGGTTTCTCGATGCGTGGCTCCAACAGGTAGCTCGGGATGCCCTCGGGTTTGGCGGCTGCAAGGCGATCCGGCGCATCATCGGTCTCGCCAAGGTCTCCGATATCGAGACGCTTCCTCCCGACGAGCACCTTCGGGCGGCAACCATGGTGTTGCGAACGGCAAATACCTGGATCAAAGAGCGTCAACAGCTGGGCGGGGTGTCGGCAGCCAATGAAGTGTTCCTCGAAGTTGAAGCTGCAGTAATGCAAAATGACTGACCCGATTCGACGAACAGGCTGGGTTGTCCGGACATCGGCAAATGGCTATGTTCGACCTATCGGATCTTCTGGCCTCGATAGCTTGGGTCGGCGACCATATCGAGACTCTCGATCGGCCCACCGCGTCCGAGTGCTCCCAAGCCGTGTACTGAGCCGATCCAGAACCTGAGAATCCCTGCAACACAGGAATTGTGAGGGTGGACGCTACAGGGATCGAACCTGTGACCTCTACCGTGCGAAAGCAGAACGGATCGATCCGCTGACCAGGCGAAACTCGCATGCATTCTGGAGCGTCGACGGCGCTGCCATCAAGCTTCGATCGTCAGACGCTGAAAGCATGCGGGCAACTGCTGTCGACGTGTTGGGGGGCTTGTTTGAGGAGGAGTACTCCCTGAACGATGGGGGTCTGGAGGTCGGTTCATACGAGGGCCTAGACCCTGAAACCGGTCGGGTAATGGGTCGGCCGACCATCGGCCTTTGGACTAGGGACTCGCTTGCTCTGTTAGCCGAAAGCGAGTCTCACGGCCAGGATTGGATGGCAGAGAAGCTCCAAATCCTGTCTCCAGGAGTGGACAACGAAAGTGTTGTCGTCGCTGCAAGCGAAACAGCCTCGCTGTCAGTTGAAGGCGACGTGCTGTTCGTTACCGTGGCCGATCTCTTCACTATGGATATCCAACCAATCGAAGGTTGGGTCGCTCCTGACGCCGACGGCTTGGCCGTTCCGGCAGGGCAGCTCTACTTCGTGACGTCGACCGACGATGAAGCGAGCTTGATCCTTGTCACTTCGACTGCGGTCTGTGAGATCGATACGTTCTTCGCGGTCGATCATGGAGCCGCTGAGGCTCTGGTTAGTCGTCTTGTCACACTCGAACGGACAGACGGACGTACTAAGTGACTACTCAAGATGCTGTGCTCGTCGTCCTCACGGTGCTTGTCGTGCTTTTGACTATCGGGCTTGCTGGCTGTGTTAGGGCACTGCGTTTGATCGGTGAGCGGGTTGAAGGCAGGAGTGGTCTTCCTGCGCTCCAGGTCGGAGATGCGATCTCGGTGCCGAGCTGGCTCAACCCTCGCCCCGACTCGTACACGGTTCTCCTCTTTCTATCTCACGACTGCGGAGCGTGTATCAGGGCGAGTCGAGCAGTGCAGGAGTTGGTTGATGGTCGAGGCAACTTTCGGGGGATCGAACTCTGGAAACAAACTGCGGGGAAGCATCCAGACTCGAATGGGCATCACGACGAATCTACCGTGCAGGTAGTTGAGCATGCATATGAAGCATTCCAGTGAACCACCCCGAGTTTCATAGAGGCTGTGATGTTGCCCGGGTTTTCCGGAGTTGGGATATTTGAATCGGGTGTGCCCTGACCCCATGAAGGAGGGTCTGCATGCCGTACCGATATCCGCCCGAGTTCCGTCGCAAGGTGTTGGATCTGTTGGTG